>DDWE01000137.1 GCA_002345625.1 Desulfuromonadaceae bacterium UBA2294 | reverse complement strand
CCGGGGGTCTCGGCCCCCGCCGCCGACTTTAAGTCTTTCGATTCGCCATAAAAAACAAAACCCGGAGGACGCAGCCCGCCGGTTCTGCTATCCTGCATGTGATCATTTAAGCGAACGACATCTTCGATCCAAGAAATCACGGTGCCTCCATGTTCAAATCGATTGTCATCCTGGTCCTCCTCTCCCTGTGCGTCGGCACCGGCGTCTGGCTGTTCTTCATCTGGGCGGTGAAAAAGGGGGAGTTCGACGATATGGAAGGCCCGAAATACCGTATGCTCGACGATGACGACGAACCGGGGCCCGGAACGGGAGGGAAACATGATAACTGACGCGCTGCGCAGCACCGGCGTCCTGGTGACCGCACTGCTGCTGCTCCTGTTGCCCAGTCTGCCGGCAAACGCCGCAACCCTGCAACTCAAGTCGGCGAGCAGCAACTTCGGCAGCGCCCTCCTCGAGCTCGACTCCGAAGCGGTCCCGGTAGCAATGACCCGGATCCCGTTTCGCCTCCACCTGTTCGATGCCGACGGTCAGCCGTTGAGCGGGGCGAAGGTGGTCTGCAACATGGACATGCCGTCGATGACCATGCCGGAGAACCGGCCGCAGGTCGTTCCCGGCGATGACGCCTACCTCGGCGAGATGATCTTCACCTGCACCATGGGCGCCTGGCGCATCAGCTTTGATGCCACGCACAGCGACGGCCGCATCCAGCGCGTCACCTTTTACGTTGAACAGGTGCGCCTGCGATGAACAGTTCGCTGCTGCTGATGGCCTTTAGCACCGGTCTGTTCGGCATCGGCCACTGCCTCGGCATGTGCGGCGGACTGGTCGGTGCCTTGAGCCTCTCCGAGGCTGGCCAGCGCGGCGGCTTCACCTTCCAGCTCCTCTACCACGCCGGGCGCATCGTCACCTACACCGCTATCGGTGCCCTGGTCGGCTGGCTCGGCTCCGCCCTCGCCTACGCCGATCAGTTCAGCCTGGTGACCCGCAGCCTGCTACTCTTCTCCGACCTGTTCATCATCCTCGTCGGCCTCGGCACCGCCGGCCTGTTCAGCTTCCTGCGCGCCAGCAGCCTCGAATTCGCCGCCCCGACCCAACTGATCGGCGCCGCCGTCGCCCGCCTGCGGCCGCTCCCCGCCCCCCTGGCCGGCCTCGGCCTCGGCCTGTTGTTCGGCTTCCTCCCCTGCGGCTACCTCTACGCCGTCGCCATCACCGCCGCCCAGAGCGCCTCCGTCACCACCGGAGCATTGATGCTGCTGGTCTTCGGCCTCGGCACCGCTCCAGGCCTGCTGCTGTTCGGCAGCGCCGCCAGCTGGCTGAGCAGTCGCGCCCGCAGCTGGCTGTTGCGCGGCGCCGGCCTGCTGGTTGCCGGCATGGGGGTGATCAACCTGGTGCGGCATCTACGGATGATCGGTTGGTTGTAAAATCGGGGGAAGGCTTAAGACAGGCAAAAGAGGTTTTTGGACGCAGATCAAATCTGATGAACGCAGATAAAGCTTTTGGGTCAAGACTTAACCAAAGATTCTGGAGGGTTAAAATCCGCTCTGATCAGATTTTATCTGCGTCCAAAATAGCTTTAGCTTTGCCTTCTCTTCCTGTTCTTCGTGCCTCGTGGTGAAAAGCTTTTTGTACTACAGTGAAAGACGAACAAGCAGCCGCTAAAGGCTGATCAAAAAGCCCCGGATGCAAGGCGCCGGCAGGTCAAGGAGTGAGGCGTAGCGGTCGCTACGTCGCAGCGACGCGACCAAGGGCAACGCCGCAGATGGGGTTTTTTCAGCAGCCGTCGTCGGGATCGTAGCCGTGGTCATGCAGATAGGCACTCCACTCCACCGGCGTCAGCAACTGCTTGCTGCTGTTGCAGGCCTTGCAGGCCGGCACGCAGTTGCCTTTGGTGCTGCGGCCGCCACGGGAGACCGGGACGATGTGGTCGAGGGTGAGTTCTTTCGGGGGGACCTGAGCACCGCAGTAGTGGCAGCGCCCCTGGCCGATGCGGTTTTTCCACCACTGGCTCTTGCGCAGTTCGCGGGCGCGGTTGCGCTCGCGTTGCACATGGTCGTCGTCGACATCAAAGGAATCCGGATTTAACACTGTCGGCATCCCGCTGGGTGGGTAACCGCTTTAAAATTCGACGGTCCTGTCATCGAAAAAGCTGGGGAAAGAATCATTGTCGAACGCAGATAAGGGCGGATCACGGCGGATAAAAACATTATCTGCCTGTGCAAAAAGGCTGTCATTGATCCTTTATTCAGAGAAAAAGTCCTGCTTTTATCTGCGTCCATCCGCTTTTATCTGCGTTCGACAAATTTAGTCCTGGGGTTTGTTGCCTGGCAATTGAGGTCAAGAGATTGCTGATTGTCTGGTTTTTTTCGCCGGCACGACGCGGATGGTGCGGCCGAGAAAACGGCTGTGATCGAGCTTGCGCATCGCCTCGGTCGCTTCATCCGACACCGACAGGGTGACCCGCGCCTTGACCGAGCGCTGCATCGGCACCATCTCAATCATCAACACCCGGCCGACCACCGCCAGCAGCTTCTTCACATCGTCTTCGCTGATATCGACCGCCAGGTTGCGGACTTCAATCTCCCGGTTCATCGCCGCCCTTTCTCTGCAACTCCTTGCGCTGCGTTCTGCCCCCATAGATACCTTGACTGGCGGCTTTAGTCAACGTTTTGGCGAAACGTCAGCGCTCAAAGGGCGGAATCATTCCGGCAGCGGGATAAATTCGGTCTCCCCCGGCACCGGCGGAAAGCGCCGTTCACGCCAGGCACTCTTCGCCGCTTCGATCAGTTTGTGGTCGCTCGCCACCAGGTTCCACCAGACGGTACGATGACCGAGCGACTCACCGCCGATCAGCACCAGATGACAAGCGCTTGTGGCGACCAGCGTTGTCGGGCCGCCACTGCCGAGTATCCCCATCTGCTGTGGCGGCAGCGCTTCACCGCCCACCTGCAGCTCACCGGCCAGTGTGTAGAGGGCGTAGTCCCCCACCAGCTGGGGCAGTTCCAGACAGGCGCCGGCCGGCAGCCTGAGATCGACATAGAGGGTGTCGGATTTCGTGGCTACCGGTGAGGTCAGGCCGAAGGCGCTGCCGATCAGCACCCGCACCCGGCCACCGGCAAGTTCTCTCTCCGGCAGCAGCTCAGCCGGGTAGTGGTGAAAGGCCGGCTCGCAGCGCTCGTCGGCGATCGGCAGGGCGATCCACAGCTGCAGGGCGTGCAGATCGTGCGCACCCTGGCGCACCTGCGGCGGGGTCCGCTCGGAGTGGACAATACCGCGGCCGGCGGTCATCAGGTTGATCGCCAGCGGGCGGATCGGCTGCACTGAGCCGAGGCTGTCGCGGTGCAGGATCTCACCGTCGAGCAGGTAGGTGATGGTCGCCAGGCCGATGTGCGGATGCGGTCGGACGTCAATGCCGGCGCCGGGCGGGAAGGTCACCGGGCCGAGGTGGTCGAAAAAGACGTAGGGGCCGACTGCTTTTTGCGCCGCCGCCGGCAGCAGGCGGCGGACGCTGAAACCGCCGAGGTCTTTCTCCAGCGGTTTGAGGATGCGTTGCAGGGGGCCAGTCGGTTTGTTTTGGCAGGTGCAGGTTTTGGTCTGGTTGGGGAGCAGGTCGCTCATGGTCACCTCACGTATGATCAAAAATAAAAACCGCGGTGCTTTAAACCCTTTTGACTCACGCAACGCCGCAACGACGCTACGCAAGCAAACCTTGAATTCATATGCTTTTCAGTAATGTGGTTATCCATTTGACTCAACATGAGTCTCATTGAAAAATCTGAAACTATTTAAACTCGCGGGACAGCTGGTTAGCTTGCGGTCTAAATCAAAATCTTGTCTCACGCAAAGCCGCAAAGACGCGAAGGTTAACCCGATAGACCACGATTTTCTTTGCGCCTTTGCGGCTTGAGTGAGCAACGCAAACGAGCGTGAAATTGCCTATGTCCTTATCGAATTGTTCATTGGTGAAGCGAAGTCGATAAGCAGATTCAGTAAAACCAATTTGAGTTGGCGATCAAAAAAGATTTCACGTTGCGTTCGTTGCGCCGTTGCGTGAGTCCGCCTTGGTTTAGTCCGTCGCACTGGTCACAAACTCCGGCAGCATTACCATCAAGACAGAAGGAGAGATACCGGCCTTTCCCCCCTGTTCATTCTGCTGGCGGCAACCGTAGCTTGACCGTATCCGCAGGATCCGCAAATGCGTTACAGCCGCGGAGCATATCGTTCGCACTCTCTCTTACCGAAAAATCGATCCGCGAAACGAAATCCTGAGCATAGCTCATCACCCTGATGAACGCATCAGGCTGAGAGTGATGGGTGAGCCGCTTGAGGCTGGCGACGTATTCGTTGCGATAGACGGATGGAATGAAGATCCGGACCTGGTCACCAGCAATAAGTTCTGCGTTCATCATTGCCCGAGCGATACGTCCATTACCGTCGTCAAAAGGATGGACTTCCGCGATCAGAAACATCATGACCAAACCACGGGCGAAGGGGTGCTCTAAAGAGCGACACATTTCGTAGCCCAGTTTTAGCGTCCCTGACAACAGGTCAGGATCAACGAAACGGGTCTGGCCAGCAAAGTTGGGAAGCTCTTTAAATTGTCCTGGGCGTTTATCAGAGCGCCCCTCCAGGATCATGGCGTGTCGGCGCTTCAGAAGCGTTTGAAAGTCGGCAAAGTTCGCCGGGATGGTCGTCATCTCCTCCAGGCTGCCGACGACCCGGTAAGTCCCCAGGATATCGTGTCCATCCTCAGGGCGCTCGACCGGGACGCGGCCGGTCTCAATGATCCGGTACGCCTCCTCAACCTCGAAGCGTGTCCCTTCGATGTAATTCGAGAAGTAGGCGTCATAAAAGGCCGCATTGTAAAACGCCTCGTTGCTCTCAGCACGATTGGAGCGGTCCGGAGTCCCCTGGGCCAGCAACGCAGCACGCAACGCATCGACCCGCTCAATGGCGGACGGGTCATAGGGTTCTTGTCGGGCATACGCTTTGGCTAAGGGTTCGCCTAGATCGGCACTTCGGGTTCCCATCAGGGTGCCGATGAGTTGATCGAGCTGATGACATTCAGTCCCCAGTTCAAGCGCTCTGGCGATGGCTCTGGCCCGATCGCGCAGGGCGTTCAAGCCCCCTTCTCCGTGCGTGCGCAACAAATCGGCCAGTTTTCGCTCAAGCTGCTCAGTCGGCAGCGTTTTGGCTTCACCCTTCCGGGCCTTTGATGGGGAGAGATTTTCGAGACAGGCCCGGGCTTGGGAGGAGATGTGCAGCTCCAACATCGGCAGGTCGCCTTCTACGGGTCCCGGCCCTTTCTGTTGCACAATCTCCAGCCCGGGCAGGGTGATGATTCGCCGGTAAGCACCGGTAACGTATGCCCGCCCCATCGGGGAGATGGCACCTTCGAGGGCGGTGCGATGGCTGACCACCGCATGAGGAACCAAAAGGGAGAGGATCTGCCACCAGTTCTGCCGGACAATCCTGGCGGGCTCATCCTTCATGTTTGTGGTGTAAAGGCGCGGCCCGATCTTACGGGCCTTGCCAGCTTTAACCTCTTTGGCGACATCCTCAGAGAGGGAGGCGTCAGAGGTAAAGATGACCGGGAACTTTTTCACTTTAAGCAGCCTCCTGGACCTGTCATGTCAGGATTTCATGCTTTTAAATAGCACAGATTCCAGAAAACATCGACATAAACATGAATTCATACACATAAGTAACTCGCTTGATCATCCGTGGAGATAAGAAGATGGGCGGAACACTGCTGTCTGCGTCCTCTTCGCTCGGCGGGCGATGCTTGTCGACCAAGTCGGACTGGCACAATCAGCAGATCTGCTTGCTGTGGTCGGGGAGCAGGTCGCTTATGGTCACCTCACAAATAAAAACCGCGTGCTTTAAACCCTTTTGACTCACGCAACGCCGCAACGACGCTACGCAGGCAAACCTTGAAGTCATATGCTTTTCAGTAAAACCCGTTTAGGTTGAAGACCAAAAAAACGATTTCACGTTGCGTTCGTTGCGTGAGACCGCCTTGCCAGCTTAACCCGCAGGGGTGAGCAACAAACCATTCTACTCACGCGACGCCGCAACGACGCTACGTAAACAAAGATAGAGGACCATAACCTTTTCAGTAAAACCAGTTTGGATTGAAGACCAAAAAAACGATTTCACGTTGCGTTCGTTGCGCCGTTGCGTGAGACCGCCTTGCCTGCTTTACCAACAAGGGGAGAACCAACCCATTTCTACTCACGCAACGCCGCAACGACGCTACGTAAACAAAGATAGAGGACCATAACCTTTTCAGTAAAACCAGTTTGGATTGAAGACCAAAAAAACGATTTCACGTTGCGTTCGTTGCGCCGTTGCGTGAAACCGCCTTGGTTTAGTCCGTCGCACCGGTCACAAACTCCGGCGGCAGCTGGCAATTCGACGGAATCTGGAACGGCACCGGATAACGGATGCCGGCCTTATGGGTGGCGAGCAACCCTTCAGTCGTGCGCTGCAGCCAGGAAGCCGGGATGCCGACGATGAGCTCGAAATCCTGAGCCAGAGAAAACCGGCGATCACCCATGCAGGGGATCTCGATGGTCGGGGCGTTGTCACGAATCACCTGGGCGACGCCGCGTGAGCAGACCCCGGCATCACCGGAGGAGCGCATGACGAATTCGCCGCCGTCGTGGTACAAAAAGGCCTGCACAAAGCGCATCGCCTGCGCCGAATTGACATACAGCACCACCGCCTCCGGCCCCATCCCAGGCAAGGGGCGGGTCAACGGCCAGGTCAAAAAACCGGCGGTACCGACCGGCAGGCGTGGCATCTGCTGCTGCATGGCGCTGGCAGCGGCCTGATCCTTCTGGTAGACGCCGCAGTTGACGCTACCGTCGAGGAGCCGCGCCGGTGGCGCGACCAGGCCGACACAGGCGGCACCGAGGACACAGTGGCTGGTCTGCCGGTCACACCAGGTCGACCAGCCGTACAGGCGGCTGTAGGCGATCTGCTGGCAGACGGCGAGGCGCTCGCCCTGAACACGGATTTTTAAGCCTTCGAGTTGGCGGGCATCATTGAGGCGGCGGACGGCGACGGGGGGGGTGGCCGGGATGATGGTGTCACGCAGGGCATCGAGAAAGGATTGCATCGGCTGGGCCTCCTGGTCTGTTTGGGCAAATGAGCCAAAAGTATAACAGGCGACACCGGAGGGATGGGCAAATAGACAATAAAAAACCGGCCCCGCAGTTGGCTGCGGGGCCGGTTTAAGCTCACGTTGCTAAAATCGATTAGATCTTGCGAACGTTGGCCGACTGCGGGCCTTTCGGGCCCTGAGTCACGTCAAAGCTGACGCGATCGCCTTCGGCCAGGGACTTGAAGCCGTCGCCCGAGATCGCCGAGAAATGCACGAATACGTCAGGACCGTTGTCCTGCTCAATGAAACCGAAACCCTTTGCGTCGTTGAACCACTTCACTTTACCTTCAGCCATGTTCCTGTCCTCGTCCCCTCTTATGGGGTTGTTGGTGCTGCGCCTGTGTCAAACGTAACTACAAAAAAACCACACCGCCATGAATCGGCATGTGTGGTTTGTCCTTCATTGACATCCTGTCAAAACGACCGACGTTTGAACACCAGCACAAGCTTTGTTAGCGTCGCGAAGATAACACAGTGCTTTTTGCCATTGCAAGCATTTTTTTCAACTTTTTTTCGCATGCTTTTTAACACTCTAGTACCAATCCATTACATACTTGCTACAGGCAAAAACGGTCGCGACAGGATGATCTTGTGCAAACCTAAAACAGACTATGTGAAAGAGCCTAGCACGATCTTTTTGCAACGCAACCACATTAACATAAAAAAATTGGCTGCGCTTAATCACAATACATCCCACAAATCGCACAGCTATCTGCCCCACTCCATAAAATCAATCCTTGCCGCATCGCGTCTACGAGTTGTATAAAGTCTATGTAATTATTTTGTCGTCGGAGCTTTAGATGCACAAGGACGGGGCTGGATATTGATCTATAAGTCACGGACACACAGAGCGTCGGTGCCTTTTTATTTTGGGCTGTAAACGGTAAATCTGATGGCGAACAGTAAAGCTTAGACGCATGGTGAACTTCTACTGGCGATGCACTTCTTTGACCGCTAGTTGTTCACCTTTGATGACGATTTTCGGTTGGTGACTGGGCCGTATTATCTGGCATATATGCAGAATAAGGCGTTAGAGCGGGAATTTCTGGTTTTCAAGGGCACACATTTACCGATGCCAGATAAGTCTTTGCGATGGGGGAGTTTATACGGAGACACCGGGAAGAGATGTACCAACAATGAATGATGGTGAGAGCCTGGAATTCACACAGAAAACTGGTGGATGCCCACATATTCTCTCCTTAAAAAGCATGCAAAAGAAAAATCAACTTGGCATCTTGAAACCTCAGGCACAGCTATTCTCCTCCGTGCTGACTACACAACCAAGATAGAGATAAAGTGAAGAGCGTTAGAGTGGTACCCCATGTCCAATAATCGAAAAAACAGTTTATTAACTTGCATAGACCGGCACCATGCCGACAAACCCATCAATGGAGGGCGGCATGATGACTGATGAATTTTTGACGGCATTGGCGCATGAATACCCAAATGGTGTCTCGTTCGACCCAATGACGGTACGGCTATTGCGCCAGAAAATCCCTCTTAAAGATTCGCAGATCGAAGACCTGAAAGCTGCAATGTTCCAATTGGGGAGTGGCCTGTGGTTTTCCAGAGAGATGATTTCGGATAATGCGTCCCAGTTGGCGTTTGATTGGCAAACGATAGAATGGCTAATGGAATACGGTTGCTTTTCGGTCGAACGGGTGTTTAGCCGTTTTTGTGGCGTTTTCCGCCATATTGCCACGCAGGAAGATTGCGCAGCATTTCTGAGGCATTTAGGCTTCACGGTCGCTGCGTGGGGAGGGGGGGGGTATTTCTGCTCCCAGCCCCCACCTAAACTGGAAGATAGCTTGGAGACGATATCGAAAACGATCACTGGATGGATTGGAGAGGCGGACGGCACGTTGACCTTACATGAAATCGAACAGGCAATGCCGCACTTGACCGCCGAGGCATTAGAGAGTATTCGCGCGCACTTCCTGCCGGAAATCCACGCGGCGGAAGTCGGGGGAGTACCCTGCTGGCGCAGCGCTGAAGCGATTTTCTTGCCGGACGATTTCTCTGAAAAACTGACAACCGCCGTCGACACCATGGTTGCCCTGAACGAGAAAGTGTCCACTGTAAAACTTGAGTTCGCCTTGAATTTGTTCTACCGCGCCCGTTTTCGCGAGGAATATGCCCTTTTGGATAACGACGCCTTCATGAGCGTCTGCGCGAAACATTACCAAGGCAATCATGACGTCTTTCCTAATAAGAAACAAATCCGCGTAAAAGCGAATAATTCGTCCGTGCAGGGAAAACGTGTGCGTAGTCCAAACACGCGCTTTCGCATCATTGACGTACCGATTGGTGCAGAACTGGTCTTTACAAAAGACATCCATATTACTTGCACTGTACTGGATGACTCCAATCAAGTGAGTTACGACGGAAAGTCATGGTCGGTTTCAGCCTTGGCGACTCATTTGTTGGAGGCTTCCGCTGTAAATGGTTATTGTTATTTTAGCTACGAAGGTGAACTTTTGTGGGATCGACGGTTGAGGTTATCACGGGATGGGAAGAAGGTTTAAGGCATCGGAGATATTTTCACTCACTGTCACTGAGAAGAGGGAGTCGGAAAACAAAATCATTGACTCGGAGAGGCTTCCGTTATTTCCATCGGTTTGGCGGACGCTCAGAAGTGCTGACACCAAGCCTAATATCGCAGAGTGAGTGTGCTGTCTAAAATGGAGAAAGCGTGGTAGATATCGTAAGTGAGAATAACCCAATGATTCCGACTGTAAAAGAATACATAATAAATCGGCTTCGCCATTTTGATATTCGTGAGAGGAACGACATCGTGCCGGAGGGTGGCGCGGATGTATAGTTACGAGTGGGACCAGCGTACTCGCGGATACCGCCTGACGACGCAGACAGGCAAGTTCGTGGCGAGCGAAATCCGTCCGGTCTTCGCGGAGGAACTGTCGCTTGCTGGGTTTGAAGCGCATTTGGAATTCGACCCCTCGGAGCGACGCCCACTCCTTTGGGCGAAGCAGAATGTGTATCTGTATCGCGGCGAAGAAATCGCGAAACTTAATAAGACCCGCTACGGCAAGCCGCTGGACATCGAATGGAAGGGTGCGTTGCGCGGAGATGATGGTTCGAACGAAGGTGTGAAGGCACAGAGAAAAGTGAAGCTGGCATCGGTAGATGTCGGCGCGATGGTAGCGAAAAACAGTGAAATCATGGCCGCTTTGGTGGCTGATACGCTCAAACGCATCAAAGAGATGTACGACACCTACACGGGAAAATGTAATGCGGTCTATATCGGATTCAGCGGCGGCAAGGACTCAGTGGTTCTGCTCGACCTCTGCCACAAGGTCCTGCCGTTGAACGTACCAGTTGTTTTCAGTGATACAGATATGGAACTGCCGGATACCTACCGCGTCTGGGAAGAAATCCAAAGTCACTACAAAGGCCGCCCGTTTTTGAAAGTCTCTGCCAAAACCCCTGCATTGGAAAACTGGCGACTTTTCGGACCACCGTCGCAAGCGTTGCGCTGGTGCTGTTCCGTCCACAAGAGCACTCCCGCAATATTAGCGCTCAAGGAAAGGCTCGGAAGAAGGGCAATCAAAGCACTGGCATTTGTCGGGGTACGTGGTGAGGAGAGCCAAAGGCGTTCGGAATACGCCGATATTGGAGATGGCTTAAAAAGTCAATCACAGGTGAATGCCATGCCGATTTTGGCGTGGTCCGCGCATGAACTGTGGCTTTACATTTTTGAGCATGATCTGGTTTTGAACGAAGCATACCGAAAAGGGCTGCCCCGTGTCGGATGCCTGATGTGCCCAATGTCAACCGATCGCCAGAATGATCTGATCCGGATGAATTTCCCCGAAGAGACCGCACCGTTTGCTGACGCGGTGCGCCATACGATTAACCGCGAGTTTTCTTCCGAGAACGACGCGGATGCGTTTATTTATGAAGGCGGATGGTATGCGCGAAAAAGCGGCGTGTCTTTAAAACAAGTCATTGCAGAACCTGGCGTAGAACGTAAAAGTGACCGCGTGATTTGTGAGTTCCCAATTGAAGAAGAACTGGCCTTAACGGAATGGCTCAAGGCTATTGGAAAAATTGAAGGCACGGAATTGTTATTCCGCAAAGACGGGCAGAGAGGGTTGTTAGAATGTATCTGGACAAACGGTAAAGCCGACAAGTCTGTTTCAAAGTGGTTGGCGTATGCCGTTCACAAGGCTATTGCCTGCGCTGGGTGCAACGCATGCGAGGCGGAATGTCCTACCGGTGCATTACGGCTGGAGAAGGACAACTGTAGCGACAAGGTGAAGGTTGTAATTGATGAAGAAATATGCATCCATTGCATGAGGTGTTATTCACCTAACGATGGATGTTGGCGGTATTACTCAAAACGATACGCAGGAGCAAAGACGATGAACATCAGCGGCATCAATAAATACATGACTTTTGGACTCAAACCAGAATGGATTGAAGTTCTGGCGAACGAGGGCGCGAATTTCCGTCAGACAACTGCGCTAGGGAACCGAATGGTTCCAGCTGCAGTGACATGGTTCCGTGAGGCGGGGTTGATTGGAGATTCAACAGCAATAAACACAACGCTGCTTTTGGAGGTTGGCGAGAAACGCGGCTTCAGCGACTTGCTGTTTTGGCAGTTGTTGTGGTTCCGCTTGGCAAATATTTCCCCGCTTGTGAAATGGTACGTCAGCAATACGGATTTTGACACCATATATACAATTAAGCAGATTGATGAAAATCTCGCGCAATCCGTTGGTTCGGCATCGGTGAGAAAGGGTGCGTTACAGTCACTCTGCCAACTGGTTAAGGCTTCTCCACTTGGCGAAGGAGACGGGGCGTTAATTGAAGCTGAAATGAAAGGAAGAACCGTTGAAAAGCTCATGCGCCGTTCGCGTTCGGTGGATCCTCTGGTAGTTCTTTACGGGCTTTATGTAATGGCGGAGAAATCTGGACGCGATGCATTCACAGTGCGGCAAATGATGGCGGCGGAGTTCCATGAGGAAGTTTTGTCGCCGCTAGTGGCATTCGGCATCCCACCGGATGAGTTCAAGAAGCAGTGCATGGGGCTGGCAGCGGTGTATCCAAACTTCATCGCGTGCAGTTTCACGCTGGGGCTCGACGAGGTTCGATTGTTCCCTGAAACGAATAATCGAGACAATGTGGTCGAATTGATTCTTCAGAAGTAGCTTATAGAGGGGGATTGTAGGACATGGCATTCTACAAAGACTATTTTGGGATCAGACCGGATTACGCACCATGCATGACTTTGGCGGACATCAATAAGACCTCTGAGACCTGGTTGGGATTCTATCCGCACGATTCGTTCGTGGAAATCTTACGTGAGCTGCTCAAGAATTTAGAGGGTGGAAACAAGACGCTGTGGATCACAGGCGCGTATGGCACAGGAAAGAGCCACGCGTCGCTGGTTCTGCAAAAACTATTCATGGATGACGAGGCGCGCATCCTGAAATGGCTCGCCCTGCGCAAAACGCAAATCCCTGAACCGGTGTGCAAGGGGTTGCTGGCACGGCGGGAGGAAAATGCACTCGTTGTTTATGATGTGAACGCCGACGGCGTGGACGCGAAAAACCAGTTCCTAATGCGCTTGCAGCGCGGTATCACGAAGGCACTAGAGGCGGGTGGACACACTATTCCGCTGAAAGGAAAGTTGGATGAAGTAATCGAGCGCATCCGGCAGGACGAACCACATTTTTTCGCAGAACGCGATGCAATACAGGCGCGGCTCTCGCACCTGAATTCGGGTATCAAAACGGCGGATGCGCTGGAGAAGAAGTTGCGGGATGCAAATCAGGAGGCGGGGCTGGTCAGCGACGCAATGCGAGTACTGGTCGCACGGCACATCTATCTGGATTTGAGCGCAGAGGATTTTCTAGCGTGGGTGGACACATCCTTAAAAGCAAACGGTCTTTCCAAGCTGGTCTACATCTGGGACGAGTTCTCGTCGTTTATGGAACGCAACCGCTCGGAATTAAAGACGTTGGAGCAATTGGCGGAAGCCGCACAGCAGGGGCGGTTCTTTTTCGTGCCAGTGACGCACACAGATATTTCCTCGTATGTGGCGGCAGGATCCGAGAGCGCGAAGAAAGCGAATAACCGATTCACGTTCAAACGACTTGACTTGCCCAACGAGACCGCGCTGAAACTGGCAGCTGACGCTTTCGTTGTGAAACAAGAAAAAGCAACGGAATGGACGCAAGAACGCGACGTGCTGTGGCACAGTGTAAACGGCGTGGCTGAAAACTACATGGTTGCCAACAAGGCAGGCATCGATTCGGCTGATTTCAAGGGCATCCTGCCTCTACATCCAATGGCGGCGTTCCTGCTGAAACATCTGTCGGTGGTGGTCGGAGCAAACCAGAGAAGCATGTTCGACTTCCTAAACGGCGAAGAATTTAAAGCATTCATTGAAAAAGGAGGTTTGGATGTTCCCGGTCATCAAATTCTGACAGCAGATCATCTGTGGCGATATTTTGTGGAACGGGACGACCTGGGAACGGGACAAGCCGTGCAGGAAGCTCGGGGGGAATACGCTCGACGCGAACAGGATTTGCAGCCGGACGAGCGGCGCGTATTCAAAGCGGTGTTGCTGTTTGGCTTGATCGAACAAATGCAGGGAACGGCGCACCCACTATTGAGCGTGACGGTGGAAAATATCCAACGCAGTTTCGAGGGAGACGGCGCTTTGCAGGGCATGGATGCGATCCTACGCAATCTAGAGCAGAAACATTGCTTCGCGATTGTGAACGGGCGTTGCGAACGGTTCCATGACCGCTCGGACACGAAAGAGATTGGGGAAAAACAAGCTGCTTTGGTTGGTAAGTTTGGCGACCTCATACTGAAAGACACAGAGGCGGAGCTGCTTAAGCAGTTGAAAGGTGTGAACTACGGTGGGCGCTTTGATGTGCGTGCGGCTGGCATCAACGGTCTTTCGGCATCAAGCATCGCAAAACGCGAGTCTTTTTGCGACAACGGGAACCGAGTGCTTGTGCAGTTCATTTTGGCGCGTGACGAGCAGGAACAATTGCGCATTCCTGAGAAGGCAAAAGAGTTGGCGAAACAGTTCAAAGACCACCGGATGCTGTTCGTGACGCTTCCGGAGGTCAGTTTCTGCCGCGACAACATGAAGGCATGGGAAGAGTTCACGAAAAATAGCGCCCTTCTCGCATTGGCAAGCGACAGCTCAAGCAAAAGGGTATTCGAGACGCAGGTCAACAGCGCCAAGGCGGCGTGGTATTCCAAAGTGACGAGTGCTACCAAAATTGTAGTGTACAAACCCAATCTAAATGGGGAGCCGTTTGCTGAAGAAGTTACCTGGGGGCAATTGAAAAAGGACTGGCTCACCGGCTATGCTAAGCAGACCTTCGAGGCGTATACAGACGATTTGTGCGGCTTCAACATCAGTGCGTTCGCCGCGCCGACCGCCTTGCAGAGCTGGGCTCTGGCGGGCATGGAATTCGACAAGTTTGCGAAGCCCGGCGCGTGGAAGACAGTGGTGGCGACGTGGCAGAAAAACGGCCTAACCGGCGAAGAAGCATGGTTCGACGCGAATCCGAGCCATCCGCTGACGCAGTTACGAGATTTCTGCAAGAAACGTCAAGACAGCACGGTTGGCGCTGGCAATACCTGCTCCATACGCAAACTCTACATCGACTTGCAGCGTCCACCGTTTGGGCTATTGGGGGTACCCCATTCGGCCTTCGTGCTGGGCTTCGTGCTGAAAACATGGTTGACCGGACAACGCAAACTGCAATGGACAGATAGTGTGACAAGTAAAACACTGGACGCAGCTGTGCTGGCGGAAATCATCGAGGCGGTGGTGAAGGACGACGGCACTAACACCATCAGGAACGAGAAACTGATCTGTCGCCTGTCGAAAGAGGAAAAGGCGTTCATTGCACAGAGCAGTGTGATTTTCGGGAACAGTCCACTTGCGGATGGAACGGTAGAGGCTGCTTTGAATGCAGTCGGGACACGGCTGGAACATATTTCTCAACGCGTTCCGCTGTGGGTGCTACCGGAATATATTCGTGAGAAAGCTGAGCCGAGCGCGGAAGCAATGAGCAAAGTCATTGACGCACTGTGCGCTGCAAATAGCATCAGCTCCAAAGGGGATACTGAGACTCGCGGCAATAAGGTGAAGGAGATCGGCGATCTCCTGCTGACGACGCCGGGGCTGGCGGAGGCGATGGCCAATTATATGACACCGGTGGTGTTTGAGGAGGCGTTCCAGCTGTATGTCGATAATGCCAAGCCGGAGTTAAAAGCTGTAACAGAGCGCATGGGTGGTTCGTCTCATCTCTATTGTAGTGCGGCAAAAAAACGGTTCGCAGCGGCGAGCGGCTGGCTATGGAAACGAGTGGACGCCGAGTCCGTACTGGATGAGGTTTTCCGACAGACTCTGTGTGCCGAGCATATTTGCAGACTGGCTGGTTCATCGGGATACATGAGCTTCGAGGACGCACTGTACTGCTTGCGCAACGCAGTGTTAAGCGAGAACAAGGTGCCGACAGAGTTCTGGACGAAAAAATATCCGACGTTTCAGCGCTTCTTTGAATTACTTAGCAGGCCGTCGTTGACCGGCGAGGATGTTAAGTCCTTTGAAGAAATTCTGGAACAGCACGGTAAGATTATCCACGAAGTGTTTTTCGACGTGACGCAAGCACGACAGCTGGGTGCGATGCGGGAAATATTCGGTGCGAACTGGCCGACGGCGATCCCTGAAGAGCGCGAGCTTTACAATGCCTTTCCACCGGATACAGCGAGAACCAATGAGCTGAGTTTCAAATCACAGGGGCGTGTCAAGATCGAGGAATATAGTCGGACGCTTGTTTCCAAACTGGTGGCGGCGATATGGCGCGAACACACAGGCACGGAATCGCCTGACGAATGGAGCCGCAAACACGCACTGCCCGCAGAGTGCGTTTTAGCGGTAGCCGATGCCAAGAGCATAATCGATGCAGTCGCGAATCCGGGAGGCGTGTCAGCGGATCGCTTAAAGTTCGTACATGACGAACTTGAAAAAGAGAGTGCATTTTTAAATGTGGCCGCGGCTGAAGAAAAATTCCTCAAACGATTGCTGCCTGAACGTTATCAAAAGATCGGGTTCAGTATTGGAGAACTGAGCGATTGGTTATCCAAAAAACTGGGAGACGCACCGAGCCAATGGCTTACAAATGGAGGGCTCCCTGAAGCGGTCGAAGCGTTCATCAAGCAGGAATATATAAATCATGTGAGGAAACAGGCTGCGGAAAAGGTGGATATGCTTCCCGATGCCGATGCAAAGAGGCTGCTTCTGAAGATGATTGATCAAATCCCCGATGTAGGGCTTTCGGTGCTGGAGTGACACCATGACACTGAACGAGTATTGCGAATACATCAGGAATCCCCTCGCGGAGCAGAAGGCGCGTGTGGTGATAGTGCCTTCAGAAGATTGGACAGCGTTGCGTCGGTTCTACCAAGAGCAGGGCGTCCTAGAGATACGTTTGAGCGACCTCGTGAAAGAAAGCTCGTGGCTCCCGATGCCTGACGAAGTTTTCGAGCGGGTGCGCGATATGATGTCGGCACAGACAGCTAGCGGTAAAACTTTGGTGTTGCTGGGGCTACCGGGCTATCTTGCTTTGTTAACAGACGAGAATAAGCAGGCAACTATTATCGCTTTACGCGAATGGATAGATGGTGCGGCAGATCAGGATGCGGTCTGCTTTTTGCGGAGCGATGACGGCACGAATTTGATACTCAAGAATGTTTTCGTCAATCCGCGCTACCGCCAAGGGAAACAACTGGTTGAAATTGATGGTCAGGTTGTTCCACAATTCACGGGGCGTACGGAGGTGATGCTGGTCGGGGACGATTTGACATCCTTTATCCCTGAAGCGTGCGATTCATTTCAAAAGTACTTGAGATATACCGAGGAGCATCCGAGCGACAGCTCTGTCCGGCAAATTGTGGTTTCCTCAGAAGGGCGAGAATTAGCGGGGCTAAGTGCCGAGGTACGGCAGGTGGTGTGTCTACGGGATTTCGCTTACGTGTTCTACAACGTTAAAGATGCTGGATTATCTGAAGATGCCTTGCGGTGGATGTGCGCTCAAGGCAAAGAAGGTGTGGGGAAAACACTATCGGAAACCCTAAAGATGTTGTTTTTTCCGAAAGGTGGGGTCGAAAAGCGTATCTTGCGTGTGTTTGACGAGCGCAACGGTGCGGAGCGCGAGGCAGCACTATGGCTGGCAAAATACGTAGCAGCCAAGAGAAGTTACCTTGAGCGTGTCGTTAGTCAAGAGGGGGTTCATATTGGCAACTTTCGCCACGCATACGTAACGGGTGCCGCAGAATGGCTGGATGATTCAGTGGTATATGCTGACGAACGTAGGAATGCTATACGTGAAGCAGACGTAAGCAGGTCCGACGCATACATTCGGCAGTTCATCGTACGTTGCGCGGGAGAAGCCACATCGCGAGTTGCGCCGTGGCTAAACTGTAGAACAGATGCGGAGCGGGCGGAATTACTGCGGCGCTGCTCGGTGGACGGCATTGTGTCAAACGTCGTAAAAGAGACGTATCCAGAAGCGGCAGCATATTTGAACGCAGATCCCGTTTTCGGCGACGTGGTGTTGGAGGATTATTTCAAGGAGTACCGTGAGCTAAAAATGGCTGGCCGCGTGACACCAGAATTTTACGAGAGAGCACCGAAGGTGGTTCCTACAAGTCCGTTACAATCTCGGGACACGATAGTGCAACGGTATGCTTCAGACAACGGGTGCGCGCTGTTGGTGGTTGACGCGATGGGCGCGGAGTGGCTGCCTATGTTGGTGACCCTGGCACGAGAGCGGAATCTAGGCGTGGATTCGATTGGGATCGGCGAGGTTCGATTGCCAACATCAACGATATTCAACAACATCCATTGGCCAAACGCCATGCGACGCTTGCCGGACATTAAGCGCTTTGACAATATCGCGCACAACGGTGCGGAAACGCACGAGGCGCGACGAGCGGAGGAGAATCTAGCTGCGGCGCTGGATGTAATCGGTAGCAAGGTGTTACCGCACATAGCGGAGGGGCTGACGCGGTTTGATCGGGTGCTTGTTACAGCGGATCACGGGAGTTCGCGGCTGGCCGCTCTGGCGTGGCAGTCAGAACCTAGGTTGGCGAGGACGCTTGTCTGTGAGGCTGGCGCAGAGGTCGCCGATTGGCGATACCGCGAGCGGGCGGCGCAAGGTAGCTGCCTGACAGAGCTGGAAGAAACTTTGGATGGTAGGCATTGGGTGGTGCGCGGGTATGACCGGTTTCCCAAACGGGGAGGCGGACAGGGCTTTGAGCTACACGGCGGAGCGACGCTCGAAGAACGACTGGTGCCGGTAGTGATTTTCTCACGAACTGGTCAGTTTGTACCGCAGGCAAGAACCGGAGGCCTCCGGGCTCAGATTGTTGAGAAAGACGATTTTGATTTGTAGTTTTAACGAGGGGAATAAACCATGATCAATACAGAAAAACTGCGGGAGGCATTCCCGGACACGACGGTCTTCAAGGACCCGAACATTGTGGCGATCTTCAAAGTAGCCTCGATTCCGTCGTTTTTGCGGGACTGGATTCTGAAGCGCAAGGCGGAATCGGACGGAAAAATCCACGATGCCGAGGCATTGCGTAAATATATTTACGAAATTATACCGCGCCGTGAGAATTTGCTGGAATTGAAGGACACCGCCCGTAGTGAGGGGCTTACGAAAAAGTTTCTAGCCAAAATAGAAATCCAATTCAACGTGCGATCCGACGAGTACACTTTTGCGATTCCGGAATTAGGTTTGGGTCATTCGGAAACGTTGGTCGAGGATTATATCTGGAACCGAATCAAAGAGGATGTCGTGAAAACAGCTGGGGGCTGGGGATTGGTACAATTGGGGTACCGCGGCCCGGATGGAGAGAATCCGAGAGGATACTTCACGCTATTAGAGTACAAGAATTTCTGCCCGTATACGATTGACCTAGACGCCTATAGAGATGCCCGCAGTCAGTTCACTACCGAGGAGTGGATCGACGTTCTGTTGGGAGCGATCGACTACAACCCGGAGGGATACGAAGACTGGGTGCAGAAACACACCGTGTTAACGCGCCTGCTCCCGTTCATAGAACCGCGCCTGAATCTTGTGGAGCTGGCACCCAAGGGAACCGGCAAGTCATATATGTTCGGACAGGTCGGGAAATACGGGTGGCTGGTCAGCGGGGGAACGCTGACGCGGGCGAAGATGTTCGGCGATATCAATGGGAAAAGCCCCGGACTGATTGCGTCGAACGACTTTGTAGCGCTGGACGAAATCCAGTCGATCAAGTTCCACGACCCAAGCGAGATGCAGGGCGGAATGAAAGCCTACATGGAAAGTGGGGAGATCACGGTTGGGAAGAACCGTATCATTGGCGGAGCCGGTGTCATCCTGTTGGGGAACATCCCTCAAACAGAGATGGACGAAACCAGAGATATGTTCCAAAGGCTGCCAGAAGTGTTTCACGAGTCAGCACTACTGGACCGGTTCCACGGCTTTATCCGGGGACGCGACATCCCTCGAATGAATGAGAATCTGAAAATCAACGGTTGGGCTCTGAACACTGAGTATTTTTCAGAAATCATGCATTTGCTTCGCCAGTCGTCGGAAACAATGATTTACCGACATGTCGTCGAAATGCTGGTGGACTACCCTTCCGGGGCAGACACCCGCGACACGGAAGCAGTTTTAAGGTTATGCACAGCCTACCTTAAATTACTGTTTCCCCATGTCACAGAGCCGAACAAAATAGATAAGGGGGAGTTCAAGCGATACTGTCTGCGTCCCGCCGTGCAGATGCGCACGGTGATCCGACAGCAGTTGCAAAAGATCGACCCGCTTGAATTCGGAGGGAAGAACGTGGCCGCATACACGTTACGCGAGGTAGACCAATGAGCGGAGGGAAACAAATCAATTGTGCTTATTGCGAAAGATTGAAGCTTACTAAAAATGATATTGGACTTAATAAGAAACTGATCCATCGGCAGATTGAACGGATGATGTGCCTGACGTGTTTGGCTGCGTATTTCGAGACGACGGAAGAGGAACTTAAAGAGATGATCGAGGGATTTAAACGGCAAGGCTGTACGTTGTTCGGATGAAGTAGCAATTCAGGCCTCCCCCCCTTTTCTCCAGCAGCTTCAAAATAGCAAGGGCCTAGCCGTTTCAGCTAGGCCCTTGCGTCTATGCCGACGAAATAGCGAGCAGACTGCCTTCGCTACACCCCCTCCAAAAACCACTCCCACCCCTCCGAAAACCACTACTACTTGCTCTAGTGCATCATTTAAATTCGGCATCCTTCATCCACGCGAGCCCTTTAACAACCTTAAGGAGGAAGACATGGAAATGGACATGGACCTGGATGCAGATCGCGGATTTCTTGAACAGTGGGAGGAAGAAGCCATGGTTAACGACGAAGTGCGCGACTGGCTGATCAGCGAGATTTACGGAAATCCGGAGGTGTTCGATGCGATCCGCTGACAAAACAACGGCAATCGACTGGCTGGGAGATGTGCCGCCGCAGGTTTTAGCGGCCATCTGCGACCATAAAATCGTCGCTGCCGGGTTCGGCGCCGGGCCGGGGTGTATGGCGCAGAATTTCGACGAGTTTACAGAGCCCGTCTGCCTGGAAGACGGGCTGCGTTGGCTCGACCACTGGGCATCAACCTTTAAACGGGCACGCCTGATTTTCGATAATGGTGTCGTCCTGCACTTTTACGGTCACAGCTTCGAACGCGCCGACCTGAGTGCCCTGCCGCCGGCTGTCGAAGCCTGAAAGTCTCGACAGCCGGCACATCCTTTATCCCCGCGCAAGTGGGCCTAAAGCGCGGTCAATCTCCCCCTCCGTTCCCCTCCGACACTTAACCGTACGGTCGAATTTGCTGCACATTTTCCCTGACTACACTCTATTTAACCGTTCGGTATAATTTGTTGCCAAAAGCGATTTTTCTGTCTATTATTCACCGAACGGTTAAATAAACTGCCGTTTAGCCTTGAATAGCCAAGGGGGCCCTATGCTCAACAACCGCAGCACTGCCGTCACCAGTCCAGCGCAACTGGGGGCGCTGGTGCGCAAAAAGCGCAAAGCCCAGCACCTGACCCAGGGGCAGGTGGCCGAATTTTGTGGCGTCAGTGTTAAGTTCATCTCGGAAGTGGAGCGCGGCAAGACCACCGCAGAGATCGGCAAAATATTGAACCTGCTCAACAACCTCGGCGTCGACCTGTATGCCGACAGCCGGGACTGACACCATGACCAAACTGCTGCAGGTCAACATCGCCGCCGCCAGGGTCGGCACCCTGACCGCCGATGGCAGTGGCGGCATGACCTTTGTCTACGCACCCGACTGGCTGGCACGGCCTGATGCCATCCCCCTGTCGCTATCCCTGCCGCTGCAACCTGACCCGTGCAGCGCGGAACGCTCCCGGTCTTTTTTTGCCAATCTGTTGCCCGAAGGGCAGTTGCGTGACCACTTCGCCGGCAAGTTCCGCGTCGCCGCAGACGACGACTTCGCCCTGCTGGCCGCGCTGGGTGGAGACTGCGCCGGCGCCCTGACCCTGCACCCTCCGGTATCGCCGACCGGGCCTGGCACCGGAACAGAAACCTACCGGCAACTGAACGAGGAGGAGCTCAAACAACTGCTCGACGAAGCGTTCATCATGGACCCATCGTTTCTTACCGGCAACGAACAAACCCGCCTGTCACTGGCGGGTGGGCAGGACAAGCTGCCGGTGCGCATGGAGAACGACCGCATCAGCCTGCCACTGTTCGGTGCCGCCAGCACCCATATCCTCAAACCGGCGAACCTGCGCTTCCCGACTCTGGTCGAAAATGAAGCGTTTTGTATGACCCTGGCTAAAGCAATGGGCCTGCGGGTCCCCGACGTCGCTCTGCGCCGGGTTGGCGATCAGAATCGCATCTACCTGGTCACACGCTACGACCGTACGGTCAACGTGCGCGGAGAGGTTTTGCGGATTCATCAGGAGGATCTCTGCCAGGCGACCGGCCACTCCTATCGACAAAAGTACGAGGAACAGGGTGGACCCGGTTTTGCCGACTGCTTCGAGATTCTCGGCCGCTGCCGTAACCCGCTCCTCGACCGATTGCGCCTGGTCGAGCTGGCGGTGTTCAACTTCCTGATCGGTAATGCCGACGGCCACGCTAAGAACATTTCGCTTCTTTACGACCAAGGGCGCAATCCATCGCTGGCACCTTTCTACGATCTGGTCTGTACCGGGGTTTATAACCTGAGCCGCCTGCTGGCGATGGGGATCGGTGGCCGCCACGACCCGCGCGAGATCGACGTGGCGGCGTGGGTCAGCTTTGCTGCCGAAGCCGGCATCCGCTCGCCGAAGCCGGTTCTCGACACGTTGCGACGGATGACAGCCGCACTCCCTGACAACGCCGCAAAAACAGCCAGTAGCATGAGCGCGCGTTACGGCGAATGCGCGATCTATGCACAAATTGTCGACCTGATCCGTGAGCGTTCAGCAATGGTGCGACGTCAGCTGCAACAGTCTGGGAAATGAGGGCCACTCCCCATTTTTCTCCAGCAGTTTAAAAGACCAAGGGCCTGGCTGTTGCAGCCAGGCCCTTGCTTCCATGTCGACAAAACAGCGAGCCACCTGCCTTCGCTACACCCCCTCCAGACACCCCTCCCCTTCATGCCGCGCATCATTCACATACCCGCTCACCGCCCGCAATTCCAGCTCCGCCACCGGCGGCACGTCCAGCAGCCCGTGCAAAACGCCCGCACAGATCAGAAACGTAAGAGAAAATCTACGCCCCTGCCGATTATGTAAATAAACAAAAAGCGATTATTATTTATTAACGCTCTTGACTATTAAACTTTAAGCCAATATCGTTTACTAACGCTGCACCCAAGTAAACGCAAGCTACCTAACGCAACCGAAAAAACAACGCAACGAAGTCATCTTTTATCAGGAGTCGCCATGTTTAGCGAAGTATCGCCCCGAGGGGGGAAGCTGGTCGTGCAGCAGCAAGGGCCGGAAGGCTACAGCGCATTTGTACCAAACCCGCTACCGCCGACTCCGTCGCTGCAAATAGATGACGAACTGGGACGACTCATGGAACATGCCAATCGCGCCCTTGGTCGACTGGACGGCAGCACCTACACCCTCCCCAACCCGGAACTCTTTCTGTACATGTATGTGCGTAAGGAAGCGGTGCTCAGTTCGCAGATAGAGGGAACACAGGCTTCACTGGCCGATCTGCTTGAGCACGAAGGCGGCATTGATGGGGGAAGCTCGCCGGACGACATTCAGGAAGTGTCCAACTACGTCGCGGCAATGAATTATGGTCTGGAACGCCTGCGTGAACTGCCGCTCAGCCTGCGCCTGATTCGTGAAATCCACGAACGGCTAATGCGTGGACTGCGCGGCGGCCACAAAAGCCCCGGCGAATTCCGCACCACTCAGAACTGGATTGGCGGCACCCGGCCGGGTAATGCCGCTTTCGTCCCGCCACCGGCCCACGAAGTACTGCCGTGCCTCGGCGAACTGGAAAAGTTCCTGCATGACGAATCGATACCGCCACTGCTCAAGGCCGGCCTCGCCCATGCCCAGTTCGAAACCATCCACCCGTTCCTCGACGGCAACGGCCGCATGGGACGACTGCTGATCACCCTGCTTCTCTGTCACGACCAGGTACTGCAAAAACCGCTACTCTATTTAAGTCTGTTTTTCAAGGAGCATCGGCAGGAGTACTATGAACGACTAAACGCTGTGCGCCGCGATGGCGACTGGGAAGGGTGGCTTAAATATTACTTGCTGGGTGTCGCCGAGATATCGAAACAGGCCACCGATGCCGCGAAGTCGATCATGGATCTGATGACCACCGATCGCCAGAAAATTGCCGGTCTCGGAAAGGCGGCATTAAGCGCCCTGCAACTGCATGCCCTTCTCTACCAACGGCCGTTTATCACCATTACAGTTGTCTCCCGGGAACTTGGCATCAGTAAGCCATCCGCCGGCAAAGCTGTAAGCAACCTGGTGACACTTGGCATTTTGAGTGAAGTGAGCGGTAAAAAACGCGGCCGAGTGTTTCGCTATAAGCCCTATCTAGACATCATCATGGCAGGGACGGAGCGCTACAGCTGACCATGGGCGCGGTGAAGATCAATTCTGCTTCACTCATATGGTCGCGCAGGTTCTGGCTCTTTAGCCCCTTGAGGGCTTTGTGTTCCTGCACTTTCAACCCGGCCCATTCGCGGTGAAGAGAATGGGTAGAGTAGAGAGCAGGTTTCACCCTGCCCTCCCTCATCAAACCGTGC
>DDWE01000040.1 GCA_002345625.1 Desulfuromonadaceae bacterium UBA2294 | reverse complement strand
GGGGAGCAGAAAACGGGTTTCGACCGCCGCCGTCACCCAGTTCCAGCGATCATCAGTCCGATAAGCGTTCAGGTCGATCCGGGCCGACAGGCGCAGATCCCCCTCCTGCCCGGCGCTGATCTTCAGACCGTTGCGCGCCAGAGCGGAGATCAGAGCACCTTCGACAATCCCTTGCTCATCACCACTCAAATCGAGCCCGATCTTGATGTTCCCGGCTTCACGGTCAGCACGGGCCGCAATGTCGGCGGCCGTATAAGGCGAGGCGACTACATAACCGGAGGGGACAAGGATAGCCAGATCGGCTGCGATCTGATGCCGGCGCTCGAAACGCTGCAAAGCCCGCAGGTAACGCGCCAGACGTTCAATGGCGGTCTTTCCGGCCTCCCCCTGTGTGATGTCATTCTGAATTGACAGATCGATCTCTGCCAGTTCCTGGCGCAACGGATGGGCCACCTGGCCGCGATCGAGAGTCGCCAGCACATACAGTTCGCGCGGCTGTTTCTCCCAAACCTGAGCGATCTGCACGCCGCTGAGCAAACGATCGGTGCGGGTCGTCAGGTCGGAACGCGCGCTTTGCTGATAACCGCTACTCTCCCCGGAGCCCAGGCGATTGAGCCAGAACTCCTCCGAGCTGGTCTGGGCTGATTGCACCTGCACGCTGAAGATCTTGGCAATGGTGGAGCGAGCCCGATCTTCGGCCTGATGACGATCGGGACCGGTACCGACACCGATCAGGTAAGCATCATCCGGATATTGAGCACTCCGGCCATTCACCCAGTCGGGGATGGTCGGCGCACAACCGGTCGAAAAAAGCAGCAGACAGCAAAGGCCAAACAACACGATACGCATAAGAACCTCCATGACAGGCGGTGCCGTCAATAGGTGCGATGAACTGCGAAACCGACCCCGTGCGCGGGCACAACGAGAGACCCTTCGACCGGGCGGCCATCGAGAAACAACCGATACGGATGGTCACCGGACGCGACCGGCACAGCGGCGAGCAGTACAGAGGCGGGGAGCCCTGACCAACTGCGCAGATCAGCATTCTCCGTCACAATATTAAACAGGCGCGACAACAAGCCGACCCCGTCACCATGCTGTCGCTCGAGCTGCCGGGCGGCGATCTCTTTGGCCAGGGCACGGGCAATCGCCTTGGCCAGCACCCGACCGATACGATCATCAAGGCTCTTGAATGCGATCGCCGCCAGATTTTCCACCGGTTCGGCGGTCACCTCCTGACCGGCGACACTCAGTCGGGCGGATGTGACGCCGCCGGGACGGGCCACGAATTCCGGCAAGGCAATCTTGACCGGGAACCCCTCTTCGGTCGGAAACAACGCCATGCGCTCTCGTTTGACCGGGATGCGGCCATTATTGATCAGCACCACCGCCAGACTATCAATGAGCTCAGTCTGAACGCCGCGCTCAGCAGCCAGCGCCCGATAGGTGTCCCGCTCCTGCAACAAGCCGGATCGCTGGGCAGTGGTCGTGAGCAAACTCCAGAGCACGACCGGAACCGGCACGCCGTAAAGTTGCCGATTGGCCACAAAGCTGTCATGCGCGAGACGATAAGCAATAAAGGCGTTGTTCCAGTCGCCCTGCGCCTGGTAAATCAGGCCGGTCAGCATCCGCAGAAAAGCATCTTCCTTAAAGACAGTCTTTCCGGCGTAGGCATCCTCAAACTGCCGGAGCTTAAGATCGACTCTGCGCGCTTCGACTCCGGCCGCTTCAAGATTGCCCAGAAGCAGATAATTCAACGCCTTGTAATAGTTCAGATAGACCACTTCATAATCAGCACCGTTGTAGGCGATGATCTGGTCGTTGATCAGAAAAGAAGCCGCCCCGGCACTGACGCTTTTGGTGAACAGCTCTTCGCTGAGCTGTTCGGCCTGATCCAGAACCACCGTGCTCTGCGTATAAGACCCTTGCAAGTGCAACAAAAGCCCGCGTTCCATCAGGTAGAGCAGACGATCCGTACGGCTGCTGGCCAGGCTAGATGAATCAAGAACGGCCAGAGCCTCATCAAAGCGCCCGGCACCAGCCAGGGCACACGACTTGTCCTGAACCGAACGCGTCCCCGCACAACCGGTCAGACCGGAGAAAAGCAGGAAAAGAGCCAGCGCGATGACCCGCAGGTAAGCTGAACTAAGGCACACGCTCGACACTACAGGCTAGAATCCGAAGCTGCTACGGCTGACAAACTTCTTGATTTTTTTGTTGCCGATCCAGACTTTGCGATTATTCGCCATATCGACCAGCTCGAGGTCGACCTGATAATAGATCACCTTGTCGCCTTTCTCCTGGTCAACAATGGAATTGAGCGAACCGATCAGCATGTAATCGGCACCCGCCTCCATCCCCGGAGCCTTGCGGCTTAGCGGTGCGGCGTTCAGATCCTGATCAAGACGTTCCCCCCGCACTCCGAGTCGCTCCTCGGCCGAAGCGACAAAATTGGCGCGGCCGGAGTTGATCACAGCACGCTCGAGATCCTTGGTAAAGGTTTCGGTGGCAATATGTTCACTGGAGCGATTGCGGATCGTGCCGACGATGACGTCCGGTTTCTTACCGGTGCGTTGCACAAACTCGGTCAGCCAGGGCCGATTCAGGCAATCCTCAATCATCGCCTCGGAGACCATCTGGCTATCACTATCGTTCCAGCGCCCAGAGAGATCTTTCACTTCGCTGGTCTCCAACCGCTGCACCGTTGTCCCGCACGCACCCAGCAGCAACAACAGTCCAAGGCCCAGCACCACATTCCTCATCTGCGTCATAAAGGACTCCTTACTTCGGCTGTTTGAGAGAATCGAAGGCCTGCTCGGCGTGTTCACGGACATAACCGCGAAAGCCGGGGTCAAGGCCCCCCATATCGACGATCGCCGACTTGAACCCGGTCACATCCAGTTTGGCCAGAGCGTAAATCGTGTCGGTATCGGGCTGCCGCCAGAATTCAACCACCTTGGCCCCGCGCACGGTGATCTCGGCCAGGCTTTTCAGCGTGGCGTCAATATGCTGCTCTTCCTGTGCCGGCTGCCCGGCGCGGATGTCGGTCGCGACCTGATAATCCCGGTACAGGTCGGTGACGTAGGTCTGTAACTGACGAGCGATCTCTGCCCGTGCCCGCTGCTCGGCGGTTTCGCGTGACAATGACGGGCTACTGATGCCGGTGACAACACCAACACCATAGAACATCTTCGACCCGTCATCATCGAAAGCGCCGCTGCCCATGTTAACCCAATCGGGGGCACCGGAAACCAGCTTGGTCTTGCTTGAACAGCCCGCCAGGGCGACAACACCAAGGCACAGCAGTACTATGGCCAAGATCCGCATTCTTGTCTTCATGTCCGGACTCCTTCTTTACGATAGCCGCTGCAGTACGGCAGCGGACGGCTTAGCGTTTAAGACTATCACAGACGCGCCGGTAAACGGCCTCACCCTCTTCAAAACGAATAAAGTGTACACCCATGCCACCTTTAATGCGATGTGCCATATTTTGAGGGACTTTCTTTGCCCACATAACCCTGGCTTTGACCCGGATAAGTTCCTGGGTCGTTGTCGTCAACTGCACAATCAAGACTGTGTTGGGCGGGGAGATCTGGACAGACTTGATAAAGATCCCTGTTGCAGACAAATCTTCGGCAAAACCGATGCGCGTCGGCTCCGTCTCACCATAGCGGAGTTGCAGTCGTTTGCGGAAGCGTTGTGCTTCTCTTTTATCAATCCCCATCTTTTCTCCTTACGCAATCCGCTGTACACTGCATGACCTCAGGTTTCGAGCCAGCACCCTTGTCCATTGGAGAGACTATGTTCGGTTGTCGTTTACTGCTCAAACTGCCACTTTTCCCGCTGCTGATCGCTGCTGTGCTGCTCGGCCTTGCACCTTATGCTCCCGAGCCCCATCTGTTCGAAAAACTGCGGTGGCTCTTCACCGGCACCCTGCATCGGGGGCTGGATATATTCGATCTGCTCCTGCATGGGACACCGATCGTACTGTTACTGATGCGGCTGTGTGCGGCCGGGATCTGCCGAACAAAAAAGGATCACAGCGGCTAAAGACTCTCTTTGCGCTGCCGCAACAAGGCACCGTGTGACTGTTCCTCTTTGGCCAGCCAATGAAATGCCTCGCGTCCTTCGGCCGAACGCGCCCGCTCAGCCGCCGCTTGAAAAAACTCGGCAAAGGCATCTTCGGCCGCAATAGCCAGATCCAGAGCGGCCAGGTCGGGGGCCGGCGCGGCCAGTGCCGCCTGCAACTGCTCGGCATCCGGGAAAAACTCCCGGGCATGAAAGCGCTGCAGATAAGGGAGCGTCGTCTCCTCATCCTCCCAGAACGCCCCACTGGCATAACCGGCAACCAACGCCTCGAGGCGATGGAGATGTTCCACTTCATCCTGGGCCAGCCGGGCAAAGAGGCTGCGCAGAGCAGCGTCCTCGGCCCGGGTCGCCATCGTTGAATAAAAAGCCCGCCCGCGCTTCTCAACTTCCATTGCGGCGCGGACGACTTCAAAACCGCTAAAATGCTCAATTCCGCTCATCATCGCTCCTGTTGTGTTTGCAATCTGCCGTTCGTAATTACACGCTTCCAACCGATCTGTCAACGACCGAGGAGCCCTTTCAAGGCATCATTAATCCTCTGACTGGAGGGGTCGGCTTCGCCGGTTTCAGTCTCTGCCGGTTTTTTATCGAGTTTATTCTGCACCATATCCGACAGTCGATCCAGAGCCTTCCCCGCCGCCTGTTTAGACAGCTTTGCCGTGTCGACACTCACCTTCGGCGTTTGCGCAGAGCCGCGAATTTTTAAGGGGACAGTGGTCCACCCATCGGCATCGCTCAACAGGCGGGTCAGTCCTCCTTTGCGATCAAGGCGACTGGCAAGCGCCGGCGACAGACCGAGCCCGGCCTGTAAATCGAGACTGTGATCAAGGCCGAAGGTTCCGGTTACGGCACTGCGCACCTTACTGCCGGACACGGACAGGTCCAGCTGCGCCACTTCATCACGCAGGACAAACCGGGCATGTCCGACATTAAAATTCAACTCCCGCAACGGTTCGAGCTGTAGCTGCCCGGCCACAGCATCGAGGACCGGCAGATCTTTCAACTGGCCGTCGGCCAGTTGCAGGTCACCGGTTGCCAACAGACTCTTTTTCAAGGTCTCCGACAGCGTCCCCTTGCCACTGAGCTCGATGCGGCCAGCAACGATCCCGTACAAACTCTTTGCCAAAGACGGCTGGAAGGCCCGGACCAGAGGGTTGATCGGCAACGCGTCAAACCGGGACGAACCGGTGTACTGCAGCCCTGCTGTCCGCAAATCGATCTGGGCCGCCGCCTGTATCTGTCCACCGGCGAGAGTCGCCTGCAGACTGTCGATCCGCGCGACATTGTCGCGCAGACTTGCCCGCAATTCAAACGGCTGCAGCAACATCTCTTTAACCAACAGCTCGCCAATGCGGACGGTCACGGTGCCCTGCAGAGGCAACGAGAATGGCCCGATCTCAACCGGCTCTGCGCTCGCTGCCCCTGAAACCGGTGCCTCCGGTTGTTGCACCGCTGTCGGCACCGCCTGGTCAACATTGAACCGATCCGCACTCAGCGCCAGGTCGACCGCCAGGGGCTGCGCCAGCAGATCGGCGCTTTGTACCGTAAGCAAGAGTTTCTCGCCGCCAAGGGCGACGGACAACCCCTCAGTGGAGAGTTGCCGGCCAGCCAGATGCAACCGCCCATTGACCACCGGGTGCAACTCCCCCACCCGGCCGGAAACCCCTTCGAGGTCGAGATTCGCCTCCTTGATCAACGCCAGCGGTTCAGCGAGCAGACCATCGAACTGGATCGACAGCTGCAGACGCCCGGACGGGGCAAATTTGTCGGGCAGGGGCAGACTGTTTGCCGGAATTGAGTCCAACAGGTCGGCCAGGGTGATGCGCGGCACCTGGAGTCGGGCGCGCAACCGCTCCCCTTTCGCTTCATGCAGCAGATCGCCTTCGATCCGTACCTGCAGGCGGTTAAACTCCAGAACCGCTTTGGTCGTAAGATCATCGAGATCAAAATTGCCACTGAGCTTTAAATCGTTGCCGTTCCAATCGGCAACCACCTCAACCGGAAACGACTCGCGCAGCGAGAAGTTCCGCACCGTCACATTCAGCGCGCTGACGGTGTGCGACTTTGGCGGGGTCGATTGTTGGTCATTGTAGTACAGAGCGCCATCGTTAAGGGTAAACCGCGCGACGCGCAGATCGAGAGGGGGGACGGAGCCGGTTTCCGTTTGCGTCGCCACCGGCGCAGCCCCCGGAGTCGGTTCGGCCACCAGATCGGCAAAATTAAAGACACCGGCTGGATTGCGCTCGATGCGCAGTCGCGGGTGTTCGAGGCGGATTTCATCAATCTCCACCCGCAGTAACAGTAGCGGCAGCAACCTGTAACGCAGGACCACCTGATCAACACCGACAAACTCGGTTTTGCCATCGGCCTCAAACAGCACAACGTGGTCCAGCGTAATACCGGAGAGCAGACCGATGTCGATGGAACCGAGTTCAAGGCTACGGTGCACGGTGGATTCAACCAGCGGGACAACAGTCTGCCGCACCCGCTCCGGGGTGATCAGCACCCGGGCCAGAACGACCAGAGTTGACAGCCCCAGGGCGACGATCAGTACTCCGAGCAGCAGATATTTCTTCATGCGCCCCCTCATTGCGGCTCGCGGACATCCGCAGTCACGGTGAAAGCGTCTTCGAGACCAGCTAAAGTCAACACCATCGCAAATTCAGCCGCCGTCACCGGTTGCACCGACAGCCGGTTCCCGCGCCGCATCACCCCCATGCCAGAGAGCAGCGGATGTCGGGCGAGGTCAGTGCGGGTCAGCGGCTGCTCAATCGGTGCCACGGCCCGGACATCGACCATATACCAGATCGGGTTTTGCGCCGTCGCCCGCGGATCGGAATGGTCACTGCGTGGATCCTGTGCCGTGTGATCCGGATAGCCGGCGCGCACCACCTGCGCCAGGCCGACGATGGCCGGTTGGGCGACATTACTGTGATAGAACAGAACGCCATCACCCACCTGAATCTCATCACGCAAAAAATTACGCGCCTGAAAGTTGCGCACGCCATCCCAGGGGTTGGTCTGATCCGGTGCGGCGCACAGGTCGGCGAAGGAGAAACAGTCCGGTTCCGATTTCATCAACCAGTAGCGTTGTGACATGAACCACTTATCTTTCTTAAAAAAAGTCAAACTCTTGACTTGGGTCAAGGCTGTGATTGAGTTGGGCAGGTAGATTCGCTGCAACAAATGACAGCAGCTGCCTGTCGTTCATTATAACCGAGACCCGTCAGCTGCAAACATTAATCAACGCAGCATCACAGCAAAAAGGAGATTTTATTATGTCGGATATGTTCTGTTACCAGTGTGAGCAGGCTTCGCAAGGGACCGGATGCACCAAGATCGGCGTCTGCGGCAAACAGCCTGATGTCGCCGCCCTGCAGGATCTGCTGGTTTACGCCCTGAAAGGGATCGGTTTCTGGGCTGACAAGGCGCGCACGGCCGGCAAAAAAGACGCCGCGATCGACCGCTTCATGATCGAGGGGCTGTTCACCACGGTAACCAACGTCGATTTCGATGCTGAAGACATCGCCAAGACCCTGCGTAAAGCCGCCACCATCCTCGCCAAGGCCAAGGCCCTCGCCGGCACCGTCAGCGGCACGATTCCCGACGCCGCCAGCTGGCAGCCGGCCGCCACGACCGCCGGCCTGATCGCCCAGGGCGAAGCGCACGGTGTCCAGAGCAGCAACATCGACCCCGACGTCAAGTCGGTGCAGGAGATCGTCATCTACGGCATGAAGGGGTACGCCGCCTACGCCGACCACGCCCTGATCCTCGGCCGCGAAAACGATGAGATTTACGCCTTCACCCACAAGGCGCTGGCCGCCACCCTCGACCCGGCCCTCGGCCTGATGGACTTTGTCGGCCTCGCCATGGAGTGCGGCCGCATCAACCTGGTCACCATGGAGCTGCTCAGCACCGCCCACACCGACACCTACGGCCACCCGGTGCCGACCCCGGTCAATCTCGGCACCAAAGCCGGCAAAGCGATTCTGGTCACCGGTCACGATCTGAAGATGCTCGAAGAGCTGCTCAAGCAGACCGAAGGCAAAGGGATCAACATCTACACCCACGGTGAGATGCTCCCGGCCCACGGCTACCCGGGTCTGAAGAAGTACAGCCACCTCGCCGGCAACTTCGGCGGCGCCTGGCAGGATCAGGCCAGGGAGTTCCCGAACTTCCCCGGCGCCATCATCTTCAACACCAACTGCATCCAGAAACCGGCCGACAGCTACAAGGATCGCCTCTTCACCTGGGGTCTGGTCCAGTGGCCGGACGTCAAGCACATCGACGGCTGGGATTTCTCCGAGGTCATCGCCAAAGCCCAGGCCTGTGCCGGCTTTGACGAAAAACCGGGGCAGAACATCCTCACCGGTTTCGGCCACAACGCCGTCCTCGGCGTCGCCGACAAGGTCATCGCCGCGGTCAAAGCCGGGCAGATCAAGCACTTCTTCCTCGTCGGCGGCTGCGACGGCGCCAAATCGGGCCGTAACTACTACACCGAGTTTGCCGAAAAAGCGCCGAAGGACACCGTCATTCTCACCCTGGCCTGCGGCAAGTACCGCTTCAACACCATGGACCTCGGCGATATCGGCGGCATTCCACGCCTGCTCGACGTCGGCCAGTGCAACGACGCCTACAGCGCCATCCAGATTGCCGTCGCTCTCGCCGGTGCCTTCGAGTGTGACGTCAACGACCTGCCGCTGTCGATGATCCTCTCCTGGTACGAGCAGAAGGCGGTGGCGATCCTGCTCACCCTGCTCCACCTCGGGATCAAGAACATCAAGCTCGGACCATCACTGCCGGCCTTCATCACGCCGAACGTGCTCAACTTTCTGGTCGAGAACTTCAACATCAGCCCCATCGGCACCGCCGAAGGCGATCTCAAGCAGATCCTCGGCTGATCGAGTCGCACCGCTCACGACACAAAAGCCGGACCCTCTGCGGGCCCGGCTTTTGTGTTAGCCCCACCAGCCTCAAAACAGCTCTCTTTGTGCCCCTGTTCTCCCTCCCCCATCGACCCATCAGGCGACTGCTTTTTGCTATTAAAATTGAACGATACAGGTCACTTAAATCCAATAAAGCGAACAAAGTGGTTTTAAAACGGCTGAATTTCAGGAAAAAGGCGATATTCAAGGAGCATTGACATTACCGGATATCCGGTTACGGTTGAGATGAGCGTTTATTTTTACCGGGCATAATTTTCACGAAACATTGCGCTAAGGAAAATGAGTCATGTTAAAGAAAATCTTAAAACCGGTCAGTCTCTGTTTGGTCTTCTCCTTTCTTCTGCTCGACCTCTCCAGTCAAATCGCCCGTGCACAGATGGTCGACACCAATAGCGTGATTGCAGCACAGCAGCACACAGAAAACCGTGAGCGGGTGGTCGCCTTTCTCGGTCGTGAAGACGTGCAGCAAGTGATGGTTCAGCATGGCGTCGACATCGTCGAAGCCCAGAACCGGGTGGCCAGCCTTTCCGATGCAGAGCTGGCAAAAATGGCCAACACCATGGACCAGTTGCCGGCCGGTGGCGATGGCGTCGGTGCGGTGGTTGGCGCCGTTGTCTTCATCTTTCTGGTGTTATTGATCACCGATCTTTTGGGGCTCACCGATGTGTTCCCATTCGTCAAAGCCCAGCGCTAGTCGCAGGGCAACGTCACACCGTATTCAGGCCGGCAGTCGGATGATTGCCGGCCTGCTCCTTTTTGCATCGTTGATGCCTGTGTCAGGTTGTGGTCTGTTGCCGATCGGACCGCTGACCCGGGCGCCGGAGGTGCCGGACAGGGCCATGGTTGCCGGGGTGCCTTTTTTTGCCCAGGATGAATTGCAGTGCGGGCCGGCGGCTCTTGCCATGGTGCTCAACTGGGGTGGCGACACCATACAACCTTCGGACCTGTCTCCCGAGGTCTATACTCCCGACCTCAAGGGGAGCCTGCAGAGCGCGCTGATCGGTGCGTCCCGCCGGCATGGCCGGGTCGCCTACCCCATCACCGGCAGTGAGGCCCTGCTCGCCGAGGTCGCCGCCGGTCATCCGGTCATCGTGCTGGTCAATCTCAGTTTTTTCTGGTACCCGAAATGGCACTATGCCGTGGTTATTGGCTTTGATCAGACACAGGAAGAGGTTATCCTCCACTCAGGGCTGACCGCGCGGAAGATTCTCAGCACTCGAACCTTCATGAATGTCTGGCGGCGTAGCGATTTTTGGGGGCTTCTGGTCCTGCCGCCTGATCAATTACCGGCCACAAGCAACGAAACAGATTGGCTCACCGCCGTTGCCGCCCTGGAACAGACCGGGCAGTGGCAGGCCGCGGCCACCGGTTATGCCACCGCCCTGAAACGATGGCCGGCGAGCTTTACCGCCTGGATGGGCCTGGGCAACAGTCGCTACAGCCTGCACGATCTTGCCGGCTCCGCCGAGGCCTTTCAGCAGGCAACCCTGCGGCAACCGGACAACGGTATGGCCTTCAACAACCTGGCGCATGTCCTGGCCGAACAGGGTCAGCGTGAAGCCGCCCTGGTTGCGGCACAGCGCGCCGTCGATCTGGGGGGGCCGCTTCTCGACACCTTTCGCCAGACGCTGGAAGAGCTCAAGCTCAAGTAGACGCACATAACAGATTTACCGCATCTAAGGGAGGTCATGATGCCCATCTTCGAATACCGCTGCGAAGCCTGCCAGGCCACCAGCGAGAAGATCACCAGCAATCCGCCGCAGGAGATCCCCTGTCCCACCTGCGGAAAGCCGGCCAAAAAGGCGATCTCGGTCTTTGCCACCACCTCAAGCGCCGGCCCGGCTGGCGGCGGCTGTGGTAGCGGTCAGGGGTGCGGCTCAGGGTTTACCTGAGGCGTCTGACGCCGGCGCGTGCCGCCGGCAGACAAAACAAAACGGGCGCGGGGTTCACTCCCCGCGCCCGTTATAAATTCTTGGGGATGACAACCTACCCCCTGAGCAGGTTGCCTTTGGCTGCCAACCGATCAACCGGGCTGGCAACCGCCAATCCCGGCTTGTTCAGTACATGGGTGTAGATCATGGTCGTTGCGACATCACTGTGGCCGAGCAGCTCCTGCACAGTGCGGATATCCGATCCGCTGGCCAGCAGATGGGTGGCAAAGCTGTGGCGCAGGGTGTGTGGAGAAACGATTTTGCTCAGTTTTGCGTTGCTGGCGGCCTCCCGAATGGCACGCTGAAGAGCGGATTCATCAAGATGATGCCGACGAACAACGCTTGATTCCGGGTCGACGCTGAGACGGGTCGCCGGAAACACATATTGCCAGCGCCAATCCGTCGCCGCATTCGGATATTTTTTGGCCAGGGCGTTTGGCAGCCAGACTTTACCGTAACCACGCTCAAGATCTTCGCTGTGGATACGCTTTGCTTCGTCGATCTGATGCTGAAGCGGTTCACGGCAGACTTCAGGTAGCAAAGCGATACGATCCTTGCGCCCCTTGCCATCGCGGACCAGAATCTGCCCCTGTGAAAAATCGACGTCCTTGATCCGCAGCCGGATCACTTCCATCAAACGCAGCCCGGAACCATACAGCAGGTGCGCCATCAGTAAAAACGGTGGCGTCATCGCTCCGAGTAATGCGCTTACCTCCTCACGACTCAGCACCACTGGCACCTTGACCGGTTTTTTGGCCCTGGAAAAATCGGAGAAATCACCAAGTGGCCGCTCCAATGCCTCCTGAAAAAGAAAGACCAGAGCATTGAGCGCCTGTTTTTGGGTGTTGACCGCGACATTGTGTACTTCGGCCAGATTGGTCAGATAGTTTTTTACTGAAGTTGCATCGAGTTCATCAATAGAGTGCTTTGGAAAAAAACTCAGGAAGCGGGCGGCCCAGTCGAGGTAGGCGGCGACCGTTCGCTTCGCATACTGGCGACCGATCAAGGTGCTGCGCATGTGCAGCACCTTGATCG
>DDWE01000150.1 GCA_002345625.1 Desulfuromonadaceae bacterium UBA2294 | reverse complement strand
CCCCGAGATTATTCCTCCTCCGCCGGTTAAAAAGCAGGTTATTGCACCCGTTCCGGTGAAAGCACCATTACCCCCGGAAACGCTTCTGGTGGTCCTGAGTGATTCCGGGTCCGTTTATGGGCGTCTTGCGAAAAAAATCGTTTCGACCAGTGCTCGCGAAACCGTGGTCCTGAGTCTGGATACTCCGCAGGCAGGAGAGCTTTCTCTGTCCAATCAGCTCAAGACAACGACCGGTCCGGTCATCGCGATCGGTATCGAAGCGGCGAAGTTTCTGGCGCCTCGCGCCAGGCAACGGGATATAATCTTTGCCTTGGTCTTCAACCACCGGGAACTCGGGCTATTGACCAGGGGGATGATCGGCGTCAGTATGCTGCCGCCTCCGGGGCAGGTGCTGCGCACCTTCAAGGCCCTTAACCCGCAAAAAGCAACGCTCACCCTCCCAGTTCGCTCCGATATGGCTGATTACGCGGATCTTGCACGCGACCAGGCCCGGACGCTGAGCCTGACCCTCGAAACACCGGTGGTTGCCAATGATAAGGAACTTCTGCTGCTGACCCGTAAGCTTGCTCCGGCCATGGGCGGGCTCTGGCTCCTACCTGACAATCGTATCCTCAGCAGGGAGATCCTGCAGCAGGTCATGGCCGTCTGTGTGAAGAACGGCAAACAGACGATCGTTTTTTCTCCGACACTGCTCCCTCTGGGGGGGCTGATCAGTGCAGAATATGACGAGGAGGCTATCGTTGCGACCATTCTCGCTGCCGCCCTTACGAGCCCTGATGAGCGGAGTCAACTCCATGGCCGACTGCTGAACCCCGATACCGGCCGACTGAGCATTAACCGCGACATGGCCGCGACACTCGGCTTAACAGTTCCGTCCACGCACCGCTCGTTGCTGCAAGGTCCACGATGACAGATTCCGCTAACAGAGGGCATGATCCCAAGACGCTGTCGTGGTTGTACCGGTTGCCGTGGTTTTCCCGTCGGCAACAAGCCAGCCTCCTGATGCGTCTTATGTCCCTCGCCCTGGTCTGGGCCCTGACCATCTTTGCTCTTGCGGCCATCGGCCTCTGGTGGACCGCTGAACAGGTGATCAAGGATAATACACGGCGACAGGCGATCCAGTGGCTCGCCAAATTTGATGATCTTGCGACGCCACTCTTTGTCTCGACCGACCCCGATCTTTTTGAGCCGATCCGCAAACAGGCGGTTCTCTTTCCGGAAATCTCTTTTTTGCGCCTGATCGCTGCGGATGGCCATACGGAGCTTGGTCGCTTCACACAGCCGGCTTTTGACGCAACCCTTCTGACCGCTTTTTCCCCGGAGGATCTTGAACACCTGATCGCCGTCGACCGTGGCGAACCGGCCCGTCTTGAGCGGGAAATTGTCGGAGCCAGTATCCTGCGCGTTTCGGCACCGGCCGTGATCAAGTCGATTTCGCGCGACGGCCTACTCGCTTTTGATCTGAGCAAGGAAGTCAAGGAGAACGTCAAGGTCATCGGTTTCGTTGACCTGGGCCTCGATTTCCGTTCCTACCGTGAAAACCTCGGACAGCATATTTTTCTCGGTTGTCTCCTGATTTTTGTGTTGTTCGGGTTGACCGCACTGCTTGGACGCGCTGTGATTCAACGCGCCCTGCGGCCACTGGCTGATCTCCAGATCCCGCTGGCCCGTCTGGCGCAGGGTGAGACGAATATCCGGGTTGAGAGCCACGGCGCACCGGAGATCACCGCCATTGGTGACGCCCTGAACAGCACTATCGCCGCCCTCAATGAGCGTGATCGTGAATTGCAGCGCCTGGCCACCTACGACACCCTGACCGGTCTGCTCAACCGTCACAGCTTCAATCGCGAACTCGAACGGGAGAAGGCTCACGTCATTCTTGAAGGCTACACCAGCGCGCTGCTCTTTATCGACCTTGATAAGTTCAAGGAGGTCAATGACACCGCCGGCCACGCCGCCGGTGATGAGCTTCTGTTCCAGGTCGGTCATCTGCTCAGTCAGAATATTCGCGAAAATGACATTCTGGCGCGAATCGGTGGCGATGAATTCACGATCATTTTGCACAATGTCAACGGCGAACAGGCTTCGGAGATCGCCGGCCAGATCGGCGCAGCCATGCGCGACTTTGTCTTTACCGGAGAAGGGCACACCTTTGCGGTGCACTGCAGTGTCGGCGTCACCCTCATCGATGGCAGTGACTTCTCCTCCACCGAACTGCTCTCTCAGGCCGACACCGCATGCCATGAGGCGAAAAATCATGGTCGTGACTGTTTCAAACTTTATCGGGATATCGCTCCGGAGGAGATTCTTGCTCTCGAAGGGAGCGGCATTCGCGAACAACTTGAGCACGCCCTCGAGCAGGGCTGTTTCGCCCTGAGTTATTATCCGGTTACGGATTGTGCGACCGGTAAGCACTTGTCCTTTGAAGCCTTCGTTCAGATGAACAGTGGCGGTCGGGATATCCCGGCCCGCGCCTTTTTTGCGGCGGCCGAACGTTTCGATCTGGCTCCGCGTATCGATCGATGGGTTATCTCCGAAGCGCTACGGCAGCTGGCGGCCTGTAGCAATCCCGAGACCACTCTTTCGATCAACCTGTCACCTCGAACCCTTCCACAGCCCGATATCGTTGATTTTATCTGCGATCGCCTCGCCGCGCATGATCTCAATCCGCGGCGCATCAGTTTTGAACTTGCCGAGCGGACGGTCCTTGATAGTGTCACCCAGACCAAAAATTTTATGGAGAAAGTCCGGGAAGTCGGTTGTGCCATTGTTATTGACGATTTTGGGGTCTCCCTGAACTCACTCAATCTGTTGCGTCACCTTCCGGTTGCGCAGATCAAAATCGAAGCGAGTCTGGTTAACAACGCTGCGGCTTCATCGTTCAATCAGGCCGTCATTGCTTCCATCGTGCGTATCGCCAGTGAACTCAATATTGTTACGGTTGCGAAAGGGGTTATGCGCAGTGAGGATGAAGAGCTGCTTTGTCACCTCGGGATTCAGGCGATTCAGAAGCACGAGCTGTCGCCCCCGTACTCTCAACTTCCCGCACTCACAGCATAGCGACTCATCTGCCCGTTACTGGACCAATGGGGCCATAATGGAAATTAATTTTCGTGCTAACACAATGCTAACAATTTGCTGATACAAGCCTCACAACTCAATCTGCCGGCTGTAGTCGCACCTGCAGACCATGTCAATCAAAAGGTCTTCCCTTGCCGGACAGACATTGGTGTCTGACCGGCTTTTTGTAGTAGGAATCAGGCTTTTTCCCTGCCTAAAGTCAGATTCGGCCTGTTCTTAAGCGCCGGAATTGTGTTTGGAAGAGACCCAAAGGAGATAAGCGGATATGAGTACTGAAATTCTCATGGTCGGCGTCGGTATTCTGGCAATTATTGCTGTGTTTGACATCATGGTTGGAGTCAGCAACGATGCCGTCAACTTTCTCAACTCATCCATCGGCTCCAGGGTGGCTCCGAGGACGACCATCATGTTGATTGCCAGCCTCGGCATCATGGCCGGGGTGACCTTCTCCAGTGGCATGATGGAAGTGGCGCGCAAGGGGATTTTTCACCCGCAGTTTTTTACCATGCCGGAACTGTTGACCATCTTTCTGGCGGTGATGATCACCGATATCATTCTGCTTGATCTCTTCAATACTTACGGTCTTCCGACTTCAACCACGGTTTCGGTGGTGTTCGAACTTCTCGGCGCCGCTGTCGCTGTGTCGGTGCTCAAGATCCTTCAGGCCGGAGACAGCCTGACAACCATTGCCCAATACATCAATACCGCCAAGGCGATTACCATTATTATGGGTATTTTGCTGTCGGTGGCGGTGTCTTTTGTTTGTGGCGCCCTGGCGCAGTTCTTTACCCGGTTGCTCTTTACCTTCGATTATGAGCAACGGATCAAGCGTTACGGTGCCCTGTGGGGCGGGATGGCGCTGTCGTCAATCACCTACTTCATCCTGGTCAAGGGGGCTAAAGGTGCCTCTTTTATGACCAAGGCAGCGGCGGCCTGGATCGATAACAACACCTCTTTGCTGCTGCTGATCATCTTTGTTGTGTCTGCCGTGATCCTGCAAATTCTGCAGGTGATGAAGTTCAACATTCTCAAACCTATTGTCCTGATAGGGACTTTTGCATTGGCCATGGCCTTTGCTGCCAACGACCTGGTCAACTTCATCGGCGTACCGTTGGCCGGGCTACATGCTTTCAAGGCGGCGATGGCGACGGCCAATCCTCTGACTGTGACTATGGGGGCACTCGCACAGAAGGTTCAGTCGGAGACGCTGATCCTGCTTGGCGCCGGGTTGGTGATGGTGCTGACTCTGTGGTTGTCCAAAAAGGCGCGGACAGTCACCGAGACCGAGCTCAATCTCAGTCAGCAGGATGAAGGGCACGAGCGCTTCGATTCGATCTCGCTTTCCCGCTCCATTGTCCGGTTGGTGCTGCATATAGGCGACATCACGCGCATTGTCGTGCCGCGACCGTTGCGAGCCATTGCCCGCCGCCGGCTCAGTCCGTCTGCTGTGCCGCTGGATGCTATTGAGGGGGGACGCCCCTCCTTCGATTTACTGCGGGCGTCAGTCAATTTGATGGTCGCCAGTGCCGTCGTCTCTTATGCCACCGGGCACAAACTGCCGTTGTCAACCACCTATGTCACCTTTATGGTTGCGATGGGGAGTTCCTTTGCTGATCAGGCCTGGGGACGGGAGAGCGCTGTCTACCGGGTCACCGGGGTGCTGACTGTTATTGGCGGCTGGTTTTTGACTGCCGTGATTGCGTTTTCATGTGCCGGGCTGTTCGCGACCGTCATTTTCTATGGGCAGGGTTTTGGGGTTTTAGCGCTGGTAATCCTGGCTGGTGTAATGATCTGGAGCTCACACCGCAAGCACCTTATTCTCGCTGAAGAGGCGCAAAAGGAGGCGATCTTCAATCTTAAATCGGTCGATAACCCGACCGAAACGGTGGCGACAACCTTCGAACACATGAGTTACCTTCTGCGCGAGATTCGTGAATCGATAGATGACAGTCTCAATGCTTTATTCCGGCAGCAGTACGACCGACTGACCACGCAGCGTAAGAAACTGAACAAACTACAGGGCTGGTCTAACATCATCAGCGCCAACATCTTCAAGGCGATGCGTCTGCTCGACCAGCGGGGGAGAACCCCCTCCTACCGCTATGCCCAGACTATCCGACGGTTGCAGAAAGTGATCGACGGTAACCGGGATATCGTGCTGCGCGCCTATAAACACGTCGGCAACCATCACAAGGGGCTGTTGCCGGTCCAGGTTCGTGAACTGGAAGAGGTGCGCTTGCAACTGCACGCCATTTTGCAGGAAGTAGAAGAGACCTTTAGCCGACGTCAACCGGCTGATATCGCCGGTCTGACCGAGAAGGACGCCCGGTTGCGGGCGCTGGCAGAAGATCTCAGCGATCGGCAGGCGGTGCGGGTCAGAGACAATAGCTCCAAGACCCGATTGAGCATCCTGTATTATGGCATCGTCGGCAACGCCCTGATGCTCTCCAAGCAGAGTTTGCAGTTGCTGGAGATTTTTGAGACATCGTTCGGCGAAATCGACTAGGTTTGCGGCTGATGAAAATACCCCGTCTGCGTTATTGCCCTTGATTTCGTCGCTGCGACGTAGCTATCGTTACGCCTCACTTCTCAATCGGCGGCGCCTAGCATTCGGGGCATTTTGATCAGCCTTTGATTGCCGTTGTGTTGATTATACAAAAGCGCCCCCGAACCATAATCGGTTCGGGGGCGCTTTAATGTTTGAGCAGCTGCGAAGGAGTAGTTATTCGACAACGCTGGCCGACAGGATGGTTATCGGCTCGAGGGGGACGTCGCCGTGGCCGCCTTTGTTGCCGGTGGCGACGGTGCGGATGGCGTCGACGGTCTCCATCCCCTCGGTGACCTTGCCGAAGACGGCGTAGCCGTAGCCCATCGGTGTCTTGTTCTTGTGGTCGAGGAAATTGTTGTCGACGGTGTTGATGAAGAACTGAGCCGTGGCGCTGTCGACGATCTGGGTGCGGGCCATGGCGATGGTGCCGCGCTTGTTCGACAGGCCGTTATCGGCTTCGTTCTTGATCGGACCACGGACCGCTTTCTGCTTCATGTCAGCAGTCATGCCGCCGCCCTGGATCATGAAGTCCTTGATCACACGGTGGAAGACGGTGTCGGCGTAGAAGCCGTCACGAACATAGGTGAGGAAATTCTCGGTGGAAATCGGCGCTTTGCCGGCGTCGAGTTCGATGACAATGGCGCCGGCCGAGGTTTCGAGGCGGACGGTCGGGTTGACTGTACTCATGTGATGTCTCCTTGCGTGGTTGATCAGTCCGGATGTCAGTCATCGCGGTGATTTCGGAACAGACAGGGGCCATGATGGCACAGCCTTTGCGGTGAGACAATCCCCTTTTGTCTGCTCTGGCAGACGATTCTCCATAGGGCATACTCAAGATAACCGTTGTCGGCGCCTTCGGCCGGCATTGATGTCATAAAGATTGCCGATACTCACCTGGAACCGGCCTTGTCTGCTGCCCGGACAGTGACACTGTGCTGTTTTCAGCCGGAACCTCGCTGACCTTAATACTCGATTTTTTATGGGAGCGTCTTGCGCGGGGGAGGTGAGCTGTGTTTTATTTCTGTGAAGGTAATTTATGTGAATCGACTGGATGCAGTGGGAGCAGGAGATGAAGCCGATCAAAACCCAGGGACAGCTCGAAGCAGAAATCAGTGATGCCATAGTTCGTTTCGAGAAGGAATATATGGGGCGTGGCCCGCATGAAACCAGGACCTATATCGTCGATGATCTGGTGGTCGTCCGGCTGAAAGGGGTGCTGACCCGGGCCGAATGCCAGCTTGCGGAATCGAACGATGCTTACAATGGTCGCGAGCTCATCAAGCGCATGCGGCATGCGCTGCTGGAGAAGGGACGGCCGTTTCTGGATGCGGTTGTCCGCGATGTTCTCGGGGTCGCGGTGCGCAGTCTTCATACCGATCTGAGTACCATGACCGGGGAGAGGGTCATTATCTTCTCCCTCGAAGCCCGGCCCGATATGCAGCGAGTGGAAGGAGATTAAAGCCTTTTAGATCGGCGTTTCGCGGCTAGGTGTGTCTTCTTGAAAGGGCTTGACAGCCCGTTCTTAAGGCGATAGATTCGCACAACTGAAGGGCGTTTAAGCAGAAGGCTGGAAGGCGTGCTGCGTTGAGGTCCCGATGTCTGGTCTGAGCCTGCTTTTGCTCCGCCGAAAAGTCCGAGTCAGTTTTAAAATCCGTCGTTGACGGAGGTTAAACTCAAAGGGGCTGCAACTGCGATCAACGCATTTGCGGCCCCTTTTTATTTACAGGAGATGACAATGGCCACACATGCAACGAACGCAGACGCAACCGACAAGGTTCTGGTCGGTATTCTCACCGGCAGCCCCAATGACCTGCCGACGGTGGTTAAGGTGCGTGACACCCTGACCGAACTGGGCATCCGCAGCGAGATTGTCGTCGCGTCTGCCCACCGGACTCCCGACAAGGTTTTCGCTTACCTTAATCGCGCCCACACGGAAGGGGTGCAGGTGCTCATCGGTTGCGCCGGGGTGGCGGCCCACCTCGCCGGGGTGGTAGCTGGTCACACTCGTCTGCCGGTGATCGGACTACCGCTTGGCAATGGGCCCCTTTCCGGCATGGACAGCCTGCTCTCCACCGTTCAGATGCCCCCTGGCGTTCCGGTGGCGACAGTTGCCATCGATGGTTCCCGCAATGCGGCAATTATGGCGGCGCGGATTCTCGCCCTGAAATATCCGGCGATCGATGCGGCGTTGGAACAACTGGCTCTGCGGGAGCGCAAGCGCTATGACCAGACCGCCGACGAAGCCCTGATCGGGTTGTCGACTGGCGTCAAAGACTGAAAATTCGGCGCAATGAATTCGCCACCATGGTCATAACTCAAGCTAAAGGAGGTTCCTGTGCGAGATGTTAAAGAGTTTGTCGCTGGTTTCCAGCGGTTCCAAAGTGGCGCCATCGGGCCGGACAGTGCACTGTTTGACGAGCTGCGTCAGGGGCAGAACCCCAGGGCAATTCTTATTGGCTGCAGTGACTCGCGGGTCGACCCGGCGATTCTCACTGACTGCGTTCCCGGTGATCTTTTTGTCGTGCGCAACGTCGCCAATTTAGTCCCCCCCTGTGAGGTCGACGCCGGCTATCATGGTGTCAGCGCTGCTCTCGAATACGCCGTCTGCCACCTGAATGTCAGCCATGTCATTGTTCTGGGCCACTCGCAGTGCGGCGGCATCAAGGCGTTGATGGACGGGGGGTGTAGTTGCGACGAGCATTCATTCATCGGTAGATGGGTTAATATTGCCGAAAAAGCCAAGGAGAGTGTGTTGCAGCGGTTGCACGACAAGGCGCCTGCCCTCCAGCAACGGGCCTGTGAACAGGCTTCGATCCTGCTCTCCCTGGAGAACCTGATGACTTTCCCCTGGCTGCGTCAGCGGGTCGAGGCGGGGAGTCTGGCCCTGCACGGTTGGTATTTCGACCTGCGCGCAGGGACGTTGTCCGGTTACACGCCGGCAACCGGAGGATTTGATCTCCTGACCTGAAGGGCCAGTCCTTCCGGATGTGATAAAATATTTTTCGGCCTGACCGTTCCGCCCGTCGGCACCGTCGTTTTGTCGGCCTGCCACGGGCGGCTCTTTTGTTGCTAAGTGTCCGCGGTGGCCTTAAACAGGCCGCCACGGATACTGTTTTCTACCGGTTTCAAGGTCGATTTTTTTCGGATTAAACAGCCTTTTGTGGTACAAAGCTGTGGTCGGTTACCGGCGGCGTGGTCTCGACTCCGACGGGGCGAGGGATAGCAGGATGATCCAGAACGACGAACTCTTTGATATCGTCGATGATCGGGACCGGGTTATCGGTCAGGCGCCCCGCTCGGCCTGTCACGGTAATCCCGCTCTGGTGCACCGCGTGGCGCATGTTCTGGTCGTCAACGGTCGGGGAGAGCTGCTGCTACAGAAGCGGTCGGCAAACAAGGATATTCAACCCGGCAAGTGGGATACCAGTGTCGGTGGGCATCTTGACCCGGGCGAGGACTACCTGACCGCGGCCCGGCGGGAGATGGCGGAGGAGATCGGCGTCAGTGGCGTGCCCCTTATTTTCCTCTATCATTCACAGATGCGTAACGCCATTGAGTCTGAAAATATCGCCACCTTTCTGGCCTGTTATGATGGACCGCTACAGGCCAACCCAAATGAGATTGATGAACTGCGTTTCTGGACTGCCGTCGAGATTGCAGCCGCTTGCGGGGATGGTCGACTGACACCGAATTTTGAACAGGAGTGGGAACTGTTTTGCGCCTGGCAACAGCGCTATCCGGTCAATCCTGACGCTCCCCTGGCGCTGTGTGCTGGTGATAACTCTCTCGTCCTGCAGCAACGGTTACAGGACGAGCTTTGATGTATTTTTTTGCACACCCGGCAGCCACTGCCTGCTTTTTGGTCAGATTCAGGGTATACTTTCGCGGCAGATAACGTGAGCATTGTGGCGCGTTGCGCAAAAGTCTCATTCTGCCGGCAGTTTAGAATCTTTTTGGGGTTTGTCGTTTTTTTTGGCAGAGTCTTTGCTCAATAGTAGACCCATCGCCCCTTTTTGTGACCGGGGCGGCCAGAAACCGTTTTTTATGGAGGTACCGTATGCGCAAGGTAGAAGCTATTATTAAGCCGTTCAAGCTCGATGAGGTCAAGGAAGCCCTGAACGAGATCGGTATTCAGGGGATCACGGTGAGCGAAGTCAAGGGTTTTGGCCGGCAGAAAGGGCACACCGAACTTTATCGCGGTGCCGAATATGTGGTCGACTTTATTCCCAAGATCAAGATGGAGATCATTGTCGCTGATGATATGGCCGCCCGGGTGGTGGAGGCGATCGCCGAAGCGGCGCGCACCGGCCGTATCGGTGATGGTAAGATTTTTGTGACCCCGGTTGATGAAGTGGTCCGTATCCGCACCGGTGAAACCGGCGAGGATGCGGTCTGATTTTTTACAGGGCAGCAGTTAACACCACAGCATATATCTAAAGGAGATGAGAGCATGACCGCACAAGAGGTGATCAAGTTTGCCAAAGAAAAACAAGTCAAAATGGTCGACTTCAAGTTTCTTGACTTCGTCGGCATCTGGCAGCATTTCAGCCAGCCGGTTTCCGAGCTGAGCGAGGACACTTTCGAGGAGGGCATCGGCTTCGACGGGTCGTCGATTCGTGGCTGGCAGCCGATTCACCAGTCGGATATGCTGCTGCTCCCTGACCCGACCACGGCCAAGATCGACCCGTTCATCAAAGCGACGACCCTGAGTGTCATCTGCAACATCGTTGACCCGATCACCCGTGAAGGCTACTCCCGCGACCCGCGCTTTATCGCCCAGAAGGCCGAAGCTTACCTGAAATCGACCGGTATCGGTGATACCTGCTACTTCGGGCCGGAGCCGGAATTCTTCATCTTCGACAACGTCCAGTTCGAGTGCAACTCCAACAGCTCGTTCCACATTGTCGATTCCAAGGAAGGCGCATGGAACACCGGTGCTGACGAAGGGCCGAACCTCGGCTACAAGCCGGCCCACAAGGGCGGTTATTTCCCGGTTGCCCCGACCGACTCCCTGGTCGACCTGCGTAACGACATGGTCGAAGTGCTGCAGAGCGTCGGTATGCGCATCGAGGCTTCGCACCACGAAGTTGCCACCGGCGGCCAGTGTGAAATCGACATGCGTTTCGACTCGTTGCTGAAGATGGCCGACACCCTGCAGTGGTTCAAGTACATCGTCCGCAACGTTGCGTTCCAGAACGGCAAGACCGTCACCTTCATGCCGAAGCCGCTGTTCGGTGACAATGGTTCCGGTATGCACTGCCACCAGTCGATCTGGAAAGACGGCAAGAACCTGTTCGCCGGTGACGGTTACGGCGGCCTGTCGAAGATGGCCCTTTATTATATCGGCGGTATTGTCAAACACGCCAAGGCCCTCAACGCCTTTACCAACCCCAGCACCAACTCCTACAAGCGTCTGGTGCCGGGCTACGAAGCGCCGGTCAACCTGGCCTACTCTAACCGTAACCGTTCGGCCGCGATCCGTATCCCGAACGCATCCAGCGTCAACGGTCGTCGTATTGAGGCCCGCTTCCCCGATCCGAGCTGCAACGGCTACCTCGCCTTCGCCGCCCTGATGATGGCCGGCCTCGACGGCATCGAGAACAAGATCGATCCGGGTCAGCCGGTCGACAAGGACCTCTACGGTCTGGCCCCCGAGGAGCTCAAAGAGATTCCGAGTGTCTCCGGTTCGCTGACCGAAGCCCTCGATGCTCTGGAAGCCGATCATGACTTCCTGCTCAAGGGCGACGTCTTCACCAAGGACGTCATCGACATGTGGCTCGATTACAAGCGCACCAACGAAGTTGACCCGGTCCGTATGCGCCCGGTTCCGCTTGAGTTCGCCCTTTACTTCGACTGCTGATTTCTGGCAAACGAAAGCTGTAGGTAAAAACGTCCCCCGGGTTCCTCGGGGGGCGTTTTGCTTTGAGGTTGTTCAAGAAGGTCGTGTTGGCCACCAATCATCTCTTTGCCTTTTTTTGCGACTTGATGTTCTGGTGGGCAACCATTGTTTGGGTTGTCTGTCTGCTTTTTACTGGGGCATCCCACTATTCAATCAATATCGCCTTGCGCCAGCGCCGCACCGAATTAACCAGAAACAGTCGCTGGCTCCGTTTGAGAGCGGCAAGGGTGATGATCCCCTCCTTGATCTCACCGTTCGCCATCAATTCCTCCCGAAACGTCCCCGCCAACAGGCCGCAATGCACCGGGGGCGTCAATAACTCGCCGTCGATCTCTGCCACCAGATTGTAGTTGCAGGCCTCGGTCACCTCTCCCCGTTCATTGAACAGCAGCACCTCGTCGGTTTCTTTCACGGCTTGCCGCGCGGCGTCGTAGACCGCGCGGTGGGTCGTCTTGTGGTAGAGAAACGGATCGGAGCTGTCGACCGGAGACGTCGCCAGACACAGACGTAATGACGTGATACTCGGGTCGGGTTTCGTCAGAGCCAAAGCACTGATCTTCACTTCACCGGAACGCGTCAGAAGCAGTCGCAGCTTGTGTGCCTGCGCTGGTAAGGTCGCAACCGTCTGCGCCAGCTTGTCCCTGATCATTTCCGTGTCGATCGGAATGCTGAAATAGGTGGCACTCGATTCCAGTCGGCGCAGGTGGGTCTCAAGTAGAAAAATGCCAGTGACGGGTTCAAACAGCAGTGACTCGAGCAGGTCAAAGGTCACTGGCACAGTGGTCAAGACTTTGGCTTTGGCCAGGCACTCAGCATATTCTGCTTCTGGTTCGGAATCCCAGGTGATCCCGGCTCCGACACCATATTCAGCTGTTTGGGTCTGCCGGTCGATGATCGCAGTGCGGATCGCGACGCTGAACACCGCATGCCTGCCGGGTGCCAGGCGACCGATGGCGCCGGTATAAAGATTGCGCGGTCGGTTTTCGAGGCGGGCAATGTGCTGCATGGTCTGCAGCTTGGGTGCACCGGTGACCGAGGCGCAAGGGAACAGGGCGGCAAAGATCTGTTCGAGACTCGCCGACGTGCGGGTGGTCGCGCTTGAGGTCAACTGCCAGACGGTTGGATAACGCTCGACTGTACAGATCTGCCCGGTGACGACCGGACCGCCGGGCAACCGCCCGAGGTCGTTGCGGATCATGTCGAGAATCATAATGTTCTCGGCGCGCTCTTTCGCCGATGACGACAGCGTTGCGGCTCGTTGCCGGTCGTCAGCTAGCGTTGTGCCGCGCGTCGCGGTCCCCTTCATCGGCCGGCAGGTGAGTTGTTCTCCATTGCGGGTAAAGAACAGTTCGGGAGACACAGAACAGATGGTATGCCGGCCAATATCGATCCAGGCGCCGTAGCCGCCGTGCGCTCCCTGAGCCAAAGTGAGAAAGAATGGCCAGGAGTCTCCAGAAAAAGGGGCGTTGAGGAAAAAGGTGTGGTTGACCTGGTAAGTCTCACCGGCGGCGATGGCAGCGCGGATAAATTCGATGGCGCCGGCATAACGTCCCGCATCGCATTCCGGTTGCCAGTTCAGGGGCGGAAAGGCTGCTTCAGGCGCGGGTAGCTCAATAATAGACGGTTGAGGACAAAGGGCGAACCAGAGCAACGGAAAATCACGATTGTTGACAACAGTCGCCGCCGGATCAAAGGCCGGTGCGGATTCATAACTGACGAAGCCGACGGCGTGCAAACCCTGTCCCTCCACCGCCACTTCCACCGCCTGCAGGGCAGGGATCACCTCAGCGGTTTGAGTGGCCGAGATGATGCGCAGTGGATTCGTGTAGGCGAGCCATTGGCCGGTTTGTGGATCGTGGATCAGGGCGGTCGGGGTCATGGGGTGAAGGTTAAAACAAAAAACGGAAAGGTTAAAGGGGAATGTAGCCGTCTGGGCTGAAGTTGACAGGGTCCTCGTCGCGGTTAAACTGGAAAAAAGTAGATGTGCCTCTAATAAAAAGAAGGAGATGACCCATGAAAAGATTACTGGCAGTCTTTATAATGGGGGCTTTTTTGCTCACAGCCTGCACGGGTTCGTTCACCCTGACCAAAAAAGTTCACAATTTCAACCGCGATTTTGACGAGAAATGGGTTGAGGAATGTGTGTTTCTGGCCTTTGTCATCGTACCGGTTTATGCGGTGACGACTCTCGGGGATGCGCTGATTTTTAATTCACTGGAGTTCTGGACCGGCGATAATCCGATGGCCTCGGTTGATCGTAAGACACCGGTTGTTGCTTATGATCGGCTGACTGACCGCATCGTTGTGACCGCTGCCGGTAACACCCGGACCACGTTGACTTTGGAGCGTGGTGACCATGAACTGATCGCCCGTGATGCGCACGGTACGGTTGTCTATCATATCGTACCGGCCGACGATGGAGCGGTCGCTCTTTACACCGCTGACGGACATCTGGTCCAGCAGTTGTCGTCGGAACAGGTCAGCGCATTGCAATCAAGGTTCGCAAGTTGATCCGATTTTTGCTGTGACAGACGAACAACGCCCTGCTCAATAGTGAGCAGGGCGTTGTTCGTCTCACCCTGTCTTCCTGCTATTGTGGCGGCGGTGCGCCGAAGCGGATAAACCAGAACAGGGTGGTGCGGGTGCCACCGGCATGGTTCAGGGTGGCGTAGAGGCCGCCGAGCCAGGCGGTGTAGGTGGCGCCATCGGCATGACTCTCGTGGTAGTAGAAGGGGTTGAATTCGAACACCTGCTCCTTTTCGTCACGTTTGGCGTGAATCAGTCGCCAGAGAAAGCCGCTTTCGCTGCTGTTCGGGTCGGATTCGGTGTAGAGCAACTTCCAGAGCAGACGGTGCCGGGTCGCCTCGCCACGCTGCCGGTAGGTGTAGAGCGGCCAGAGCAGCGCCAGGTCGCGTTCACCGGCCTGCGGGTTGTGGCTGTTCCAGAACAGCGGTAACAGGTGCTGGTGGCGTTCGGCGCCGCTGCTGCGCACCGAGAATAGACTCAGATCGGGGTCACCGAGGTGCAGCAGTGAAAATTGGTGCTGCGCTTCACCGTGCTGGCGTGACCAGGAGAGCAGGGTGATGATGTCGCTGTTGCGGCGGGTGTGGCTGTGGTGCCACAAGGGGAAGAATCCGGAGAACCCCTCTTCACCGTCGCGGTCCGCATAGGCGAATAGAAACTGATGCGATGCGTGGCGGCCGTCATCCGATTCCCCCCAGCGAAACAGCGGCCAGAGGACCGATCTTCTGGTGTAACCGGGTTCGAGGCGCTGGCCATAGAACGGCCAGAGATGGAACCGTTCACGCTCACCTGCGCGTTGATACAGGTAGTAGGGGGGGAGCAGCGCCAGGCTGGCGATGCGCAAGTCCGACCCCGGACTGCTGTCCTGCCAGTAGAAAGGGAGAACCCGCAGGTGTTCTCTGGCGCCCTGCCGTTCATGGCTGATCAACGGCCAGAGGATGTCGGTTTGCTCGCGCTGTTGTTGTGGATCGCGGGTGTCGATCCATAAGGGACCGAGGAAGAAACGTTTTTGATAACCGTCGGCCCGGTGCAGTTCGCTGTACAGCGGCAACAGGTGAGTCTGTCCACTACCCCCCTTGTCGTAGGCGAGGTAAAGCGGAGCCAGTAGTCGGAAACGGCTCTCCAGGTCCTTTCGCGACCACCACAACCCCAGCGCCATGCTCATCTGTTCATCTTTGCTCCGCTGCGTCCAGAACAGCGGCAGCAGCCAGGACTCGTACGACTCGGCGCTGCGCTCAAAGTAGACCAGTGGCCAGAGCAGGTTCCAGCCGGAAAGATCGTGCTCGCTGTCGTGCCAGTTCGAGAACAGGGGGAAGAGGTAGAAACCGCGCCGGTAGGAGGAGCCGCTGGTATACGAGCCGTAGAGCGGGAAGATGTAAAACAGGTCGCTGTCTTCTGTCAGATTGCGATGGCGGAAGTAAAACGGGAAGATGCTGTCGATCTGCCGCTGCGGTGAGGACCAGGAGGCGTGGATCGGCAAGGTCAGGCGGAAGCGGCTCTCGGCATCCTGCCAGCGATAGTGCAGCGGGAAGAGGGTGGCGAACGACTGCCCGGCGCTGCTACGTGAGAACCAGAGCGGAAACAACAGGCTGGTCTCACTCTCCGGATCTTTCTGCTGCAGCCAGACCGGAAAGATCAGACTGAAGTGGTGCTCACCTTTGGTCTGGCGATACCAGAGCGGGAAGAGGGCATCGGTGCGCTCCCCGTCACGACCCCGCGCCCAGTAGTAGGGGAACACCAGTCCATTTGTCCCCTGCTCCGTCTGCGCATAATACCAAAGAGGGAAAAAGCGGTTGCTGCTGCCGTCAGGGCGCTGTTCGATCTGCCCCAGTGGCCAGAGCCAGTCGACGCTCCAGGTGTTGGCGGCGTTATTCCGCCGGTAGCCGAACAGTGGCGGCAGGAGACTGTCGTATTCACTGCCGTCGCTGTTGTGCTCCTGTCCGTACAGGGGCCAGAGATAGAACCAGCGATCAGCGTCCCAATCCCCTTGCCAATAGAGTGGGAAAAAGTGGCGACGGTAGTTGTCTCCACGCTGCTCGTTGTTCAGGAGAAACAACAGCAGCCAGCGATCGCTGTAAGAGCGCTCCGGGTCGTTCTCGGAACTGATCAGCCAGGGCCTCAGTCTCCATTCGGTCCGGAGGTTCTGTCGTTCGTAGTGAAACAGCGGGAAGAGGACGTCGGTGCTCGTTGCCTGCGGTGATTCCACCATGTAGACCAGGGGCCAGAGCGGGATGGTCGGGAAGGCACCGGCCGGTTCTGCAGCGGGTGCCTTAGTGGCAACAGTGGGCTGGAAAAGGGCCGACAGGAGAAGGGGAAGCAGAACGGTCGCATATCGACGGCGCATGGCGGCCTCCTTTGACGCGTACGCAACGATTATGACATTGCCGGGATGAAAAACAATCGAAACGACCATAATTAGGTATTGAACATTCGAATATTCATATTATACTAAGTTGCAGTCAGCACTCTTATGAAGTATCTTTAACCGTGTAACGGCAACATCTTCCGGGATGTTGCCGAAGTCTGTCTGGTCGCGATGGAGGTGGCGTTTGCGTTGGTATCTGATAGTGACTCTGTTGATGATGTTTTTCCTGGTTTCGGTCGCTGCGGCCGAGTCGGTGAGTCTCGACACGGCGGTGCGTTCTGCACTGGCGCACCGGCCGTTTTTGCAGCAGGCACAGGCTGAGGCGCTGGCCGCGACTGCCGCCGCATCTGCTGCTTCCGGCCGCTTTTTGCCGCAGATCTCCCTGCAGGAGCACTACGTACGCTCCAATGAACCGGGGACCAGCCTGTTTATTGCCCTCAACCAGGAACGGCTGGTGCTCAGCCCGACCGCCGATCCCTATAACCACCCCCCTGTCCGCCAGGATTTCGAGACCCGTCTGCAGCTGCAGCAGACGGTATTCGACAGCAACCTGATCTACACGACGCAGGCTGCCCGTCGTCAGGCGGAAGCTGCCCGGTCGAAGGCGAGCTGGAGCCGTGAGGAGTCGGCGTTTGCGGTCTTTCAGGCTTATCTCGGGGTGCAGTGGGCTCAAGGTGCCTGTGCCTGGGCGCAGAGCTCCCTGAGTGAAGCAGACGAGATCCTGCGTCTGGCCGAGCTGCGCCAGCAAAGCGGGGTCGGTCTCAAATCCGATGTGCTGCGTGCCCGCGTTCAGCAGGCCGAGGCACAGCGCCGGCATCTGCGCTCCACCAACGATCAGATCCTCGCCCGGCGCCGTCTGGCCCTCACCATGGGGCTGGAGCAAAGTGAGATCGAGATTGACGGCCCCCTTGATCCCGAACAGTTTATTGATGAGGTTATCTCCCCGGCGCCGCGGGCCGATCTCGACGCATTACGGCTGCAGTCTGACGCTGCCCGCGCCAAACAGTCCGCCGGCACGGCGGCGATCTGGCTGCCACGGGTTGGCGTCGGTGCCAGTTATTCGAGCCACGACTCCGATCAGCCCTTGGGCTTCGATAGCACCAGCTGGATGGTTCATGGTGCGTTGACCTGGGATCTGTTCTCCGGACTGAGCCAGTACCATGTTGCGCAGGGGGCCACCTACCAGGCGCAGGCGGCTGAGCAGGCGTTGCGCGAGGCGACGCGCAGCGTTGAACTACAACGCCAGGAAGCGCAGCTGCGCGCCGAAGAGGCCCAGCTGCAGTACGAAACCTCCTTGCGGGCCATGGCGGCGGCAGAGGAGAGTCACAATTTGCTGCGTGAGCGTTTTGCCTCCGGATTGACCGACCTCTCCGATCTGCTCGGAATGCAGGCGGCCCTCGATCGGGCCCGAGCCGACCGGGTTGAGGCTGAAGTCGGACTGGTCCTGGCGCGGGGACAGAAGCTGTTTCAGAACGGGCGTTTTCTCAATAAAGTACTTGCCGATGAGGTGTCGCAATGAAGGGTTTTTACGTTATGGCTACACTGCTGGCGTGCGGTCTGACTGCCTGCAGTGGTGATATTGAACCGGGTCGCAGTGAAACGGCTCGGGTCACCATCAGCGGCTTGGCGACGGCCAGCGTGGCAACCAGTCTGCTCGCCGGTTCCGAGGTGTTCGTCGGGACGGTCGAGAGTGCCGATCGCGGCGTTTTAACCGCCCGTATTGATGGTCGCGTGCGCCGCATTCTGGTCAAAGAAGGGGACACGGTCAAGGCCGGGGAGCTGTTGTTGACCATTGAGGACAACGTCGCCGGTGATCGTCTGGCCGAAGCGGAAGGGGGGAGGCAATCGGCCGAGGCTCGCTTCCAGTTGACAAAAAAGACCTGGAACCGCTATCAGCAGCTGTTCGAAAAAGAAGCCATCACACCGCAGGAGATGGACCAGATCAGCGCCAACCTGGAGATGGCGCGCCAGCAGTTGCGTTCGGCTGAAGCCACAGTCTCCGCTGCCCGCACCGCCTTGTCGCACACCAGGGTCACCGCCCCTTACGAGGCGCGGGTGGTGCGTCAGGAAGTGCGCGAAGGGAGCACGGTGATGCCCGGTGCGGCCCTCCTCTCTCTCGATCGTGCCGGCCGTCGCCAGGTGCGGGCCGACATCAGCGAATCGTGGGCAGGCAGGATCAAGCCCGGTCTGTTACTGACGGTTGAAATCCCGGCTCTGGACAAACGCTACAGTGCTCCGGTCGCCGAAGTCCTGCCGGCCACCGATCCGCGCAGCCGCTCGTTCCAGATTACCATCGATCTGCCGGCCGATCCTGATCTCTCCGCCGGTCTTTATGCCCGGGTGCTGGTCGGCGAACCGGACGTTCCGGCGCTGCTTGTACCGGTCACCGCCGTCATCAATCGCGGCCAACTGCATGGCCTTTATACGGTCGATGCTGAAAATATTCTGCATTACCGTCTGGTACGACTCGGTCGTCAGCATGGCGATCAGGTCGAGATCCTGGCCGGCATCAACCCGGGTGAGCGCTACGTTGTTGCCGGAACGGAGCGGGCGGTTAACGGCGCCCGCCTGAAGGAGTAGGCGATGGCGCAGAAAAAGCTCTCCCTGCCGACCCGGATCGTCGATCGTTTTCTCGACGGCAACCTTTCGGTCATCCTGATTATCCTGGCGATATTTGCCGGCGCTGCAGCGCTGCTGCTGACGCCGCGCGAAGAAGAACCGCAGATCGTCGTGCCGATTGCCGACGTCTATGTGCAGATGCCGGGCGCCAGCGCCGAGGAGGTAGAGAGGCAGGTCTCGACCCGGCTGGAGAAGCTGCTCTGGCAGGTCGACGGTGTCGAGTATGTTTATTCCATGTCCCGCGCCGACCAGGCCGTGGTGACGGTGCGTTTCTATGTCGGCGAGGATCGGGTTTCTTCTCTGGTCAAGCTGCACAACAAGATTCAGACCAACATCGACATGGTCCCCCCCGGTGTCACCGGCTGGGTGGTGAAACCGGTCGAGGTCGATGATGTGCCGATTGTCAATCTTACCCTTTATACCGACAAACTCAGTGACCACGCCCTGCGCAGAGTGGCGGAGGAAGTGGTTGACCGCCTGCAGTCGGTGTCGAATACCTCCCTGACCCAGGTTATCGGTGGCCGGCCTCGTCAGGTGCGGGTCGAGCTTGATGCCCAGGCGGCTGCGGCGCGCGGGCTTGGTCCGTTGCAGATCCGCCAGGCGCTGCAAGGGGCCAACCTCGAGCTGCCGGCCGGCAGTTTCGACCGTGGCAACAGCGAATTTCTGGTGCGTGGCGGCAGCTTCTTCCGCACCCCAGGCGAGGTCTCCGATCTGGTGGTCGGCGTCTATCAGAATGCGCCGGTTTATCTGCGTGACATTGCCACTATTACCGATGGCATGGCCGAGAGCAACACCTACACCCGTTTTCGTCAGGGGTCGGCGGCCGGCGACACCGAGCGCGACTATCAGGCCGTACACATTGCCGTCTCCAAACAGAAAGGGACCAACGCGGTCGATGTCGCCCGCGAGGTTATCGCCGCCGCCGATGCCATGCGCGGTGTCATCATCCCCGACGATATCCAACTGCAGGTCACCCGCAATTACGGTGCCACCGCTGACCATAAGGTCAACGAGTTGATGACCCACCTGATTATCGCCATTGTCACTGTGCTGGCTCTGGTCTTCTTTGCTCTCGGCTGGCGCGAGGCGTTGATTGTCGCGGTCTCCATCCCGATTATTTATTCGTTGACCCTGCTGGTCAATTTCTGGTTCGGCTACACCATCAACCGGGTCACCCTGTTTGCTCTGGTGCTGGCGCTGGGACTTTTGGTTGACGACCCGATTGTCGATGTCGAGAACATCTATCGCCACTTCAAGATGAAGAAGGAACCGCCGCGCGACGCGGTGCTTTCAGCCGTTGATGAAGTGCGACCGCCGGTGATTCTGGCGACACTGGCGGTCATTGTCTCCTTTTTGCCGATGTTGTTTATCACCGGCATGATGGGCCCTTATATGCGGCCGATGGCGATCAACGTGCCGTTGACCATGGTCATGTCGCTTTTGGTGGCGTTCACCGTGACGCCGTGGATGAGCTACCACGTTCTCAAAGGTGAATATGGCAAGCAGGAAGAGGAGTTCGTCCTCGAGAAGACCCGCACCTACCGGATCTACCGGCGGATCATGGAGCCACTGATCGATTCACCACGCAAGGGGTGGGTGCTGGTCGGCGGTGTCGTGCTGCTGTTACTGCTCTCCATGGCGATGCCGGCGCTGAATCTGGTGCCGATGAAGATGCTGCCGTTTGACAACAAGAACGAGTTTCAGCTCGTGGTCGACCTGCCGGAAGGGTCAACCCTGGAACAGACCGACAGCACCCTGCGGGCACTGGAAAATTATCTGGTGACGGTCAACGAAGTGACCAATGTCAGCACTTATGCCGGTACTGCCAGTGCCATCGACTTCAACGGCATGGTGCGTCATTACAATATGCGCCAGTCGCCCAATCTCGGCGATATTCGCGTCAATCTGGTGCCTAAAGAGGAGCGGGCACAGCAGAGCCATGCCATCACCCTGCGCCTGCGCAATGATCTCACCGCTATTGCCACGCAGCATGGTGCATTGCTGAAGATCGTCGAATCGCCGCCGGGGCCGCCGGTCATCGCCACGTTGACCGCCGAGATCTTTGGTGAACCGGGTGTCTCCTACTTTGAACAGATCACCGCGGCCAAGCTGGTTGCCGAGCGCATGCGCAAAGAGGACCGGGTGGTCGATGTCGACGATACGGTTGAGTACGCCCAGCATCGCTTTCACTTTGTCCCCGACCGGACCAAGGCGGCACTCTCCGGGGTGACCAATGACGCCATCGCCAACACTCTGGCCATCGCTCTCGGCGGAGCTAATGTCGGCACCGTCCACATCGCCAGCGAGCGCCATCCGCTGTACATCGTACTGCAACTGCCGCGCGAAGCGCGCTCGTCCCTGGCCGATCTTGAGGCGTTGTCGGTCAGCGGCACCAACGGCAAGATCGTCCGTCTCGCCGATCTCGGTCGTTTTGAGATCGAAACTCTGGAGCCGACCATCTACCACAAGAACCTGCAGCGCGTCGTCTACGTCTTTGGCGAGATGGCCGGCAAGAGCCCGGTCAACGCCGTCCTCAACCTCAGTAAGCATTTCGAGGAGAACCCGCTACCGGCCGGCACCCGCGCTGTCTGGAGCGGCGAGGGCGAGTGGCAGATCACCATCGACGTTTTCCGTGATCTCGGTATCGCCTTTGGGGTCGCCATGATCGGCATCTTTATCCTGCTGCTGATTGAGACCGGCTCCTTCGTTATGCCGCTGATCATCATGGCAGCGATCCCGTTGACCATGATCGGCATCATGCCCGGTTTCTGGGGGCTGAACCTGATTCTCGATCACCCGGTCGGCGGCTACGATACCCCGGTCTTTTTCACCGCCACGGCGATGATCGGCATGATCGCCCTGGCCGGTATCGTCGTGCGTAACTCCATCATCCTTATCGATTTCATCCATCAGGCCTTAAAACGCGGCACGCCGCTGAAAGAGGCGATCATCGAAAGCGGCGCCGTCCGTTTGCGCCCCATCGTCCTCACCGCCGGGGCGGCGTTACTCGGCAACTGGATCATCACCCTCGACCCGATCTTCTCAGGCCTGGCCTGGTCGATCATCTTCGGCGTCTTTGCTTCCACCGCCTTTACCCTGGTGGTGATCCCACTCGTTTACTGGCTCATCTACGGCCGCGACGCGGCCCGTCACGAAAGGAGTTTTCACCATGACCGTTAACCGTTACCTGCGCCTGGTCGCCGGATTCTTCATCCTGCTCAGCGTGGCGCTGGCCCACTTTCACAACCCCAACTGGCTCTGGTTCACCGCCTTTGTCGGGCTGAATCTGTTCCAGAGTGGGTTTACCAACTGGTGTCTGATGATGACTATTTTAAAGAAGTTGGGGGCGAAAGAGGGATAGGTCGAGTCTATTTCATCCCCTTGACCGACTGCTTAAAACACGCTAAGTTTGCGGCGTTATTATTTGATGTAGTTGGGAGTGGGGTATGAGGGAATTGAATCGATAACTGAATATGAAGGGGACAGGCTGCGAAAAGTAGCCTGTCCCCTTTTCACTGTCCCCTTTTCACTGTCCCCTTTTCATGGGCCCCTATCCCCCGTCCAAGCAGTTGCTTGACCGAGAGGAGAAATAACGCTAGGTTAGAGTCATAGCGCTTAACCTCGACGAGGATTTATGGATCGACTGATCGAACAGCACCGCGAGCAGATCAAGCTTCTTGCCACCCAGCGTGGCGCGAGTCGAGTGCGCCTGTTTGGTTCCCGGTTGAACGACTCGGCGCGACCGGACAGTGATGCCGATTTTCTGGTCGATCTGGAAAGTGGGCGCTCGGCACTGGCGCTTGGAGGTCTGCTGATGGACCTGCAGGAACTCCTCGGCACCCGGGTTGACGTGGTGACGGCGGCGGCGCTGCACCCGAAAATCCGTGATAAGGTGTTGCGTCAGGCGGTCGATCTGTGAGT
>DDWE01000064.1:875-17907 GCA_002345625.1 Desulfuromonadaceae bacterium UBA2294 | reverse complement strand
TCGCCCGCCACTACTGGCGCACTCACCTCTCCTGCTCCTTTCCGCGCATGCGGCCGGCCGACGGCGGCTTCCAGCCGCTCAATCCGGTGCCGGATCGCGACTTTGTCCAGCTGATTTGCGCCCTGCGCCTGCTGTTGCCCGATGTCGGCCTGGTGATGTCGACCCGCGAAAGCGCCAGCCTGCGCGATCACCTGCTGCCGCTGGGCATCACCCAGATGAGCGCCGGCAGCTGCACCTCGCCCGGCGGCTACGCCGAGAAGGACGAGAGCGGCCGTCAGTTCGCCATCGACGACGAGCGCAGCCACGAAGAGGTGGCGGCAATGCTGGTCAGTCGCGGTTATGAGCCGGTGTGGAAAGACTGGGATACGGCGTTTGCCGGTTAGCATTTAAAGGATTATTACCACGAGGACACAAAGGAAGTTCAGGCCAAAGATAGTTTTCGGACGCAGATCAAATCTGATGAACGCAGATTTTAAACCCAGAATTTTTGGTTCATTCTTGTTCTAGAGATTTATCTGTGTTCATCAGATTTGATCTGCGTCCCATTCGCTTTTTGCTTTTCCTTCGTGTCCTTCGCGTTCTTCGTGGTAAAAAAGCCTATGCCCCCTGCCACCGACTTTCATTTCTATCTGATCACCGACCGCCGGCAAGTGCCGGCCGGGCGCAGTCTGTTGCAGCAGGTCGAAGCCGCCCTGATTGGTGGCGTGAGAGCGGTACAGCTGCGTGAAAAGGATCTGAGTGCGGCCGAGCTGCTGCCGCTGGCCCGGGAACTGCGCGACTTGACCCGGGCACACAGCGCCCGACTGTTGATCAACGACCGCATCGACGTCGCCCTGGCGGTCGATGCCGATGGCGTCCATCTCGGTGGGCACTCTCTGCCAACGTCCACCGCACGTCGCCTCCTCGGGCCTGAGCGCCTGATTGGTGTCTCCACCCACCATCTTGACGAGATTACCGCCGCTACAGAAGCCGGCGCCGATTTTGTCACCTTCGGCCCGATCTTTGCCACCCCGTCCAAGGCCGCCTACGGCCCGCCGCTCGGCCTCGAGGCCCTGCGCACCGCCTGCGGGAATGCCCCGCTACCGGTCTTTGCCCTCGGCGGCATCAGCGCCGACAAGCTGCCGCAACTGCGCGCCGCCGGTTGCCGGCACTGTGCCGCTATCGGTGCTGTACTCGCCGCAGCCGATGCGACCCTGGCCGCCCGTGCCTTTGCCAACCTGTGATGGAGACCCCCATGCCGGAACATACGCTCCACCCCTTTGAACAGGTGACTCCGGCCTTCGTCATGGATGCGATCGAAAGCAAGGGGTACCGCTGCGATCACCGTGTCTTTGCCTTAAACAGCTACGAGAATCGCGTCTATCAGGTCGGCATCGAGGAAGAGGCGCCGCTGATCGCCAAGTTTTACCGACCGGAGCGCTGGAGCGACGAGCAGATCGCTGAGGAGCACGCGTTTGCCTTCGAGCTGGCCGAACAGGAGTTGCCGATCGTCGTGCCGCTGCACGATACTGACGGCCGCAGCCTGTTCCATTTTCGTGGTTTCCGCTTCGCCCTGTTTCCGCGTCGCGGCGGCCATGCGCCGGAGTTCGACAATCGGGACAATCTGCGCATCATGGGCCGCCTGCTCGGTCGGTTGCACGCCATTGGTGCCGTCCACCCTTTTGTCGCCCGACCACGCCTCGACGTACAGAGTTTCGGTCGCGACAGCATCGATCTGATCAGCAACCACTTTATTCCGGCCGGGCACAAGTCCACATACGACAGCCTGACGGCCGACCTGCTCGTCGGTCTGGAGCAGCGCTTTGCGCAGGTGCCGGAACTGACCTGGCTGCGCACCCACGGCGACTGCCACCCCGGCAACATCCTGTGGCGTGACGAGGCCCCGCAGATGGTCGATCTTGACGACGCCCGCATGGCCCCGGCAGTGCAGGATTTATGGATGATGCTCTCCGGCGACCGTGAGCAGCAGGCCGTGCAACTGGGGCGCATCCTCGACGGCTACTACGAGTTCAACGACTTCGACCCCCGTGAACGGCTGTTGATCGAGCCGTTGCGCTCCTTGCGCATCCTGCACCACACCGCCTGGCTCGCCCGCCGCTGGGATGACCCGACCTTCCCGCACCATTTCCCCTGGTTCAACACCCCGCGCTACTGGGACGAGCACATCCTCGCCTTGCGCGAGCAGATCGCCGCCCTGCACGAACCTGCCCTGCCCCTGATTTAAGCAACGACTCTGATTCACTTGGCTAGAGTGGAAAACTAGGCTAGAGTTAACCGGCATCCAGAACCCGGCATTCTTCACCTCCCCGCCGAACACCGAGGTTGCCTGTGCTCATCGGTCGCCTGCTGATCTGCTTCCTTTTGCTCTGTCTGACCGCCACCGCTGCGGCTGTAGCCGAGCCGCGCTCGGTGCGCGTCGGTGCTTTCAGCTACTACCCCGCCATCTTTCAGGCCGAAAACGGCCAGATGGAGGGGTTTTACGTCGATATCCTGTCCGAAATCGCCAAACGCGAAAACCTTCAGATCAGCTATGTTTACGGTTCCTGGTCAGAAGGGCTCGAACGTCTGCGCAGCGGAGAAGTCGATCTGTTGACCAGTGTGGCGCGCACCCCCGAGCGTGAAGTCTGGATGGATTTCGGCTCGGTCACCCTGCTCACGGTCTGGGGTGAGCTCTACACCCGGCCGGAATCCGATCTGCACGAAATCCGCGATGTTGCCAACAAACGCATCGCGGTCATGAAAGGAGGCTACAACGCCCGCTCCTTCATGACCTTGACACAGAAATTTGATATCCCCTGCACCTATATTGAAATGGCTGATTTTGATGCCGTCTTTGCCGCGATCGAGGCGGGGGAGGTGGATGGCGGTGTGGTCAACAGTACCTACGGTGCGGGACGCCAGGCGGGTCGACATCTGGTCAGCTCCGGCATTATCTTCAACCCGTTCGACATCTACTTCGCGGTCAAAAAAGAGCGCAATGCCGACCTGCTCCAGACCATGGATCGTTATCTCTCCGACTGGCGCCGAGAAAAGAACTCCCCCTATTACCAGGCCCTGCGCCGCTGGGGACACGGGGTCAGCAACCGGCCGGCAGAGATCCCGGTTTGGCTGAAAAGTACCCTCTGGCTGCTGCTGACACTTCTGGCCGTCGGTGGCAGCTTCATTGTTCTGCTGCGTCGTCAAGTCCACCGCGCCACCTTCCATTTGCAGCAACGCGAACAGAATCTGGCGCAGAGCGAAAAACGTTACCGCGACCTGTTTGAAAATTCACCGATCTCCCTGTGGGAAGAAGACTACTCCCAGGTTAAAATCTGCCTTGACGATCTGCGCCGGCAAGGGGTTACCGACCTGAGTCACCATCTTGAGCGCCACCCTGAGATCGTCGGTGCCTGCGCCGGCAAGGTCGTGAGCAATGACGTCAATCAGGCCACCCTCAAACTGTACGACGCGACGGGCAAGGAGGAGTTGTTCGCCAACCTGACACGCACATTTACCGCCGACTCTTATCAGGCTTTCAGCGCTGAGTTGCTGGCCATCTGGTCCGGGTCAACTAGTGGCAGCATGGAAGAGGTCGTGCGAACGCTTCAGGGCCGGGAGTTAAGGGTTTTAATGCACTGGCAGGTCATGCCGGGACACGAAGAGACCTTCGAACGCGTTCTGATCTCCTTGCTCGACATTACAGAAAAGACCGAAGCCATGCAGGGGATGCAACAGGCCCTGAGCGCCGAGGCTCAGGCCCGTCACCAGCTCCGCGCGCTTCTTTACGCATTGACCAGCGGCATTGTGGTCACGGATGCACAGGGAGCGATCGTGCTGCTCAACCCGTCTGCAGAAGCGTTACTCGGCATCTCTCAGGCCAACCTTGGCCAACCCTTTCTGGAATCGGGGGCCGATGCCGAGGTCCTTGCCTGGTTGCAGGCAGGAGAGCTGCCGCGGCCGACTCCCGGTCTGCTGACACTGAACGACCGACGCGATGGGAAGACACGGCAAATCCAGCTTCAGGCCTACACCAGCGCGGGAGAGGCCGGAATACCGGCAGGCACGATTCTCACCCTGCGTGACGTCACCCGGGAGCAGGAGAGTGACCGGATGAAGAGTGCCTTCATCGCCACGGCTGCCCATGAACTGCGGACACCGCTTGCATCAATCCTCGGATTCACCGAATTGCTGCAAAACCTGCACAACCCGAAACCGGAAGCCCTGCGCGAATATGTCACGATTATCCAGCAAAAAGGGGAAGCGTTGCAGTACATCATCGATGATCTGCTCGATGTCAGCCGGCTTGAATCGGGCCATTTAATTCACCTGGAAAAAATCCCGTGCGACCTGATTGAGCTGATACGCACTCTTGTTTTAACTCGCGCCCGCCAGTTCACCGACTACGCCTTTGCCCTCGACCTGCCATCCGAAGCGGCACCTACGGTTATCGACCCGCACAAAATCAGTCAGGCCGTGGAGAACCTGCTCAGCAACGCCATCAAGTTTTCACCGGCGGGCAGCACCATCACCCTTCACGGTCAATACTCTGACGCCGGATGGGAGATCACCGTTGCCGATGAGGGGAGCGGGATGACTGCAGAGCAAGCGGAGAGGGTCTTCGACCGCTTCTATCGTGCTGACACCTCCAATACCGCCAAACAGGGGCTCGGTCTCGGCATGACCATAGCCAAGGCAATCGTCGACGCCCACGGCGGCAAGATACACCTGACCAGCACACCTGGGGCCGGCACCCGTATCACCTTTACCCTCCCCGACGCGGGATATCTCTGAATCATAGAAAAACCGGCGGCGCCAAAAATGCTGGCGACCGCCGGTCCGTTCTTCCCCACCTGTCGAAAAAGTCGACGTTGACTCTGGCAACCTATGCCACTGAATCACGCGAGCGCCGCAGACGGACCACGGTCTCCACATGCGGCGTCTGCGGAAACATGTCGACCGGCTGCACCGCCTCGACACTCCAGCCGTTGCGACACAAACGATCAAGATCGCGCGCCAGGCTCTCCGGATTACAGGAGACATAGATCAGGGTGCGCAGTGGCAGTTCGCACAGAGCATCAAGGACCGCCGCCTCGCACCCTTTGCGCGGAGGGTTGATGGTGGCGATACTGCGCGCCGGCAGATCGCTGGCGATACCTTCGAGCAGTTCGGAGACATCGCCGGCGAGGAAGCGGCAATTATCGCGACCATTGCGTCTGGCGTTGTCGCGGGCGTTGTGCACCGCCTCCTCCACCACTTCGATACCGATTACCCTTCCGGCGTCACGGGCCAGGTTGAGGGCGATGCCACCGATGCCGCAATACAGATCAAGGGCGGCCTCGTCCGGCTTCAAACCGGCCCAGCGCCGCACCAGGGCATAGATCTTCGCCGCCTGCTCGTGATTGACCTGAAAAAAAGAGCTCGGCGACAGCACCAGCTCAACCTCGCCGACCCGGTCGCGCAGAGTCGGATAGCCGAGCATCTTGATCGTCTCGCGGCCGACAACGACATTCCCCTGACTGGCGTTGACATTCTGCTGCACCGAGACCACCTCGGGCACCTTGCGCACCAGCCACTTGGCCAGATGGGTGATCTGGCGAAAATCGCGTTCGGTAGTGACAAAGGTCACCATCGCCTCGTTGCTCGTCGGGCAGACCCGGATCAGCAGATAGCGCAGCAGACCACGGCGACGCTGCTCGTCGTAGACCCAGACCACCTGACGCTCCACCTCTTCGCGCACCACCGCCATAATCCGGTTGATCAACGGATGATGCAGCGGGCAGTTGGCCAGATCGACCACGTCGTGGCTGCCGCGACGGTAGATGCCGATCCGCACCTTGCCGCGTTCCTTGCGAAAAGCGAGTTTGGCGTTGGTCCGGTAATTCAAGGGGTGCTCGGCACCGAGGATCGGGTCGATGTGGGCACCACGCAGGCTGTCGTAAGCGCTCAAGGCATCGGTCACTTTCGCCTGTTTGTTACGCAGTTGTGCCGTGTAATCAAGCGAGATCAGCGGACAGCCGAGACAGGCCATCTCCTGCCGACAGGGTGAGACCACGCGATCAGGGGAAGGGGTCAGCACCCGCACCAGACGGCCACCACTACGGCGCTGTCCCTGGTAGTCGATGCGAAATTCGACCTTCTCCCCCGGAAAGGTGCCGGGAATCTGCAACTCCTGATCTTTAAAACGGGTGCAGCCGATGCCCTCTTCATCAAAGCGCTCGATGGTCGCCTCCATTGCCGGTCGTGGCGGGGCAACGGGCTTGCGGGCGGGGCGTTTATTGCGTGGCGAATCGCTCATATCCTGCTCCATACGGTAAAGTTCGTGCGCACCATAAACCTTCGACGCCCGAGCTGTCAATCGACGCTGCGGCACCGACAGTTGCATTTTGCGCATGGTCACCTACTCTTGATAACAAGTCCTGCTTTTAAACCTCTCCCACGGGAGCCTATTCGATGGACATTGCTCTCGTCTTCCTGCTGCTGTTAACGGCACTGGTCCTGTTCGCAACCGAGTGGCTGCGCATGGATCTGGTCAGCCTGCTGTTGCTCCTCTCGCTGGCGGTGACCGGGCTGGTCAGCATCGACGAAGCCTTCTCCGGGTTCAGCAACCCGGCGGTGATTACGGTCGCCGCCATGTTTATCATCAGTGCCGGGTTGACCCGCACCGGGGCGCTGACCCCCCTGGGCAACGGGCTGATGCGCCTGGCCGGAGGGAGCGAAATGCGCATGGTGCTGGTGATCATGCTCTGCTCCGCCGGGTTCTCCGCTTTTATCAACAACATCGGTGCCACAGCCATGTTGCTCCCTTTGACTGTGGGGATGGCCCGCAACGCACGGATCAGCCCGTCCAAGCTCCTTATCCCTCTGGCCTTTGGCTCTCTGCTCGGCGGGGTCTGCACCCTGATCGGCACACCGCCAAACATTCTGATGAATAACCTGCTCGAGCAGTACACCGGTGAGCGTTTCGGCATGTTCGACTTTACTCCGGTCGGTTTGGCCATTCTGGCGACCGGTACCCTCTACATGGCCCTTATCGGTCGTCACCTGCTGCCGGTACGCAAATCGGGGACCCTGACCGAGGCCTATCAGGTCAAGGAATACATCACCGAGGCACAAATACTTGACGGCTCACCTTTGCACGGTCAGCGGATCGGACAATGTGATCTTCAAGCCCGTTACGGGCTGAAGATACGGGCCTTTTTGCGTTCCGGACGCAAATACCCGGCACCGCATCGCAACCGTAAGCTCTACACGGGCGACACCCTGCTGCTGGAGGGGAGTCCCGAAGCGATCCTTGCCCTGCGCGATATCAAGGGGTTGACCATCGTCCCGGAACGGGATAATCCGCCAACAGTGAATCAATCCGCTGATGAGATGATCGTTATCGAGGCCGCCCTGTCACCCAACAGCGGGCTGGTCGGCAAGACCCTGCGCGACGTTCATTTTATTGCCACCTATGGCCTCACGCCCCTCGCCCTCTGGCGTGCCGGGGCGCCGGTGGTGCGCAAGGTCGATCGGGTAGTGCTGCGCTTCGGCGATGTCCTGCTCCTCCAGGGCCCGCAGGAGAATGTCATGCACCTCGGGGCAGACCATGGATTTCTGCTCCTGGGTGACATCGCCGCCGGCAGTGAACAACCGCAAAAAGCCCCTCTGGCCCTGGCGATTCTTGTCGGCACCATCCTCCTTGCCAGCGCCGACTTACTGCCGATTATGCTCGCGGCCAGCCTGGGAGCCCTGGCCATGGTGCTGTCTCGCTGCCTCAATATCCGCGATCTTTACACGACGATCGACTGGTCGATCATCGTCCTGATCGCCGGCACCCTCCCCTTGGGCCTGGCGCTGGAGAAGACCGGCGCGGCCCGCCTGATCGCCGACCAGCTTGTCGGCACCATTGGGCCTTACGGACCGCTTGCGGTGCTGTGTGCGCTGTTTTTGCTCACCTCTTTGCTGACTGAAATCATGAGCCATGCCGCGGCTGCCGTTCTGATCGCCCCCATTGCCTACAACAGCGCTCTCGACCTTGCCGTCAGCCCGCAACCGTTCTTCATGGTCGTAGCGGTCGCCGCCTCCTCCTGCTTCATGACGCCGATCAGTCACCAGTCCAATGCTCTGGTCATGGGACCGGGCGGCTACCGTTTCAGCGACTATTTAAAGGTCGGCGCCCCGATGAACCTGCTCATCTGGCTGGTCGCAACAGTCCTGATTCCATTCGCCTTCCCCTTTTAGGGGATAAAAGCTTTAATCCGTGTAGACGTTTAGCTTTTCCTGTCCGTATCAGGTATAATTGCCAGCATTCGGACAAAAGCCGCATTCCATAGCTGTGACAGTGGGGGTTCATGACGTCAGGTCAACAAAAAACGTCGGGTTTGCAACTGGACAGCCTGCACCCTATGCTTGAAAACCTTCCCGTGCCAGCCTGCCTGCTCGATGCGACCCTCTCCATCCAGTTTGCCAACCGTGCTTTTATTAAAACCTTCGGCACACCGGACAACGACGCCTGCCACAAATTCCTGTTCCAGCACAAAAAACCCTGTCGGAACTGTCCCGCCCGAAAAGTCCTGTCCGAGGGTGCCAGTGCGATTCGCCATAAAAGTCTGACCGGCGACAACTATATGGTCCATCACCTGCCAGTTGGAGAGATTGACGGCAAGCTGATGTTCCTGCAGTTTTTCCAGAAAGAGTCCGAAGCCCCTGGATTGCTCGCCAGTCTCTCTGCCAGCATCATTGACGCCATGTCGGAGCTGGTCGTCATCCTCAACCGCGAAGGACGTATCGTGGCCGCCAACCGCGCCTGGCGGGAATTCGTCCGGAACCACATCCGGCAATCAAAACGTTACAGTGAAGGCGGTGACTATTTTGCCGCTTTACGGGAGCTGGCCAAAAAAGGCAACGATTCCTGGCTCGACCTGCTGCGCGGTGTCGAGTCGGTGGTGCATGGCGAACGCAAGGAGTTTTCCATGGAAAACACCCTGCACTGTGACGACGAGACTCAATGGTTCTTCAGCCGCTGTCACCGGTTTTCCGGACGCGGCAGCGGGCGCCAGACCATCGTTGCCCATTCACCGATTACCGAGCTGAAGCAGGCCGAAAACACCGCACATCAACTCGCCTATTTCGACAGCCTGACCGGCCTTCCGAACCGACTGTTACTCAACGACCGCCTGCGGCATGCCCTCGACTGGGCCCAGCGCGATGAGAAATGTCTGGCCGTGCTGTTCCTCGACCTTGACCATTTTAAGGTGGTCAACGACAGTCTCGGCCACTCGGCCGGCGACGAACTGCTACGGGCCGTCGGTCGCCGTCTGACCGGCTGCATTCGTAAGACCGACACCGTGGCGCGCATCGGTGGCGACGAATTCATCATCCTGCTGCCGAGCCTCGCCCGCCTCGACGACGTGTCACACCTGGCCGAGAAGATCATTCACTCCCTGTCACGTCCGTTCCGGATTAAGGGACAGGAGATCTACACCTCGACCAGCATCGGCATCAGCATCCACCCCGACGACAGCAATGATGCCGAAACGTTGATCCGCAATGCCGACCTGGCCATGTATCAGGCGAAAGAGCACGGCCGCAATACTTATATGCTGTTTTCGGAGAAGATGAACCAACGCATGGCGCGACGGGTTGAGTTGGAGAACCACCTGCGGCACGCCCTGGAACGGAACGAGTTCCATCTGGTCTACCAGGATCAGGTCGACACCCAGACCGGGATGATCCTCGGCGTCGAAGCTCTGCTGCGCTGGCAGCACCCGAATCATGGACTGCTGACCCCTGAAGCCTTTCTCGACATTGCCGAAGAGACCGGCCTGATTATCCCCATCGGCGAGTGGGTTCTGCACACGGCCTGCCGGCAAAACCGGGCCTGGCTGGACGCCGGCTACCCGCCACTGCGCGTCTCGGTCAACCTGTCCCACCGCCAGATGCTGCAAAGCGACTTGGCCGACAATATCCGCCAGATTCTGGACAAGACCGGATTACCGGCCGAATATCTGCAGACCGAGATCACCGAAGGCGCCATCCGCAGTGATTTCGAGCGTGCACGGGATGTCATCACCCGCCTCAAGCAGCTCGGTCTCAGCATCGCCCTCGATAACTTCGGTTCCGGCTTCTCATCTCTGTCCCAGTTACGGCATCTGCACATCGACTGCCTCAATATCGGCCACACATTTATCAGCGAGATTACCAACGAATCGCGCGATACCGCCATCATCCGCTCAATTATTGCCACTGCCCACAATCTTGGCATGAAGGTCGTCGCCGAAGGGGTCGAGACGACACCCCAACGCGATTTCCTCAGGACGCACGGCTGCGATGAAATCCAGGGCTTCCACTTCCTGCGCCCGACCGCCGCCGCCGGCATCACCGCCTACCTCGCCCAGATCAGCAGCAACAAAGACGCGTAACAAAAGCCCCCCTGCAATGACTCAGGGGGGACGGTTACCATGTTCGAAAACTCTGGCGCCTGCTACCTGTCTTTTTTAGAAAACCTCCTCCTCATAATCGGGCACCAGCGCACACCAGCGCGGGTCGTGCTGCGCCGCTTTCAGAGCAGCCTCCGCCGTGTCAATAATCCGTTGGCGATCCTTTGGGTAGGTCCCGGACAGTTCAAGCAGATTAGAGACGTGATTGGAGCGCAGGATGGTGCGCTGCGGCGCCAGGTGACGGACAATATCCACCGTTTCAAGCAGGATCTCGCCATTGCTCAACGGCTGAATCGACGCATAGTGAGCATCGTTGTGGCGTCGGAACATGGTCAGCAGGGAGAAATAGGCCGGCGACAGTGTCGTCACCCACTCTGCCGTCGCCAGGGCATGCTCGCGACTACGCTCACGACCGGCCAGACCGAGGACCGCCGTCACCGACAGCTTCACCCCCGCCGTCTGGGCACCCTGGCAGAGCTCGAGCATGGTCGCCGCCGTAAACCCCTTTTTAATCAGAGCCAGGGTCGCATCGTCGCCGCTCTCCAGCCCGAAGTAGAGAATCTGCAACTTCCGCTGCCGCAACTGTTCCAGCTCAACCACTGATTTGGTGGTCAGACTGTTCGGCGAGGCATAGCTGCCGACCCGGTTCAGGTTCGGGAACGCCGTCGCCAGAGCATTGAGGATTTCGATCAGTCCCGACTGCGGATAGACCAGAGCATCGCCGTCGGCAAGAAAGACCCGGCGGATGCCGACCCGGTAGCGCTCGGGAATCGCCGCGATCTCGGCACGGATTTCCTCCACCGTCCGCAACCGGAAATGCTTGTGCTTGTACATGCCGCAAAAGGTGCAGCTGTTTTGCGAACAACCGATGGTGATCTGAAAGATCAGGCTGCGCGCTTCACTCGGCGGTCGGAACAGGGGCTCTTCATAATTGAACGGTGACATAGGTGTCTCAGGGTTCAGGGTTCAGGGTTCAGGTGCAATTTAACGGGTGAGGCGAGGCGGAAAGGCCACTCCTCACTCCTCACTCCTCACGTCGCTCACCTTCCAATCGTCGGATATAACGCCGCGCCTCAGCGGCAAGATCAGGGCTGGTGGCGGTTTCAGCGGCAGAGAGAAAGTACTGGTAGGCGCTGGTGGTCTGCCTCGGCAGGCCGAGCATCGCCTTGCCGGCACCGAGAAAGGCACGGGCTATTTCGGGATCGGCGGGACGCTCAGCGAGAAAACGACGGAAAATCGACAACGCCTGCTGCCAGGCCTCTACCCCGAGCAGGTATTCCCCCAGAACCAGCAGCGTATCGCTGTGCAACGGAAGGCGCCCGGCGCGGCCCTCAAGGGCGAAATAGTGGCGGACCGCCCCCGGAAAATCACCCAGACGCAAACGGCCGGCGATGGCCTGGGCCGGCGTCAACGCTTCTTCGTCCGGTTCAGCCGCCGACGACTGGCGTTCCCGACCCGTCCGTTCACGGTGCGGGACCGCCGACACCAGCGCCGCGAGTGCCATACCGGCGAGAAAGCCACCGATGTGCGCTCCGTAAGCGACACCGCTCCCCCTCCCTGCATTGAACAGGAAGGGGAAAAGGTTTTCAATCAGTAGATAAAAGCCGAGGACGAAGCGGGCCGGAACGAAATAAGTGCCGATAATAAAAGGAAAGAGGAAGACAAACACCTTGACCTGATTGCGTTTGAACCAGAGGAAATAAAAACCGAGCACACCTGAGATCGCCCCCGAAGCACCGATCATCGGCACGGATGACCCGGGAGCAAACAGGGCAAAGAACAGGGTTGAGGCGATCCCGGTTGCCAAATAGCTGAACAGATAACCGAGACGACCGAGACGGTATTCGACATTATCGCCGAAGATCCACAAAAACAGCATGTTCCCTGCCAGATGCATTCCGCCGGCGTGGAGAAACATGGCCGTAAACAGATTGAGAAGACCGCCGGCAGCCGGCCGGTAACCGTAGCGATAGACGATCAGGTCGTAGGCACTGACATGCCGGGCGATGGCGTCGACCGGCACCTGAGCGCTGACACCGATATCACGCAGGTACTGATAAAGCAGCGGATCGGAAAGGTTGACCGGCTGCTGCGACAGCGGCAGAGTGACCAGCAAAAAAACGGCAACATTCAGGCCGATGAGAATAAAATTGACGTAGGAAACGCCCGGAGGGTTGGGCCTGTCGCCCAGCGGCAGAAACATGCAGAACCTTTCGCGAACGCGCCGGCAGCCGGAGCGCGACACTGAATTTTCAATTTCAAGTCTAGCACAGTCGTCAACCGAGAGACAGCCACTTGCCTTCGTCCGGGAAACTGGTTATCTTCACTCCAGCCCTTTTATCCGTTACGATGCCATACAAAGGAAGACGCCCATGTATTATGTCCACCTCTACGGAAAGAACCTGCGGTTGCCAGTCGGCAAGATTGTCTGTCTTGGCCGCAACTACGTCGACCACATCCAGGAACTCGGCAACGAGATACCACAGGAACCGGTACTGTTCATCAAACCGGCGACCAGCATCATCCCCGACGGAGGTCGCATTGTCATTCCACCTTATTCCAGCGACTGCCACCATGAGATCGAGCTGGCCCTGCTCATTGGCAAAAAAGGGAAACAGATCGCTGAGGAGAACGCCTTCGACCACATCGTCGGTTACGGTGTTGCCATCGACCTCACCCTGCGTGACGTCCAGTCACGGCAAAAAGCCAAGGGGCTGCCGTGGGAGATCGCCAAGGGGTTCGACACCGCCTGCCCGCTGTCTGATTTTATCCCGGCGGAAAAGGTTGCAGATCCACATGCGCTGCAACTGACCTTAAAAGTCAATGACCAGATCCGTCAAGATGGCAGCAGCGCCCTGATGATGCGCAAAATTCCGCAGATCATCGCCGAGATGTCGGCGATCTTCACCCTCGATGAAGGAGATATTATCCTGACCGGCACCCCGGCCGGTGTCGGTCCGATTGTCAGCGGTGACATACTCAATGCCGAAATCGAGCAGGTCGGCCGGCTTCAAGTCAGCGTTGCCTGAACAAAACGTTTAGCCACCGAGTTACCAGAAAAAACCTTTAATGGCATTTGATCACGCAACGCCGCAACGAACGCAACATAAGGCAACGGCTTCACGACAGCACCCCTGTTTAGAAAAGACAAAGGGCTTTTTGCGCTTTGTTTGTGCCTTTGTGCGGACCTATCTTTTGTTTAAGGCTTATACGTTGCGTCGTCGCGTCGTTGCGTGAAAATTGCTTTTCAGGCTTGGCCCTTCCGCCTGATTTTATCCGCCTTGATCTGCTCTTATCTGCGTTCGCCAAAAGCCTTTAATCTTTTTTCGAACGCAGATAAAAACGGATGCACGCAGATGAAAAACCAGAGAATGGTTTTTGGGCAGAGATTACCGGAGGGTTGGTGCATTGAGTTCAAATCAGCTGTTTAGCTTTTAAACGAAACCGGCGGCCTTATCAGCCGCCGGTTTTCTGCCATTTTACTCGGCCGCCTCTTCTTTTTTGGCGGCTGGCTTTTTTGCCGGTGCTTTCTTCGGCTTTGCTTCGGCCGTTTCGGCTTTTTTCGCCGCAGCCTTCTTGACCACCGGCTTCTCTTCTTCCTTCGCTACCTTCGCGGCCGCCGGCCGGCTCACCGACACCTTCTTGCCCTGCGCCTTCTGCTCTTCCTGACGCTGGAGCTTCAACCGCTTGTTCCGGCGTTGCCGCCGGCGCTTCAACTCTTTGGTCCGTTCACTGATCGACATAACAATAAACCTCCTGGAAACAGGGAATAGACACTATTCTAACCGATGGAAGCCATATCCTCAACGCCTGTTATCACTTTTCCTGCCTTGGTCAGCGGTAGACAATTGATTCCCTTAGGCGGTATAATTATCTCTTTGCGAACAGCATTTCAACACTCCGGATCGGGAGGTCCCGCTTGATAAACAAAATTCAGATAAAATGGCTTGTCTTCTGTGGCAGCTGCCTGCTGGTGCTGCTGCTCAATGCCTGCGGTGCTGCCGTTGACGGGGAAGAGGCACCGACCACTGGACGANNCGGACGACCCCTTCCGACCGCCATAGAATTGCCTCTGGGAGCCTCTTATCCTGGAGATTCTACCTCTACAAGCGGTGAATTCTATTTTTATTTTGATGCAACAGCAGGGAAGACCTATTCTCTGGAAATCATCGCGGCCCGACTGCGACAACCGGTTTGGAATTCATTGCCAAACATCCCGAAATTGCGCATCTATCGCCCGGGTACGGTCGCCGACACGATCGATCTCTACCTGGAACATGACCTCAACACCTGGGACTGGGGGATGCACGACCTCGGCATTCCCCTGTTCAAGGTCCCGGTCACCGGTCGTTACTATATTTCGATCAGCAATAACAACAACGCCCTCGCCGGCAGCAACTATATCCTGCGCCTCAACGCGATCAGCATTTCGGGCCTCATTGACAACCTCGACCCCGCAAGTCTCCTCCCGGACAACACGACGCCAGCCACCGCCACAACCCTCTCCGCAAGCGGAGCGACCGTTTACGATCATTACGCCTCCGGCACCTCCGATTTTTACACCGTGAACATCGCGACCCCGACCATCGCCTGCTTCGAAATAAGCGCCTATCGCAACGGGCGCTTCATGGGGAACAACGACTATTTCGACCCGACGCTGATTCTATGGGATAACAGCACGCAATCCGGCACCCCTCTGGTCGATGGCAGAACCGACGTGGGGGTCGACGACTACTATTTTTCCGACCCACGCTTCTGCTACAAGCTGACCAGCGGTAACTACTGGCTGGAAGTGGTCGAAAGCCTCCCCTCGAAAGACGGAGATTATTTCCTGACGTATACGGCCCAGACCTCTTTCGTTGCCGAAAACGAGACAGGCAACGCCAATGATAACGCGACCACACCGGGCGGCGGGACGGCAAAACCGATTTCCTACGGCAATACCGTGACCGGCATCGTGAGCAGCGGCGGGGGCGACATTGAGGACTGGTACAGTTTCAACGCCACACCAGGCGACCTTCTGCAGTTACAGGTTTTCGATGTCAATAACGATAACGCTCTGGATGCCGCCGATGGCATTTTTGTCGAGCTCTACGCCCCCGGCGGCGCCAAGGCGCTCCTCGCCTCGGCGCCGGGGACCGATGCCATCACCCCCACCAAGTACCACATCACCGGCCCCGGCAACTTCACGATCCGCTCCCTGCTCTACCCGGACGCCCCGGCCAACACAATCAACGGCAACTTTCTGCTGAAGATCACCGCCCAGACACTGGCACCGACGGCCTATACTTTCTCCCTTGATGCCCTGCGCCGGGCAAGCTTCGGCACGACAAGCGACCAGACTCTGGAACAGAACGATGCGGCCAACAACGTGTTTGGCGTCAGCAACTCGGAAGTTTTTGACCAGAGTGGCTATGCCGCCGGCAATATGGACACCGTCAGTGATGTCGACACCTTCCAGTTCAAGGCGCAGCAGAACGATCTGGTCACGATCAATGTTTACGCCAAGGAGACGGCAACCAACGGTAACAATCGCGGCGATAAGGTGCACGATCTTTCCGGGCACGGTTCCAGCCTGGAGCCCCGGATTGCGCTTTACCACGCAAACGATTTCTCGACCTTTTTTGCCAGCGCCAGCTACAACGTAACCAATGTCACGGCCGAAAGTATCACCAGTCCGCAGCCGACACTCTCTTTGACTTTTCTTGCCCCCGATCCCGACACCGACCCGGTCAACGGCGCGACCTATTACCTGCTCATCGAATCTGACGCGGTTTCCGCGCCACAGACTTCGGCGAGTTATTTTATCGAAGTCGTCAAATAGCGTTGCTCAACTTTTTTTGCTCAATCAAAAGCGGCGGCTTCCGGCAGGAGGCCGCCGCTTTCGTTTTGCGCCTGACGTTGACGGCAGCACCTGCAGATACGAGCAGATCGGGTATACTTGGCTGACGAAACAGCAAAGATCTCTTGTTGCACGCAAAACCGAAGGAGGACCGCATGAAAAGACTGTTCAAAACTACGTTGTTACTCAGCCTGTTTATGATGGCACTGGCCGTCTCCACTCAGGCCGACGATTCCGATCAGCACATGATGGGTATGGCGGGANNATGATAGGGTCGCAGCACCACGGCATGACACCGGGCGAACCGCCCTGCATGTCTGAGGGCATGATGGATGCGAAACCACACGACATGATGGGCGGTGAGAAGATGGGGATGATGGGCAAGGGCATGCACGGCATGATGCAACAGCGCATGGACCACTCCCTGTTTCTCGATCAGGCCGACAGTCTCGGATTAACTTCCGACCAGATCGCCAGCCTCAAAACCATCCGTAGCGAGTGCCAGAAGGACAACATCCGCAGTAGCGCCGAGGCCCGTATTGTCCGCCTGGATTTGAACGAACTGCTTGATCAACAGATCTGGACCATGGACAAGGCGGAGAAACTTGTCCGCCAGTTGAAAAAGCTGGAAGGGGACATTCAACTGCGCCACCTGAAGGCGCTGGCCGATGCCGGCAAGGTACTGACCGCCGAGCAGCTGGCTAAAGCCAAGGCCGCTGACGGATCGGAAGGGCTCGAAGAGCTGTTTCAATAAAGCCGGCAAAACATTTATCGAACGCAGATAAAGGCG
>DDWE01000064.1:656-814 GCA_002345625.1 Desulfuromonadaceae bacterium UBA2294 | reverse complement strand
TTTTCGAACGCAGATAAAGGCAGATGGACGCAGATGTAAAACCAGAGAAAGATGAACAATCAGACCTTTTACAGGCCTGGCGTTTCAGCTGAGATAAACGTTGGCTTTGTGTGGAATTGTTTTCTGTTTAAAGTTATACGTTGCGTCGTCGCGTCGTT
>DDWE01000064.1:0-648 GCA_002345625.1 Desulfuromonadaceae bacterium UBA2294 | reverse complement strand
GATCCGCTCTTATCTGCGTTCGATACAGCCTTGCGTTTTTGGTTTAAAGTTTTCACAACCTCAAAATATATCCAAACGAGCCGGTCAATCAGTTCACCTGGTTGACGGGCTCACCGCGTAAAAAGGCCTGCACGTTTTTCACCGCCGTATTGAGCAGGCGCTGCCGGGCCGCCTGCGTCGCCCAGGCGATGTGCGGTGTCACCAGGCAGTTTTTGGCACCAATGAGTGGGCTGTCCTGACGCGGCGGTTCTTCGCTCAGCACATCGACTCCGGCACCGGCCAACTGACCGGCATTCAGCGCTGCGGCCAGCGCCGTCTCATCGACCAGGGGCCCACGCCCGGTGTTGATCAGGTATGCACTGCTGCGCATCTGACTCAACGTGTCGGCATTCATCAAATGTCGGGTGGTTTCGGTCAAGGGGCAGTGCAGGCTGAGGACATCGCTGTCGGCAATCAGGGTCTGCAGATCGACAAAGCGCACCCCTTCCGACTGATCGTCTCCCGGCGTGCGAGTATGGACCAAGACCTTCATCCCGAAGGCCCGGGCGACCGCAGCCACCTTGCGGCCGATATGTCCGTAACCAATCAGCCCCAGAGTTTTATCCTGCAGTTCGATCAGCGGCGTCGCACTGAAGCTGAAATCGACGC
>DDWE01000124.1 GCA_002345625.1 Desulfuromonadaceae bacterium UBA2294 | reverse complement strand
ACCTGCCGACCGCCGAGCATGGTTTCGAGGGTACGACCGACGGTGGCAACATCGATGCCCAGATCGGATCCTTTTTCCCGATCGACCTGCACCGAAAGCTGCGGCTTGCTCAGCTTCAGGTCGGTATCGAGATTCTGGAAACCGGGCCAGGCCCGGGCTTCATCCATCACCGCCGTCGTCATCCGCTGCAACTCTTCGTAGGGGGCGTTGGTCTGAATCACGAACTGAACCGGTTTGTTCAGCGGGCTCTGCCCCAATGATGGCGGATTAAGCGGGAACGCCATGATCCCCGGAATACCACCATAGAGTTTCGGCTGCAACTCCTTGACGATCTCCTGTTGCTTGCGCTCGCGATTGTTCCAGTCGGTCAGGCCGCAAAAGGACAGAGCCTGCGACACCACCGGCCGGCCGGTAAGAACAAAGTAACGCTCGATCTCAGGTACATCGGCGTAGACCTTTTCCATCATCCGCGCATAGCGGTCGGTATAGGCCACCGTCGACCCTTCCGGCGCGATGCCGATACCGATGATGGTGCCACGGTCCTCGGTCGGAGCCAGCTCTGACTTGAGGACGCCGAGCAGCAGAGCGGCGGAGCCAGCAACCACCAGAGCGAAAACGATCACCGCCCAGCGCAAGCGCAACGCAAGCGCCAGAAGGCGGCGGTAAACGCGGTCCATCGCCACCATCCCTGTTTCAATAAAATTGTAGACCGGATGATGCGAGGTTCGATGCCGCAACAGTTTGGAACACATCATCGGCGACAGGGTCAGGGCGACAAAGCCGGAGACCAGCACCGAACCGGCCAGGGTCAGGGCGAATTCGGTAAACAGTCGCCCGGTGCGGCCGGTCATGAACCCGATAGGTGCGTAGACCGCGGCCAGGGTCAGGGTCATGGCAACGATGGCAAAGCCGATCTCGCGACTCCCCTTGAAGGCGGCGCGCAACGGATCCATCCCCGCTTCGACATGACGAAAGATATTTTCGAGCATAACGATGGCGTCGTCAACCACCAGGCCGATGGCCAGCACCATGGCGAGCAGGGTCAGGGTGTTGATCGAAAAACCCATGGCGTACATCAGCGCAAAGGAGCCGATCAGTGACACCGGAATCGTCACCAGCGGCACCAGGGTCGAACGGACGCTGCGCAAAAACAGGAAGATCACCAGGATGACCAGCAGTACTGCTTCACCGATGGTGGAAAAGACGTTCTGGATCGAGCGGTCGATAAAGATCGCCCGGTCGTAAGCAACATTGACCCGCATCCCCTCCGGCAGGTCGGCCTCGATCATCGGAATGATCTCCCGTACATCGCGGGAGATATCCAGTGGGTTGGCGGTGGCCTGCTTGACCACCCCCAGGGCGACGGCCGACTCCCCCTTGAAGCGGACCACGGTCCGTTCGCTGACCGCGCCGAGTTCGGCCCGCCCGACATCTTTTAGCCGTACCGGGTAGCCGTTGGCACTGTGCACAATCATTTGGTTGAACTGCTCCGGTGTGCGCAGATCGGTCTCGGCCAGAACGGTAAATTCACGCTCCTGTGACTCGATACGCCCGGAGGGAATTTCGATGTTCTGCTGGCGCAGAGCGGCCTCAATATCCTGTGGTGTCAGGGAATATGCGGCCAACCGGGCCGGGTCGAGCCACAAACGCATGGCGTAGCGGCGCTCGCCAAGGATCAGAACGTTGGCGACCCCCTTGATGTTCTGCAACCGGTCCTTGACGTAGCGATCGGCGTAGTCGGTGATCTCCAGCGGCGAATGCTTGGTGGAGGAGAAGGCCAGATAGATGGTCGGCTGGGCATCGGCCTCCACCTTGCTGATCACCGGCTCATCGATCTCGCTCGGCAGGCGGCCACGGACGCGGGCGACGCGATCGCGGACATCGTTCGCCGCCTGGTCCGGATCACGATCGAGACGGAACTTGACTGTGATCTGACTGTTCTCCTGCCGGGAGATGGAGGTGAGCAGATCGATCCCTTCGATACCGGCGAGGCTCTCCTCCAGAGGCTGGGTAATTTGCGACTCGATGATCTCGGCGGTCGCCCCGGCATAGACGGTTTCGACATTGACCACCGGCTCGTCAATATTGGGATATTCCCGCACGGAGAGGCGCTGGTAACTGATCAGACCGACCAGCATGAGCACCAGACTCATGACCGTTGCCAGTACCGGCCGCTTGATCGACAGGTCGGAGAGTTGCATGGTTTACTCCCCCTGTCCCGGGGCGGGCAGCGCCGTCACCGGCATCCCCGGGCGGACCTTGATATGACCGGCGGTGATGATGGTGTCACCTACCTGCAGGCCGGAAACAATCTCCACCTCCCCTTTACGGCGCTGACCGGTCGTCACTGTCACCGCTTCGACTTTCCCCTCAACCACCTTGTAGACCAGCAGGCGATCCGCCGCCGGGATCAGGGCTTCTTCCGGCACAAACAGCACTGCCGGACGCTCATTGATGATGAGACGGATGCGGGCGAACATCCCCGGCAACAGCTTGTGGTCAGGATTCGGTACCCGGGCACGCAAGGCGATACTGCGCCCGTCGATATCGACCCGCGGCGTGATGGCATAAACCTCGCCGACAAACTCCTCACCGGAGACGGCATCGACAGCGATGAACACTTTTTTGCCGATACGCAAAGCTGCGGCTCGCGCTTCCGGTACGCGGAATTCAACCTTGAGGGTATCAATGGCATCAAGGGTCACCACCGGGATCCCGGGCTGGAGATAACCGCCGACACTGACCTGACGCAGGCCAAGCACCCCGGCAAACGGCGCGCGCAGCGTCATCTTCTCCAGTTGCGCGTCTGCCAACCGCACCGCGGCCTCATCGAGCTGCAGCTGGGCAAGGGCCTCGTCGCGCTCCCGGACCGAAATGGCCTGATCCTTGAGCAGGCTTTCCGACCGCCGCTCGTTGGCCTCACTCAGGGCGACCCGGGCCGCCGCCCGGTCACGCTCAGCCGCCAACACCGCCGGATCGAGGCGCAGCAACACGGCACCGCGCTTGACCGCCGCCCCTTCGGTGAATAAGACCTCTTCAACCTTGCCGGCAACTTCCGCCACAACCGTAATCGACTCGTCGGCCTGAATCGTGCCGACCGCTTCGAGCTGCTCAACAGCACCGGTGGCGGCAACGGTCACGACTTCCACCGGCAGACCTTGCGCTTTCGGCGCCGGCGCAGCTTTCTCTTCCGCCGCTATGGCGCTGCCACAAAAGACAACGGTCGCAAAAGCAGCCAGAAACAGTTGACTCAAAACCGGGGAGCAGACAGGGAGTCGATAATTTTTACGAACGTTGTTCACAAACACCTCTGATTTTCAGGGGAAAGGGGTATGGACAGATGACAATCTAGCAGCGCAAAGCATCCCAGCACGCCTGCACCGTTTTGGAAATGATCGCCTCATCAACGGCAAACGGTCGGCTGCTGTACTCCTTGGCCAATGCGACCAGCGGACCAAAAGCGATCGCTTTGAGCACCACCTCCGGGGCCGGCTTGATCAATCCCTGCGCCAGCGCATCGCGCAACGTGCACAGGTAGGGATCATCCGCCTCGGCATCGTGAATCTGGCCACAATTGGAAAAAGGGGAATAATGGTATTGTTCAATAAAACGGAAGTCGACCGGGTAGGCGATAAAGTCGTTCAAGAGTCGGCCAAACTGAAGGTAAAACCGCTCGGGAAAAGGCGGTAGATCTTCCGGTTGTCCGGCGGCGATCCGCGCACGAACCCGGCCACGCACCACTTCGAACAGTTCGCGGATCAGGGCGTCCTTGTCCTGAAAGTAGCGGTAGATAGTGCCGACCCCGACACCGGCACTGCGGGCGATCTGCGATGCGGGCGTGCCGTGAAACCCCTGTTCGGCCACCAGGGCCAGGGTAGCGGCGAGGATCGCTTCACGCTTGTCATCAGTGGTATGGTCCATGCTGGCTTCCTTGCGGAATGAACGTTCAGTCCGCGCACTTTAAACGACAGGCCGGATGAAGTCAACTGCAATCATCGGCGGGAAAATGTCTCCGATGTGATCGGTCGATTAGTGCCCAAAACGATCTGCCACAGGGATCAACTGCCGGTAGTCAACATCGGTCAGGACGGTCTGCCAGTGACCGCTCAACATGCCAGAAGTGACCCCGGCGGCAAACAGACCCAGCACCAGCAATGCGAACCAAAAAGTCGGCACGGGTTGTCGCCAAAGCGGCACGCGCAACGACAGAACGCCCGGCTCCGGACAGCGGGAGATGCAAGTTAAACAGGCGGTGCATTCCTGAGAGCGGACCGTCGCGCAACGATGCACGGCGATCTGTTGCGGGCAGTTGCGGCTGCAGGCCTGGCAGCCGGTGCAACCGCCAGCATCGCGGTGCACCTTGATCGGGCTGAGCAGGCTGAGCAGACCGAGAAGGGCGCCGTAAGGGCAAAGGTAACGGCACCAGAAGTTGCGTAGGCCCAGCGCCAACAGGGCAAGAAGGGCAACCACCGTCAGGCTGAGGGTCGACGGACGCATGAAAAAGTGCAGCATCTTCACATCAGCGACCGCCCAATAGGGGGAGGCAAGGAAGCTCCGTACCGCATCTGCCGGCATCCCGAACAGAATGGTGTTGAGAAAAAAAAGTAGCAGGAGATACTTGAGGCTGCGCAAAAGAACATCGAGCGGCCGCCAGATCCGGAAATTACGCCCCCAGAACCGACGGCCAAGGGCAGCGAGCGGATCGTGCAGGGCCCCAACCGGGCAGAGCCAGCCACAAAAGCTGTTCTTGGTCAGCGTAGCAAGAGCAAGAAAGGTCAGGAAAAGGACCAGTGCTGCCGGATGGAGTGGGTCGAAAGTCCCGTTGACCAGCCAGTGTTTAAAACTGACCAAGGCACCGATCGGCAGAAACCCCTCGATGCCTGCCGGCCGCGAGCTGACCGGGGCAGAACCACCGGCCGTGTAGTGACTAACGAACAACCCAAACTGGATCCCGGAAAAAATGATCCAGCAAAAGAAGGCCCACTGTACGATCTGACGCAGGCGAACGCCCGCATTGGGGGCCGTAAGACGATTCTTGAGCAACATCAGACACCTATTCATGGTTTTTGTTTCGTCCTCTGCACACAATTCTGGCAAACAAAGCGGGGACATTATACCTCGACGTACCTAAAGCCACACCTATCATCAGTCTTCAGCAGCGTAAATCCCCGTAACTAACCGGTTGTGCATCGGAATCAAATATCGACCCTCAACTAGTGCACAGGCAGAATCACGGTTGTACACGTCAGAGACGCCGCCACCGATTCCGCTTGACCCAACATAAATCAAACAGTAAGCTGCTTTACGGCGTCACGCTATGCTCCTGAATTTTATGAATTTTTTGATTTTTATAAATTATTGTTTGATGCCATCAAACACAGCCGCAGACAGTGTTCTACTCGAACGTTTGTCATAACTACCATCATTTGTTGAGATCCCCCATGCAAAGGAGTCGCCCGATGAAACGCATTCTCGTCACTTTACTGCTCTGCGGTTTCGCCCTGAACCTGGGTGGCTGCAAAGACGAAACCCCGGCACCGAAACCAACCGAATCTGCTCAGGCACCGGCACCGGCCAAAGAAGACCCGCTGGCCAAATGGAAACCGGCCTTCGACCCGTCAAAGGCAGAGTACACCTACATCCTGTCCAACATTTCGCACCCGGTCATCGAAGGCGTCGGCGTCGGTTACCGCATCCGTGATGCGGTCTGGGCTAAATCGAATGGTCGCCTCTATGTCGACTTCCGCCCTCTGGCCCAGCTCGGCGGCGAGAAGGATGTCATCAGCAAACTTAAACTCGGTGCGGTCCAGGGGATGCTGAGTTCATCCGTTGCGGCGGCCAATGTCAGCGACACCCTCGGCATCGTCAACCTTCCTTATGTTGTTGACACCTTCGACAAACTCGACACCTTCCGCAATACGCCGGAGCTGTGGAACACCTTCCGTGATGCGCCATTGGGTCAGGGTCTGTTCGTCGCCGACATTACCGGTTACGGTCCTTACGGTTGGGCCACCACCGTACCGGTGCGCAATCTTGACGATGCGAAAAAAGTTAACTTCCGCATCGCCGAAGCGCCGGTCAACACCGATATCTACAAAGCGTGGGGCTTGAAATTCACCGTTATGCCCTGGCCAGATGTGCCCCAGGCGCTGCAGACCGGCGTCATCA
>DDWE01000068.1 GCA_002345625.1 Desulfuromonadaceae bacterium UBA2294 | reverse complement strand
CACGGGACTTTAAGCTACACTGTTGGCAACTGGCGCCCCCCCTTTGGCATCGAACTGGTCATCGACCCCTTAAGTGCCCTGATGCTGGTGCTGATCGCGGTGGTCGCCCTGCTCGCCTCCTTTTCGGCACTCTTGAGGGCCGAGCAGGAACTCCCCGGGCGTGAGCACCTCTTCTTTACGCTCTATCTGATTCTGATTAGCGGCCTTTTTGGTCTGGTGCTGACCGGCGACGCCTTCAATCTTTATGTGTTGCTCGAGATCACCTCCATCACCACCTACGGCCTGATCGCCATGGGCCGCGGGCGGGCCGCGCTCTCCAGCTTTAACTACATCATCATGGGCTCCATCGGCGCCTGCTTCTACCTGCTCGGCGTCGGCTACATCTACATTTTGACCGGCACCCTGAACATGGCTGACATCGCCCGGATCCTGCCGACCATCAACGCTCCGGTCGCCACCGCCACCGCAATCGCCTTCGTGTTGGTCGGTCTCTGGATCAAGATGGCGTTCTTCCCGCTGCACAGCTGGCTCCCCAACGCCTACAGTCAGGCCCCCACGGCCGCCGGCACTCTGGTAGCTCCGTTGATGACCAAGGTCACCGTCTACCTGATGGTGCGTATCATCCTTTCCACCTTCACTCCCGCACTGGTCTTCACCCACGCCTGGATCACCAGCGGCGTGGTCTGGGCCGCCGCCCTGGCGATTGTCTGCGGTTCGGCCCTGGCGCTGGCGCAGAAAGATCTGCGTCGGATGCTGACCTACGTGATTGTTGCCGAGGTCGGCTACATGGTCGGCGGAATCTTTCTTGCCAACACCAATGGTTTGACTGGTGCCTTGCTGCACATTGTCAATGATGCCCTGATGACCCTGTGCCTGTTCCTGGTCGTCGCCGCCCTGCTCTACCGGCAGGGAACGGTCTCCTTGGAGTCGCTTTCCGGCGCGTTTCAACGCATGCCCGTCACCATGGCCGCTTTCACCCTTGGCGCCTTTGCCATGATCGGGGTGCCGCCGACCTGCGGTTTCTTCAGCAAGTGGTATCTGATTCTCGGCGGCATCGACGGCGGCCACTGGGAGTTCGTCGCAGCACTGATCGTCAGCAGCCTGATCAATGTCGTGCTTTTCTTCAGAGTGATTGAGCTGGCCTATTTCGGCGGCATCGACCACACCGGGCACGGACAGGAACACGCTGCCAAGCGCCATGAGGCGCCTGTCTGGATGCTCGGCCCTTTGCTGATCACCGCCGCGCTGTTGATCGTAGTCGGCCTGAGTACCGGTTTGCTGATTGACAACGTCATCGGCCTGATGATCCCGGCCGGATTTTAATTGTCTGTTTCGAGCCCGTAACCTGCTGCACCGGGGCGGATTTTGAGAGTACTATGACACCGATTGTCTCCATCTGGCCACTGGCTGCCATTCTGGTCTCCCTGCTCGGGGCGCTGCCGATTTTGCTTTGCGACCGCCGGCCCAATCTGCGCGAGAGCTGGACGATTCTCATCGCCGTGATCAAGCTGGCCATCGTCGCCTCCCTGCTCCCCGGCGTTCTCAACGGTGGCGGCTATGTGTTGACTCTGGCTGAGGTCATCCCCGGCGTCCCCATCGCCCTGCGCGTTGATGCCCTTGGGATGATCTTTGCCCTGGTCGCCTCCTGCCTCTGGCTGTTCACCTCGATCTACTCCATCGGCTATATGCGGGCGCTCAACGAGCACGCCCAGACCCGCTACTTCGCCTCTTTCGCCGTTGCCATCTCGGCCACGATCGGCGTCGCCTTTGCTGGCAATCTTTTGACCATGTATCTCTTTTACGAGATGCTGTCGCTCTCCACCTACCCGCTGGTGACCCACGAGCAGACCGCAGAAGCGCGTGCTTCGGGTCGCAAATATCTGACCTACATCCTCGGCACCTCCATCGGCCTGGCGCTGCCGGCCATGCTCATCACCTACAGTGTTGCCGGCACCCTCGACTTTACCGCCGGCGGCATCCTCGCCGACAAGGCATCACCGGAGCTGCTCGCAATGCTCCTGGTGTTGTTTCTGTTCGGCTTCGCCAAGGCGGGTCTGATGCCGTTTCACGGCTGGCTACCGGCGGCCATGGTAGCACCGACCCCGGTCAGCTCGTTTTTACACGGCGTCGCTGTGGTCAAGGCCGGAGTCTTTGCCATCTTCCGTATCATCTTTGATATCCTCGGGCCACAGACCCTGCACAGCGCCCATCTCGGCACACTGATCACCACGATCGCCGCCGTCACGTTGCTGATCGCCTCCATGGTCGCCTTGACTCAGGACAGCCTGAAGCGCCGGTTGGCCTACTCAACCATCGGCCAGCTTGCCTACATGGTCCTTGGTGCCGGTATGCTCTCGGCCACCGGTATGGTCGGCGGGGTGCTGCATCTGGCCATGCACGCCTTCGGCAAGATCACTCTCTTCTTCTGTGCCGGCGCCATCTACGTCGCCAGCAAGAAAAAATATATCAGTCAGATGGATGGCCTTGGCCGTCGCATGCCGCTCACCTACATGGCGTTTTTGCTTGGTTCACTGAGCATCATCGGTATGCCGCCTTTGGGCGGGTTTATCAGCAAATGGAATCTGCTGATCGGCGCGGTGGAAGCCGACCAGCTGATACTGGTGCTGGTGCTGGTGATCAGTTCACTGCTCAACGCCGCCTATTTCTTCCCCATTGTCTACCGTGGCTTCTTCGTGCCGGCGATAGGCGACCAGCAGGAGCCGGGGATCAAGGAGGCACCGCTGCTCTGCCTGCTACCATTGTCGGCCACCGCCCTTGTCTCGGTCGGGCTCTTCTTCTACCCCGACACCCTGCTGCAACTCGTTCATCTGGCGCTCGGGCTCTGAGCGCCGGAAGGAGAATGGACGCCGCCATGAACAAATCTGCACCCGTGACGCCGCAACGGCCAGAGGACGACGGCCCGATGGTCCTTGGTCATGAAGCCGTCGCCGGCTACCGGCCGATCTTTTACGTCTGTATCACCATAGGCATCCTCTATCTGGCATTCGTCTTCTGGCAGACCTGGTAAGGAGCAACAATGTCCAAGCACCCGCCCAAGGTTGATGAAAAACCGGGGATGTTCGACAACCCCAGAAATGTCAAACGCCTGCTCTATACCTTCTACGGCTGCGTTGTCCTGCTGCTGTTGGTCGATCTGGTCTATCACAAGCACACGATCTTTGCCTGGGAAGGCGCTTTCGCTTTTTACTCGGTCTACGGTTTTGTCGCCTGCGTGATTCTGGTGATTGTTGCCAAGTACATATTGCGGCCCCTGGTCATGCGCAAAGAGGATCACTATGACGATTAACGTCCTGCCACCGGCACTGATCATGATCCTGGGTGGCCTGCTGGTCCCGCTGTTCAAAGGGCGGTCGCGCCAGGCCTGGCTTCTGCTTTTGCCAGTAGTCAGCTTTATCAACCTGTTACAGATCACCGATGGCAGCCACTGGGTCTTTCCTTTTTTGAGTGACCAGATCGTCCTCGCGCGCATCGACAAGCTGAGCCTGATTTTCTGTTACATCTTCCACCTGGTCGCCTTTCTGGCCGCGCTGTTCGCCCTGCACGTCAAGGATACGGTCCAGAACGTTGCCGGTACCGTCTACGCCGGGGCGGCCATCGGCGCGGTCTGCGCCGGAGACATGTTCACCCTGTTCGTGTTCTGGGAGCTGCTCACGATCAGCGCGACCTTTCTAATTCTGGCCAGACGGACCGAACGCGCCCTTGGCGCCGGCTTTCGCTACTTCATGGTCCACGTCGCCGGCGGTCTCTGTCTTTTGGCCGGCATTATCATGCAGGTGCAGCAGACCGGTTCGGCAGCTTTCGACCTCATCGGTCTGGGCACCACGGCCTCGTGGCTGATCTTCATCGGCATCGGCGTCAACTGTGCATGGCCCATGCTCCACCCCTGGCTGTCCGATGCCTACCCGGAGGCGACCATCACCGGGACGGTTTTTCTCTCCGCCTTCACCACCAAGACCGCTGTCTACGCTCTGGCGCGGGCGTTTCCCGGCACCGAAGAGTTGATCTTCATTGGCGCCGCGATGGCGGCGTTCCCGATCTTTTACGCCGTGATTGAAAACGACCTGCGCCGTGTGCTCGCCTACAGCCTGATCAACCAGGTCGGCTTCATGGTCGTCGGGATTGGCATCGGTACCGCGCTGTCGATCAATGGCGCCATCGCCCACGCCTTCAACGATGTGCTGTTCAAGGGACTGCTGTTCATGTCCATGGGTGCAGTCATGTACCGCACCGGCAAAATCAACGCCACCGACCTCGGTGGCCTCTATAAATCGATGCCCTGGAGCTGCGCCTTCTGCATTGTTGGCGCCGCCTCGATCTCGGCCTTCCCTCTCTTTTCAGGTTTCGTCAGCAAATCGATGGTCATGGAGGCGGCAGCGCACGGTGATCTGCGCTGGGTCTGGTTCATTCTGTTGTTCGCTTCGGCCGGTGTCTTTCACCACGCCGGGATCAAGATCCCGTTTTTCGCCTTCTTTTCGCACGATTCCGGTCTGCGCTGCAAGGAAGCACCACCGCACATGCTTCTGGCTATGGGGGCCTCGGCGCTGCTTTGCATACTGATCGGCACCTTTCCCCAATATCTCTACAATCTGCTCCCCTACGCCACTGACTACCAGCCGTATACGGTCAGTCATGTACTGGCGCAGACCCAGCTACTGTTCTTTTCTGCGCTGGCCTTCACCCTGCTGCTACTCGCCGGTATCTACCCGCCGGAGATCCGTTCGATCAACCTCGACGCCGACTGGTTCTACCGCAAAGGTGGCCGACTGGTTTTCCGCTTCTGCCAGTCGACCTTCGACGGCCTGAACGCCTGGGCAAATCGTATTTTCGCCCAGCAACTGCCAAGCGCCCTGAGCCGTTTTTTTGCCGATCCGGGCGGCAACATCCAGAATTACGGTCTGCGTCTGTGGGCAGAGGCCACCGGGCACCCTGACCACGAAGGCAGACACGCACAGATCATCAGCCGCCGCAACCGGCACTCGGCTTACCCGGTCGGCATCGGCGTCCTCCTCGCCGTGCTGCTGCTGGCCCTCGTCTCCCTACTGCTCTATCTTCGGTAAGTGTTGCCGCGGGATATAGCTCTCCCGCGGCAACCGCTCTTTATGCCATGTCTCTACCTGCACATCCCGTTTTGTCGTCGCAAATGCCCGTATTGTGACTTTTATTCTCTGGCCGACCCAACCGGGACAACCATTGACGGCTATCCACGCCTGCTTATCCGGCATCTCGACTGGGTCTGTCGCCAGAACCGGCCGGGGCCCTTCGACACAATCTTTTTCGGAGGCGGAACCCCTTCCCTGCTTTCTCCCGCTGCTGTCGCCAGCATCCTGACCGCTATCGACCAAAAATGCGGCATCTCCCCGGCGGCCGAAATCACCCTGGAAGCCAACCCCGACAGTCTCGATGCAACCAAGCTTGCCGACTTCAGACAGGCCGGCGTCAACCGCCTCTCCATCGGCCTGCAGAGTCTCAACGACCACGACTTGAATCAGTTGCAGCGCCCGCACAATGTATCAACCGGGCTCCAGGCTGTGCGTCTGGCGCGTCAGGCTGGCTTCACCAATATCTCCTGTGACCTGATGTTCAACCTACCCGGACAGCACGTAAACCGGCTTCTGGCCGATCTCGAGCAACTCATTGAGCTGGCGCCCGAACATATCGCCGTCTACGGGCTGACCATCGAACCCGGCACCTCTTTCGCCAGCCTGCAGCAACAAGGTCGCCTGAAACTACCGGACGACGAACACTATGTGCAGGCGTATCGTCTCTTACACCACCGGTTAAACCGCGCCGGCTACGACCACTACGAGATATCCAACTTCGCTCGTCCCGGGTTTTGCTGCCGGCACAACCTCGGCTACTGGCAACGTCTCTCCTGCCTCGGACTCGGTGCCGGTGCCCACAGCTTTAATGCCGACAACTTCGGCACCCGCTACGCCGTTGCCAACGACCTCGCAACCTATATATCAGATCTGGATTCAGACCGTGAACCAACCCTCCCCCTGGAGACCTTCGACCGCACCGCCGCCATGTTTGAAACCCTCTATCTCGGGCTGCGCACCGCCGACGGTGTCAGCGAAAGCGCTTTTACCGCGCGGTTCGGCACCTCGATCGCCGCCACCTACCCGCAGGCGATCCGCCGCTGCGCCCCCCATCTGCGCCAGATCGGCGACGCCTGGCGGCTCGATCTCGACGGCTGGCTCATCTTTGACACCTTGCTGCAGCACTTCTACTGAATTACCTCGCCACAAAAAACCCGCAAGATTTTGTACAGCGACACCTTGACAAAGGGGGGTCACGTTGCTATTTTGTCCTCCGTTAGCACTCTATTCCAGCGAGTGCTAATTGTTCCTGAGCCGGATGATCCGGCTTGGCTTTTTTTGACGGCACACCCATGACGGAAGAGCTCACTGAGCGCAGTCGACACATTCTTGAGGCGATCATCGACGACTATATTGAGTCTGGCGATCCGGTCGGCTCGCGTACCGTCGTGCGCCGACACAACCTCTCCCTGTCACCGGCGACCATTCGCAACGTCATGGCCGACCTTGAGGAGTTGGGATTTCTCGCCTCGCCGCACACCTCGGCCGGCCGGATCCCGACCGAAAAGGGGTACCGCTATTACCTGGATTGCCTGTTACAGATCCGGGATCTGACCCGTAACGAAAAACGACGGATCGACGCGCAGTGCCATTCCGACGGTGATCTTGAGCACCTGTTGCAGGAGACAGGTAAAGCGCTGTCGACCCTGTCGAATTACGCCGGCATTGTGATGGCGCCGCGGTTCAACACCACGGTCTTTCGCCAGATCGAGTTCGTCCGCCTGTCGAGCGGACGGATTCTGGTCATTTTTGTCTCTCAATCCGGTCAGGTGCAGAACAAGCTGATCGAAAGTGACCCGAGCCTCACTCAGAGCGACCTGGAACAGATTACCAATTATCTGAACCAGACTCTCTCCGGGCTCAGCATCGGTGAGATGCGTCAGCGCATCGCCCACGAAATGCAGCAGGAAAAAGCGCTTTACGACACCCTGACCCGCCGCGCCCTCGAGCTTTCCGGCGCAGCGCTTGAAGACGATAGCGCGGGGAAGGTGTTTATCGAAGGGGCATCGAGTTTTCTTGATCAACCGGAATTTTCCGATGTCGAGCATATGAAGCGCCTGTTTCGCGCTTTTGAGCAGAAGAGCACCCTGATTGAACTCCTCGACCGCAGCCAGCAGGCGGCCGGGGTACAGATCTTTATCGGCAGTCAGAACAACCTGAGCCAGATTGAAGGATGTAGCCTGGTGACTGCCAGCTACCGCAACCAGCATGGAACCATCGGCACCCTCGGGGTCATCGGTCCCAACCGGATGCCCTATTCGAAAGTGATCCCGATTGTCGATTACACGGCACGTATGATCAGCCGCCTGCTCGAAACCGGACACAGCAAGGAGACATAATTCGTGGCACGTAAAAAGAACAAGGACTCCGCGGCAGAGGCTGCGGTTGAAGAATTGTCAGAAATCGTCATCGACGCGACGGTTGAAGACCCCGAAGCTGCGGCCGGCAACGACCTCGCATCCGAGCTGGCGACCTCTCAGGCGGCCGTCGCGGAAAACCGTGATCTCTACCTGCGGGCGTTGGCCGACCTGGAGAACTACCGCAAGCGCGCCCTGCGTGATCGTGAAGATGCGATCCGCTTCGCCAACGACAACCTGCTGCGTGAGATCCTGCCGGTCCTCGACAATCTCGAACGGGCCCTGGAGCATGCCGGCGACGAGGCCGAACAGAAGGTCCTGCGCGAGGGGGTCGAGATGACTCTGAGCCAACTGCGCAAAGTTCTGGAGAGTGCCGGCGTGACCAAGGTGACCGCTGACGGCGTCGCCTTTGACCCCAATTTTCACCAGGCCATGGGCCAGGTGGAGACCGGCGACCAACCGGTCAACACCGTCGTCCAGGTTTTACAGCATGGTTATCTGCTGCGTGAGCGCCTGTTGCGCCCGGCCATGGTCCTGATCGCGAAGGCACCATCGGCGGCAGCTGACAACACAGCATCTTAAACCCGACATCAAAACGCACAACGCGTACAAGGAGGAACAACATCATGGGTAAAGTTATCGGTATCGACCTGGGGACCACCAACTCGTGTGTCGCCGTTATGGAAGGGGGCGAGCCGGTTGTCATCGCCAACTCGGAAGGGGCACGCACCACGCCATCGATGGTCGCTTTCTCGGAGAGTGGTGAGCGTCTGGTCGGCCAGCAGGCCAAGCGTCAGGCGGTGACCAATCCGGAGAACACTCTGTTTGCCATCAAGCGCCTGATCGGCCGCAAGTTCGATTCGGACCAGGTACGCAAGGACATTGAGATCAGCCCGTTCAAGATCATCGCTGCCGACAATGGCGATGCATGGGTTGAAGCACGCGGCAAGCGCTACAGCGCACCGGAGATTTCGGCCATCGTCCTGCAGAAGATGAAACAAACCGCCGAAGACTACCTCGGCGAGGAAGTGACCGATGCGGTCATCACCGTCCCGGCTTATTTTAACGATTCGCAGCGCCAGGCAACCAAAGACGCCGGCAAGATCGCAGGATTGAACGTGTTGCGCATCATCAACGAGCCGACTGCCGCCGCGCTGGCTTACGGTCTCGACAAGAAGAAAGAAGAGAAGATTGCGGTTTTTGACCTCGGCGGCGGCACCTTCGACGTCTCCAT
>DDWE01000149.1 GCA_002345625.1 Desulfuromonadaceae bacterium UBA2294 | reverse complement strand
GTGCTTGATTCCGCGGTTAAAACACTTGGCTGCGTTGATCATGGCATCCCGATCCGTTACGGAACATGCCCTCCGCAAGGAGATCGCGTTTTTCTGCTTACTCTTTTGTCGAATGACACAAAAGAGTAAGGCGGCGACGGGGGCCGCGCTTGTCTCGGCGTAGCCCTGGCGAAGACGGAACCCCCGGGTTTTGATTTACTGTTTGAGGATTGAGGGGCTGTAAAACCGGCGGGACTCGCCCCGCCAGGCGACTCACTTTTTTGACAAGCGCCTCAAAAAATAAGCAAAAAATGGCTTCCCCTGGTCCGCCGTCGCTCATTGAGCTATGGCGTGACAAGCGCGGGGCACTTTTGTCGCCAGTTGACTTGACTTCGTAGATGCGACGCAGCAACTGACCGGGCCCGATGTCTTAGGGCCCTCCATTCGGTAAAGTGCTTGTCTTCACTTTTCGGTTTTGACTCACTCAACTATTGCCTATGATGACCCTGTTTGTTCAGCGACGGGGGCCGCGTTCTCGGGGTTTCAACTTGAATTTCAGTTTAAAAAGTAGTGAAAAACATCTGCCCCCCGAGCTCGCATTTTAGGTTAAACTACACCCCACGGATTTGAGTTCGCATAATTGCGATGCAGTAGGAGTTCAACCATGGCTTCAGGAAAAATACTGCTGGTCGGCGCCGGTAACATTGGCCAGTTGCTGATTCAGCTCATCGACGAGGATGTCGATCTGGTCTGTATCGACCGGGTACAAGCCAACCTCGATCGTGCTATGGAGTTAAGGCCGCAGGGGCTGATGGTAGTCTGCGGTGATGCTACCAGTCGCCTGCAGCTTGAGGAGCTTGGCCTTGATGACATCGACACCGTCATCGCCTCATCAACCTCGGAGCGGGTCAACATCGAGGTGGCGCGGGTGGTCAAGGACCACTTCGACGTACCGCAGGTGATCGCTGTCGGCATCACCCATAGCGGCATCGAACTGCTGAAGGAACTTGATGCCGAAGTCGAAGATATCTTCCACTTAAGCGCCAGCGGCATCATCAACAGGCTCGAATCGAAATCGAAGACCGCCATCGGCATCGGGTTGGGCCGTAACGAAATCCTCCAGGTCGAGGTTCACCCCGATTCACGTCTGGTCAATAAGCGCCTCTCTTTGTTCCACGCCAACAAATGGCGTATCGGCATCATCTACCGCGACGAACAGATTATCGTCCCGCGCGGCAGCACCGCTCTGCGTCCTCATGACAAGGTGGTGCTTCTTGGTGACCCGCGTGCCATTCACACCCTGGCCGAGCGCCTCGCTTTTCGTTTCACCAGCTTCCCGCTTGAATTTGGCGATACACTGGTTGTCTCCACACCACGTAGCCTCGATCCCGCCTTTCTTGATGAGATACGTTATCTCTGCGAGCTGCTGCCAGTTGAGAAACTGCTGGCGGTGGTCGGTTCGTCAGAGTGGCAGGAGCCGCTGCAGTCGATCGCCAAGGCTTGTGGCATGAAAAGCTGCGAAGTGGTAGCGAGTAAGGGCGGTCTCGACGAGTTGCCGGCGCTCTGCTCCAGCCTCAATGTGCACCCGGCGCTGTTGGTCCTGTCGCGTGCGCAGGTGCTCCGCTCCGGTCTGCCGCTGCTGCAGGGACTGCGTTCCAAACGCCAGCTTCTGCGTCTGGCCGAGTCCCTTGGCTGTCCACTGCTGCTCGCCTCCGGCCAGTTCCCTTATGAGAAGACGGCGGTCGCCTCCTTGAGCCCGCAGAGTCTGGAGCGCTCGCTGGAGATTGCCCTCGAATTTTCGACTCTGGCCCACTTTGCCCTTGAGGTGCTGGCGGTGGCTCCGTCGGAATATCTCGATTCCGAAGATGAGGACGACGCGGTCGAGGCGATGGAGAAGATTGTTGCTTATCTGGCCCGCACCTACAAAAAGGATATCCCCGAGCGGCCGTTGGAGGGTAACCCGATTCTCGCCATCGGCGCTGCTCTGGCCGGGCAACAGCTGCTGGTTGTCGATATGGAGGCGTGGCAAAAGCCGACCGTCCTGCGCGCTTTTCTGACGCCTGACACCGGCTGGGAGGTCGTCCGCCGCGCCAGCCTCTCCTGTCTGTTGATCCCGCCCGGCGCCGTGTTCGAGTGAGACCGTGACCATGAGTCTCAATCCGCAACAATCCTCCATGCTGCTGGTGTTGCTCGGCACTGCGCTGATCCCGTTTATCGCCCGGCGTCTGCGGGTGCCATCGGCGGCGCTGGAGATCGTCTACGGCCTGCTGCTATTCAACCTGGTCATCCGGCAGATCCCGGAGTGGTTCGACCTGCTACGCGAGATCGGCTTTATCTATCTGATGTTTATCGCCGGCATGGAGCTTGATCTGCGTCAGCTTTGGCACAGCGGTAAGAGCGGTTGGTACGCCCTGGTCTCGGTGATCTCCTTTACCCTCACTCCCTTGTTGTTCAGCCTGCTCGGCCTGCCGTTTTTTCTCGGGGTCACCGTCGCCATGATCTCGGCCGGTATCGTCATCCCGGTGCTCAAGGAGTGCGACCTGATGGAGTCGTCTTACGGTCACGCCGTGGTCGGTGTCGCCCTCACCGGTGAGTTGCTGTCGATTTTGGTGCTGACCTTTATCGACATCGGCCACTTGCATGGCCTGAGCTGGTACGGCCTGCTTGCCTTCTTGCGTTTGGCGCTGTTTTTCGGCCTTGCCTACGGTGTGCTGCGGCTGCTTTACCTGCTCGCCTGGTGGAACCCGGAGCGGGTGGCTAAAGTGATGGAGAGTGAAGACCCGGTTGAGGAGGGGATCCGCATTCTGGTCACCCTGGCTTTTGCCGGTGCCCTGATTGCTGCGCTGGCCGGGGCCGAGCCGATCCTCGGCTCGTTTCTGGGTGGCATGGTATTCAGCCTGGTGTTTCGCAGCAAGGGACGATTTGAAGAGAAGATCAACGCTGTCGGCTTCGGCTTTCTTATCCCGTTTTTCTTCGTCGGTGTCGGGGCCAGCATTAATCTGCAGCAACTGGCCGAACCGGCTGTGATCGGCAAGGCACTGTTGCTGACTCTGGCGGTGCTGCTCAGCAACGGCGCCACGGTGCTGCTTGCCGGGCGGCTCGGCCTGAAGCGCATCGAGGGGGTAGCGCTGGCGGTGATTTTGTCGGCGCCACTATCGATGATTGTTGTCGCTGGAACCTTGGGTCAACGCATGGGGCTGGTATCGGAAGGGATGGCCGGGACACTGGTGTTGGCGGCGTTGCTCTCCAGCGTGATCTATCCGTCGATCTTCCGTCTGCTGGCGCCACGACTGGCGGTGGCGAAGGTGGGAGCTAACGGCAGTATCCTGCGGCGTTGAAAAAAGTCGAAGGCGGAATCCTGGCCACAGATTTCACGGATTAGCGCGGATAAGTCAAAAACGTAAAGGTCTATGCTTTGTGTTTAAATCTGTGTAAATCCGTGAAATCTGTGGCCAGATTGTATTTTGGATTTTTGGATTGATTACTCAACGGCGACAACGCTGTACGTTTTGCCCCCCGCCGTCTCCAGATCATCGCCGACCGTCTTGCCGAGCAGCTCGCGCCCCAGCGGCGCCGCCGGGGTGACGACGACCACTTCGCCGGCTTCGGTTGCCAGCTTCAATCCGCCCGCCTCAGGTCCGAGAAACACTCGTGTCATTTCTCCCGCATCATTCTCCAGTGTTACCAGCGCCCCGAGCCGGATCGGCGTTTCGTTGTTGAAGCTGCGCAAATTCATACTGCGGTAAGTGGCGAGAGCCGTGCGGATCTGTGCGGCGCGGTTGGCCTGCCCCTGGGCGACATAGGAGGCCTCCAAAGCGGTGGTGTCGTACTTGTTGTCCGGCTGGCACTCGGTATCGGTTGCAGCGGCATGGGCGGCGCGGGCCGCGCCGGAGAGCAGGGCGAGGTCGGCTTCGAGTTTATCGATGATCTGTTGCAGCAGTCGGGCTTTGCTCATGGTCTGCGTTCTCGGGTTGGCTGGAATGGGGGGTAAACTAGCAGGGAGGAGGTGGCGGGGTCAAATGGAAAGGGTATAGTTGTGATAGCGCTCAAAGTCGAGCTGACGTGGCACACTTTCATTGACCGGTTACATGGCGTGGCACATCTTTATATCGAATTTGTCTTTAGCCTCATTGCCAACGGTCGCGGATAAGCTGTTAAGTGGCTGATCTTACTGACGTTTGTCGGTTGGCTTTGGGGGAGTTGTTTTTGGCCTGATTTCTGCTCGTAATATCCTCCGAACTTAGGCTCTTTTTCGAAAAGGATAAAAGCATGGTAGATGATACGACCAGGGAAACGGCATCGGAAGTGTCAAAAGCAGCCCTTGTTGACGGAACCCCGAAGAAAAAAATTCTTCTGGTTGACGATGTGAAGCTGTTTATTGAACTGGAAAAAAGTTTTTTTCGGCGCAATGAAGCTTTCGAAATTCTGTCGGTTGGAAACGGCAAAGAGGCTCTGGAGATCGTTGAAGCCGAACGCCCGGATCTTATTTACCTCGACATGTATATGCCGGGGATGAATGGTGATGAATGCTGTCGATTGATCAAAGACTCGGAATTTGGCAAAAACATTCCGGTGGTCATGGTCACCTCCGCCGGCAGAGAAGAGGACAAGCAGCGCTGCCTTGCGGCGGGATGTGATGACATCCTCACCAAGCCGATCAACCGTGCGCATTTTCTCTCGGTTGCAAAAAGATACCTCATGGTTCACGAGCGTGAAGAGCCCCGTTATACAACGCACATCAAGGTCCGGTTTGGTACGCAGATGGATAACCTGCTGACGGACTATACGGTCAATCTCAACACCGGCGGTTTGTTCCTGTCTTATTTCGAGCCGTTTCCGGTCAACACGCAACTCTCGGTAGAATTCAGCTTGCCGGATAGTGACAAGACCATTTACTGCAAGGCCCGGGTGGCCTGGGTCAATGAGGCTGGTAGCCCCTTAAAGCGCGATCTGCCGGTTGGCATGGGGTTGCAATTTATAGATATCACCCTTGAGAAAATGGATGCCATCCGGGAATACATCAAGGAGAAGGCCCTGACTGCGGACTGGTAGCCCGCTTTTCCCGCCAGTTCACCTGATGGCAATCCGGAAGCTATGCGGGCCGATGGGGGAAATGGAGATTGCGCAAAACTTTGACAACTTCTGCGGGAATGGGATAGAACTGACACGTATCCCATTCCGCTTTGTGCAACGCAACGGGACCAGATTGAGTTGCCGTCAGTAATGTCATAAGTCACACCGACACCACCCGTGGTTGGACTGAAGGAGATCCCTGATGACCCGAGTCGCCCTGTTCCTCCTGCTTCTGTTTCTGGTCCTGCCGACCCTGGCTGTGGCCGTACAAACGATCCCGTCCATCAAGGTCAAAGCGCCGCCGATGCTGGATGGCTCCATTAAGGATCCTGCTTGGGATTCCGCGCCTCTGACGAGCGTTAAGGATGCCGTTGCCGGCGTCGATGTCCTGCTCCGCTCAGTTTATACCGACGACAGCGTCTACTTTCAGGTCCTATTTCCCGATCCGGCGGAAAATTCGTACCACAAACCCTGGATCTGGGATGACACCAGCAAAGCGTATGCCGAAGGGGCGCACCGCGAAGATACCTTTGTCATTAAGTGGAATCTTGAAAACCACGACGTCAACTTATCTAATTTTTCTGACGACAACTATCGGGCGGATGAATGGTACTGGAAAGCTAACCGCTCCAATCTGGCCGGTTATGCCGATGACAAACTGCAGATCCTGTCAGGCGAGAATGTCGCCGATTCGACCGAAACCATAAGTACGACCGGCAAAAAGCGCTACCTGCAGCGCCTGAGCGATCGCGGCGAGCCGCCATACCGTGAGGTAGCGAAACCTACTGAATTCAGCGGACCGCTGGTCAATCGCTATGAATCGAACGTTCCGACCGGCAGTCATGCCGACGTTCTCGCCAAGGGGGTCTGGAACGGCGGTCTCTGGTTCATTGAGTTCGGGCGTAAATTAAAAACCGACGATCACCTCGACATCCAGTTCTTGCCCAAAACAGGTAAAAAGTATCTTTTTGGCGTCTCGGTTTTTAGCCTCTATGGAAATCCGCTGGATCAGAGTCAGCCCAATCGCTATGGCATGGGGCACATTTCGGAGCCGCTCTATCTCGAATTTCGCTGAAGTAAATTCCGGGGGGGGCTAGCGTGCATTGATCCCCTGAAGGCAACACTGTCGCGCTGCAAACAAAAACGTCCGCACCGGCAGCACGCCGAATGCGGACGTTTTAAAGTGGTCAACGGATGGTGCCCTTTACACTTGCCGTCATCCAACCCCGCAAGCGTCTGAAAGTATTCAACGCCATCACCGATAGATGCTTTTGAAACGGGCGTAAAACTCCCGGTAAAGTTGAGTGGGCGGGAGGCTGCCTCAAATTAAACTTGACGACCTCTGCACAGAAAAGCTGACGACTACATATAATACCCGATACGAAACCCGCCCCAGTGTCTCCCCTGCACCGTGACCGGCGCTGAAATATCCCAGATCTTCTCCCCCTTCCTTATCCCGCTCATAAACCAGCATCAACACATCCTCCGCCGGCTGATTCAGGCTCTTGCCGGAGGAAATTTCGGGGACACCATATTTAACTCGTACCTTCCACTTTTTGAACAGGAATCCGAATTAAGTAAGGTGTCCCCGAAACGACCCAATACCCCCAACCTACCTGCAACTCTCCTTGGCAACACCTTCGATTGTTGGCCCAGTCGCAAGTTTCAAAGATTCGAACGTCCCATTCGGAGCCTTGTATTTATGGTAGCTCTCGGATGGATTGTAGGCGATAAATCCCTTGTTACCATTACTGCAAATAACTTCAGCAACAACTTGAGAATATCGCTGATCTTTAATCGGGAACGATTTAACTATCTTGTATTCGCCAGAAACACTGGCGTTAGGGCTCTCCCGGGTTGATACCGCACTCGAGCTGTCAGGGGCTGAGGTCGTAGCTGTTCCATTTTCAGAACTCTGTGGGTAAGAAGTGTAGGGCCGCACGGTTTCCCCCATTGGTTCAGCTGCCCACGAATAAACAATATTTTGCTGATTCATGAGATCACTCATGATTTTTTGCAGATAACCTCTCCAATCACTCCAACCTTCATAATAATTTGTATACCATTCGCCAATAATGACCCCTCTGTCATCGTACGCCGCCGCCGCCGGGAAGTCTGTCACCCAGTAGGGATTCCAGACTCCGAAAGGATCGCGCACATGCATGGCATCCTTAATTTTCTGCAGTACAGCGACTGCTTGGCCAGGCGCGGTCTCATAGGTGACCTTGACCTTGTATCCCGAAGACCAACTGCGCCTTGAAACAGATTGGTATTCTGATTTTTCCCTTTGTAGCATTTCCTGCTTTTTTGTTTGAGCCTTAGGTATCAGATGCTCGGGGTCGGAATTTGCGTACTTCTGGATGAAGTGAGAGTAGTCGGCCGAAGTCCGGGCATTATTGAACGAATTACGATAGGACGTGAGCGCTTCCTGCCGTTTTGATTCGGCTAGTTTCACCCGCGCCTTGGCAAGCAGTTTATCCGGATCGTATGACTGGTATTTACTGATAAAGGCCTGCCATGCGGTAGATGAATCGGCAGCTTGAAAAGCCGCACGATAATTTTCCAGATCAACCTTTCGAGCATACTGTTTGTCAGATTTGTATTTGTACTCGCTCTCAGTACATTCAGCATCGTTGAAGTAATAGCCGCTACGATTGGTGCCTCCGGCAGTTATGTACTCACCGATTCCCTGCTTTCTTCCTGCCACAAATTCACCTTCGTAGCGCGCTTTTCCAATGGCCAAGCCGCGGCCGTGTGCCTTTCCGTCCTTGCAATCACCTTTGTACCAGGAAGAGATGTCTGAGTCGTTGACCTTGCACAGGTTGGCATCCTGTTCAATTTTGTTTTGCACTGCACGACCGAACATGTTCACCCTCTCGTGGTCAGGCCATTTGTGGACAGAATTTTCAAAGGGGTTTATCGGTGAACTTGACCCCATTGATAGAATTGAGAGGGGGATGCCTAATGGTGAAAGGATGATTTCGACGATCAGGCCTGGAATATTGAGCGTGTTCTGCGTATAAATCGACAACTGGTTCGATTTGACCCACCGTGTTGCACTATAATCAACATTGCCATTTTTCGCCTTGATAACGATGCAATCCTTAACCTTCCGCGTCGACTCGAGTTCGGCCTGATTTTGCTTATAATATTCGCCAGTTATGTCGTGAAACTTACTTTGTCCCTTCACAGGTCGTTGCGCTATATCAATAATCTCTATGTTTTCATCGTCAAGACTATATTGATAAATTACTTCAATCGCGTTAGATCCGAATCTCGATTTAATTTCGTTGTTCGCTGGCTGTTGCGAGCCATTGACGCGGGCAACATCCATCGTTGCTGCACACCCCGTCAGCAGGCATGAAATAAGAACCAATATTTTGAAACCGACAGTCTTCATAAAAGCACCCTTTGATTGCATGAAATTAGAAACAAGACAGTCTCTAGATACGGTGAAGATTCAGCGACTACCATACTTGATATCTACCCGGAACAAGAGCCTATCAGCCCTGAAAACAAAAATTCCCGCTCCGGCATCGCGCCGAATTCGGACGTTTCAAAGTCATCAACTAATCTCTGCCGTTACACCCTGACAGTGTATAAAACAATAGTAATTCATCGACACTAAGCTATTATCGGCAGAGTGTAAAGGCACCAAAAAAAATATGGTTTCCGTGGCAACCCCAAATTTAAAATGAAGACCGCTTTATCTGGGCCTGTCGACGACTACATATAGTAGCCGATGCGAAACTCGCCCCGGGGTCTCCCTTGCACCGTGACCGGCGCTGAAATATCCCACATCTTCTCCCCCTTATCCTGCTCATAAACCAGCATCAACACATCCTCCGCCGGCTGATTCAGGCTCTTGCCGTGCGCTTCGGCCATTATCAGCGCCATGCCGAATACGGACGCTGTAAATTGAGACTTGATTGCTGGCCCCCTGCCATTATCTATACAATCTCAAGCTTCGCAGATCATTCAACACCATCGGCAGCAATCGTTTTTTTACGGGGTGTAAAGCCCGCGAAAAATATTGACAGGGCGAATGTCTCACGTTGTTTGTCAAAGGAGGTCAGATGCAGTAAGGTAGGCACATAAAGGTGCCGGATGGAACCGGTTCGGTGACGATACATCCCTATCTGAAATCGGGACACTTGATATGCAAAAACTGGTTTTCATCGATGTTGAAACCACCGGCGTCGACCCGGAGCGCAACGGCCTCACCCAAATCTCCGGCTGCATCCAGATCGGCAACACCGTCACCGACAGCTTCGATTATTACGTGCGCCCGTATCCCACCGACCAGGTCGATCAGGCCGCCCTCGATGTGACCGGCATCGACCGCCGTCAGTTTCTGTCGGAAGACCACCCTGATTTTCTCGCCGTCCCCGGTCAGAAATTCGAAGATCCGCAAGATGTCTACAAAAACCTGGTCGGGCTGCTCGGCAAATATGTCGATAAATACAATAAGGCCGACAAGTTCCAGTTTGTCGGCTACAACGCTCACAGCTTCGATATGCCGTTTCTGCGCAAGTTCTTCGAGAAGAATAACGACCGCTACTTCGGCAGCTGGTTCTGGTATCCCTGCCTCGATGTCATGCTGCTCTGGGCGCAGATCCTGCAGCCGGTGCGCGGGCAACTGGTCAATTTCAAGCTGATGACCGTTGCCGCCTACGCCGGCCTCGAGGTCGACGAGAGCCGCCTGCACGATTCGCAGTACGATATCGAGCTCACCCGCAGCCTCTGGCTGACGGCCAAGCAGATCATCGAACGCGGCGGCACCCCGCTGCAAAAGGGGGAGCAGGGGCGGCTGTTTTAGAATCGGTTGAGTAAACGACAAGATCAGATTTTTCGAACGCAGATAAAGGCAGATCACAGCGGGTGAGGGTCAAAATCTGGCCGACCATTAATCGATTCGAATCACCCGAGGCAAAAGCCTTGCTTCTATCTGCGTAAATCCGCCCTTATCTGCGTTCGACAATCGTTTTTCCCTGTCATTGATTTGCCACGACATTTTCCGACTGCAAGCCGTAAACAGAAACGTCCGTACCGGCAGTGCCGATACGGACGTTTTCTTTTGTCTCCCCCCTTTGCAAAGGGGGGCAGGGGGGATTTCTCCGGCACAGGAACAAACCAAATCCTCCTCGATCCCCCTTTGATAAAGGGGGAGGAACTCCAGTCACTTTATCCTTGCAGGTTGACCAGGGTGCGGCCGCGTGATTTGCCGGCGAGGATGTCGGCGATCGGCTGTTCCAGCCCGTTGAGCGTCACCTCGTTAACCGTCGCCTCCAGGTGCTGCGGTTTCCAGTCGCCGGCGAGTTTCTCCCACACCTTGAGGCGCGGCTCCACCGGGCACTGCACCGAGTCGATGCCAAGCAGGCTGACGCCACGGAGGATAAACGGGAAAACATTGACCGGCAGATCGGGCGAGCCGACCAGTCCGCAGCAGGTGGCGGTGCCGCCGTAGCGGGTCGATTTTAGGGCGGCGGCGAGCATGTCGCCACCGACGACATCGATCACTCCGGCCCAACGTTCCTTCATCATCGGCCGATCGGAGCCGTTCATCATCGTCTCGCGGTCAATGACCTCAGCGGCGCCGAGTTGCTTGAGATAGTCATGTTCGGCGGTCTTGCCGGTGACCGCGACCACCTTGTAGCCGGCCCGGGCCAGCACATCGACTGCGATGCTGCCGACACCGCCGGTTGCGCCGGTGACCAGAATGTCGCCGTCGTCCGGCTGCACGCCGTTATTCTGCATCTTGTACACCGACAGGCCGGCGGTGAAGCCGGCGGTGCCGATGATCATGCTCTCTTTGAGGGACAGCCCCTTGGGCAGCGGCACCGCCCAGGCGGATGGAACGCGGATGTACTGGCCGTAACCGCCGGCGGTGTTCATGCCGAGATCGTAGCCGGTGACGATGACCTTCTCGCCGACCTTGAAGCGTCCGTCGCTGCAACTGGCCACCTCGCCGGCGGCGTCGATCCCCGGCGTGTGCGGATAGTTTTTAGTGACTCCCGGTTTGCCACAGGCGGAGAGGGCGTCTTTGAAATTAAGCGACGAGTAGTGGACCTTGATCAGCAACTCGCCTGGTGGAAGATCGGCAACACTGCGGGTGACGATGGCACGGTTAAAGGACTTCGGGGCGGTTTCGGTTACCACCATGGCGGTGAAACTGGATTCGCTCATCAATCTACTCCTTGTATTAAAGTAAGGGGCCGTTGGATGCCTTGGCCAGGATTTGCTGGAACAGAATGTCGATAAAGTCGCGGACCGGCTGCAACGATTTCTTCACCCGCGCGCGCAGGATGGCACCTTCGAGGCCGGTGAGCAGGAACTCGGCCAGCAGATCCGGTTCCAGGTCGACCGAGAGTTCGCCGGTTGTCTGAGCGGAGCGAAAGCAGGCAGCGAAGCGCTGCTTCCAGGACTGGAAAATCTCCTCGACTCTTAGCCGGAACGACTCGTGCTGATCGGCAAGTTCCTGGCCGAGGTTGCCGGCGAGACAGCCGGTGCTGAAGCTGTGCTTGACCAGACGCTGCATACTGTAATCAAGATAGTTGTGCAGGCGCTGCAGGTGCGGCAGGCTCTCGTCGTTAAAAAATTCATCGAGCTTTTGCGCATAGCGCTCAGCGAAGCTGTCGAGCACTGCGAGGCCAAAGGCCTCTTTGCTGGCAAAGAAGTGGTAGAAGGAGCCTTTGGGGACGCCGGCGGCTTTCAGCACGGCGTCGATACCGGTGGCGTTGAAGCCCTGGCGGGCGATGATGCCGGTGCCGGCTTTGATGATGTCGGTGCGGGTGTCGCGTTTGCTCATGAGTTTAAAAATAGACCGGTCGTCTAGTAATGTCAAGGGGGAGGGGGACTTTAATTGTTTCGTTGGATGAAAGTCTGAAAAGCGGCGGGACTCGCCCCGCCAGGCGACTCACTTTTTTGACAAGCGCCTCAAAAAAGTAAGCAAAAAATGGCTTCCCCTGGCGGGGGGCACTTTTGTCGCCGGTTGGCTCGACTTCGTAGCAGCGGGGTTGCAACTGACCGGGCCCGATGTATTAGGGCCCTCCAGTCGGTGGTGCGGTGTCTGTTTTGACCTGCGGCGATGAAAGCGACGCAGGTCAATGCCCGCCGCATCCCCCACCACCGCAACCACATCCGCTGGCCGGTTTTTCCTGCAACTGTTCATCGATGTGGGCATCAAGGGCTGTTTCCAGATCGGCTAGGATTGATGCGAATTGACTGGCGGCCAGCCCGGCATTGCAGGCCGGGCAGGTGCTGTAGGTCTGCTTGAACCAGCTTAGGGGGCGGTCGATGGGGGCCTTGCAGGACGGGCAATCGAGGCTGATCTGTTCTTCCGGAAGCATGTCTTATCTCCTTGAATATCTTCTGCCTGACCATAACAGAAAAATCGATATTCTGCACACAGGGTTATGGCGGCACAGATGCGCACACAGGGTTATGGCGGCACAGATGCGCTGTTTTTTTGTAACTAATTATAATGTCGTGTAAATGGGCATTCATGAGACAGGGGTGTATAGTTTAAACGTAAGCTTTCGGTGGCGGATTCGTTGCCGGTGTAATGGTTTCCGGGAGGGAGAAAGGCCGGAACCATGAGTGACCTTCTTTACATTCATTGCACGAGCTGCGGTGGACGTCTATCTCATCACAACAACCCTTATTGTCAATCCTGCAACCTCCGCCTGGCCTATTTAGCGATGCCGATCATTCTCGGTGCATTGCTTCTGGGCCATCTTCCGCTTTTACAGCCCGTAGTTGTTAAAGCTGCGCCAGTCGTCCGGCATCTGGTGCGTGGCTACGACGACGAGAACGCTCTTTTTTGGGAGTAGTTTGTACAGTCGTTACAAAGTGAGAACGTAAAAAGGAGCCGAGTCATGAAAATCATCGACTTTGCACGGAATATGGACCGCAGTGCTCAACACTACTATGAGGGCCTGGCCGAAAAGGCCGGACAAATCGGACCGCAGAGAATCTTTAACATGCTGGCCCATGATGAAGAAGCACTGTTGGCGCGCCTGCAGCGTATCCAGGAGCGGATGGGGGCCCGCGCCGATCTTGATTCCCGCGCCCTCGACGGTCGGGTCAACGTGTTTCAGCGCCTGCAACGGCGGGAGCGCCCGGTGGTCACCGACGATATCGACGCTTACCATCTCGCTCTGGAGGCCGAACGTCAGGTGTTGCGTCAGTATGAACAGGCGCTGGCAAATGAAACCGAACCGGAAGCCCGGCGCCTGCTGCAGCGTATCGCAGATCAGGAACGGCATGAATTGGAGGAGATCGAGCACCTCTATGCCTTTACCAACGCGCCGCAACAGTACCTGGAGTGGGGGGAGTTCAGTAATCTGTCTGAATTTCACAACTTCGGACGCGACGTCGATATGACCTGACGACGCAGGGGGGATGGCGTTTGGCCGGCCGTGATGCGTCAGATGGAGAGGAGTGCTTTCTCGAGCAGGCTTTTGACCTGGCAGGAGATTTCATCGACCCTGGGGTTGGCGACCAGTTCCAGAGCGACCACCGGATCCATGGCCATGACCCGGGTCTGGCCGTCATTCTGGGAGTAAACAATGACGTTACAGGGGAGCAGCAGGCCGATGTTGGGCTCTACGCTTAAAACCCGGTGTGCCAGAGGTGGATTGCAGGCACCGAGGATAATGTACGGCGGAAAATCGACGCCGAGATTTTCGGCCATTCTGGCGCGCACGTCGATCTCACTCATGATGCCGAACCCCTGTTTTTTGAGAGCAGCGCGAGTCAGGGCCACGGCTTCGTCGTAAGGAATGTCGAGGGTCCGCCCGAAACCGTAGTTGCATGTCTGGTCCATCAAAAACCTCCACTATCGTTGCGTTGACTCCCGGTTGCCGGTGAAAACAGGTGGTGTCCGGGTTGCTTTGCCTGACCGCGACCAGCGCTTCGGCTACGCTTCGACTGTTCAACTCTAACACTTCAAGCACAGTTGGCAATGACCACTTTCGCTCGACGGCCCAGGATACTTTTGCTCTGCATCCGCGACCTTGCGCCAGAGGGGGCGAACCTGATAGTCTGGGTCAGGCTATCCGAGTCCGCATGAAGGTGAACTATGTCTCTGCCGCGCCCACCTCGCCGTCGATCGCGCCATCTTACCCGGCGCTTTTTTGCGCGTTTTCGCCGCAACACTGACGCCGAGTTCTGCAGCGGTAACCGTTTGCTCCTGTTGCGCAGTGGTGCCGATTTTTTTGCTGAAATGTTTGCTGCTTTAGAGGCGGCTCAGCTTTCGATCTGCCTGGAATTTTATATCGTGCGCAATGACCAGACCGGTCAGCGACTGGCAGATTGTCTGCAACGGGCGGTCGCGCGTGGTGTGCAGGTGCATTTTCTTTACGACTATTTTGGTTGTTTCGACACCCCGGACAGTTTTTTTCGCGAACTGTCCGACAGCGGCATCGCCTGCACGGCGTTTAACCCGCCATCGTGGGGCAAACGCATGCGCTGGTTCGATCGACGCGACCATCGGAAAATCGCCGTCATCGACGGACAGACCGCTTTTGCCGGTGGTGTCAATATCGGCGACGAGTACGCCGGTACCCTCAGCGATGACGAGACCTGGCGCGATGTCGGACTGCGTATCGATGGTCCTGCCGCTCACAAACTGCGTCAGCTGTTTGATGAAAACTGGCAGGAGGCCAGCGGTCAGCGGTTAGACTACCCGGTGGCGGCGCCCCTGACGGCCAGCGACCATGCTGATGCGGTGGCGATTGTCAGCGGCAGTCCGAACCATAACCGCTCACGCATCCGCGCCGCGTTTCAACTCGGACTGGCCGGTGCCGCAATGCGGGTGTGTGTCGAGACCCCTTATTTTGTCCCTGATCCGCGCTTTTTGCGGGCGTTGCTCCGTGCCGCCCGCCGCGGGGTTCAGGTGCAGTTGATCCTTCCGGCCCACAGCGATATTCCTCTGGTCCAGATGGTCAACCGCAGCTTTTACGCGGCGCTGCTCAAGGCCGGGGTGGAGGTCTATGAACGGCAGGGCGCGATTCTCCATGCCAAGGCGATGGTCATCGACAGCGCCTGGTCGGTGATCGGCTCGGCCAATCTCGACCAGCGCAGTTTTCATCGTAACTACGAAGTCACGGTCATCGTCGCCAGCGCTGCGTTCGGACGCCAGGTGCAGACCCTGCTAGATCACGAAATAGCCGGTTCATACCCCATTACCCTCGCTGCACACGAACGCCGTGGTGGTTTGATTCGTGTTCTTGAATGGTTGGCATCGTTTGTTGGCTGGTTTTTATAGGTACATGGCGTGTCGGTGATGCGCGGTGTTTCCTTTTTGCAATCGACTTTTGTGCCTGACAGGAGAAATTTGATGCAGCTTGTTGCCGTGCATGGTTGGCAAAAGGATGAGGCAGCGGTGGCCAAAACCATCGCTGACGCTCTGGGTGGACTGGTGTTTGAGGCGCGGCAAAAAATCGCCGGCGGCGGGCCGGCGGTGCTGGCCAGTTTTGCCGATATGAGCCGGGCCGAGGCGTTAGCAGAGCGGCTCAGGGCCGAGGGAATCCCGGCTCTGGTCATCGATACGGACACCGTGCGCAAGCGGACACCGTTTTATGTGCGACGTTTTGTACCGGGGGACACTGCGCTTCGGGTTGAGTCGCTGGCGGCTGATGCCAGTGTCATCGACTATGCGGACATTGAACTGCTGCTGGTCGCGATCTGCAGTCCGGGTCAGTCGCAGACCGTCAGCACGGTGACGGAGCGCAAATTCAGCCTTGGCAAAACCCTGATGTCCGGCGGGATACCGATGACCAAGAAGGTGACGCACGAAGAGACGGTGTCCAGTGAAAACCGGGATGAGACCCTCTGGTTGTATGCCAAAGGGCGTGGGCCGGTTATCTTCAACCGGTCGGCGTTGACCTATGATGGTTTTGGTGCCTCCCAGCAAATGACCAGCGGCCACAACTTCACCTTGTTAAAAAGTGAATTGCAGCGCCTGGCCCCCCAAGCCCGTTTCGATGACCGGCTGCTTAGACGGCCAACCCTGGTACGTCTGCTCGGACCAACTCTTGCGCCCGAGGTCGATCTCGATCTGGCTTTCGAAGTTCTGGCCAGAAGTCTGCACATGTAAGGAGAACGAAAAGGGCGGCCTGTTGGCCGTCCTTTTTTCTGCAAAACACAACCCTCCCTTTAATTCTCAATACCAGCCATGCTTTTCAAACACCTGGCGTCCCTCATCCGATTTGAGGAAGGTGATAAATGCCATCGCCTCCTGGCGCAGGGGGGTGTGTGTGGTCAGGGCGATGGGGGTATGTCGCAATCCGGACTCACCAGGGATTTCGATGAAATCCGAATGCTCTTCCAGGGTGAAGTGCCACGATTTATAGGTGACCCAGGCGTCGATTTCCGGGGTGGCGAGCCAGGCGTCGACTCCCTGTTGTCCGGTGAAGGCGAAGCTGCGGATATTGAAACTCAAACCACCCTCTGTGCCGTGGAAATGGCGCATATTTTCCAACTTGACATCTAGCAGATCAACCTCGTGATGTTTTAGATCCTCGATGCCGTCGATGCCCAGTGGATTCCCCTTACGGACAATAATACCGATGCGTCGCGGGTGCAATGTGTCCGCCGAGACCATATCAAGCAGGCCGGGGTTGCGACGGTCGAAACCCTCCAGCATATACTCGGCCCCTCCGTAGTAAATGTCGCCATCGGCGCGCAGGCGTTGCTCGAGGTCGTGCGGGAATGCCTTGACAACAGCAACCTTGACTCCGTGCTTCTCGGTAAACAGGGCGGCACATTCCTCGATGACGTGGTGCGGTCCACCGGGGCCGTAGACCCGCAGAATCCGGTCCGACTCATTTGAGGTTGCGCTGGCGGTTGCTGCCGGCAGCAGCAGAAGGGTAATAAACAGCAGCCCGTATCGATCCAAAATCCGTTTCACTCGTGTGTTCTTTCTGCGTTGCTGCGCGGCTTCACTGCGAGAAAACCGGTATATGACGATGGGCTCACTGTTGTTGCGCCCACTTCGGAGTCGCTTCCGTGTCGGTAAACAGCTGCTCGACGCCGGTTTTCGCCGCTACAAGATTGTATGATGACGGACATACAGCAAGAGGTGTGCCTCCGCTCATTAATTAAAATTTGCATTGATCGGAGGGTCTTTTGCGCAAGGGCGCAGGTGGGAGCGGCTCAGACTGTTATAATTGTGCGAAATAATCAATTCAACGGAGGTGACCATGCATGTCAGCATCGAATATTGTAACCAGTGAGGCTATCGCGAACGTGCTGCCAGTCTGGCGGCGAAGATAGAGTCTATCCTGCCGGTCGCGGTGGAACTGATCGCGTCGAGTGGCGGTGTCTTTGAAGTTGTGGTCGATGGTGAGCTGGTTTTTTCGAAAAAACAGACCGGTGAATACCCTGATGAAGGGGCGTTGCTGGCAAAAATAAGTGGAAGATAGACGTTCGTACACTAAGATTGTGTCGGGCAGACGCTCTGGATTTTGGGCTGTTGCTCTTTTTACAAGCCAACAGCAAATACAAAGTTTTCACGCAAAGCCGCAAAGAAGGATCAGCCTGAAACAGTCATTTTTCAGTTTTTCTTGGTGCGCTTTACGGTTTTACGTGACAAGAAGTGGTGTCTAGAATTCTTCTTTTGGGTTATAGCACTTTTTTAGATAGCTGTTGCTTCAATGGCGCTAACGTTTTGGCTAAAAAGTATGGCCCTTTTGTACCCCTTAACGGGTCGGGTTCCGGGTCAAAAAGCGGTCGAGTTGATTGGCGAAGGCGGTACGGTCGGACTGATTGAAGGTTGCCGGACCGCCTGTTTCGACCCCACCGCTGCGCAGTTCATCCATAAAGTTGCGCATCGACAACCGCTCACCGATGTTCTCTTCGCTGAAAAATTCACCACGCGGGTCAAGGGCATGCCCCTTTTTTTCGATGACGGCTGCCGCCAGTGGAATGTCGGCGGTGACCACCAGGTCGCCGGCCTGCAGCAACCGGACAATCTCTTGATCGGCGACGTCGGCGCCGGCACCAACCCGGATCGTATTGATATTGGGAGAAGGGGGGGCGTACAGGGATTTGTTAGCGACCAGGGTCACCGTGACCTGACGCCGGTCAGCGGCGCGGAACAGAATCTCCTTGATCACTTTGGGACAGGCGTCGGCATCAACCCAGATCTGCATGGTTAATCCTTTGTCGGTAATGTGTTGATCAGGGTGTTGGATGTGGCACAGACCAACTGGCGTTTGGACTCCGGCCGCAGGCGCTTGATCTCAAGCTCGCGACGGCTGGCGCTGCTGCGGTCGTGTCCACGCTCCAGGTAGATCAGGCGTCCCGGCGTGCGGCCACGAAAATATTTGGCGCCGGCACCGGACGCATGCTGGGCCAGACGGCGGTCGATATCGGTGGTGATGCCGGTGTAGAGGGAGTCGTCCGAGCAGAGGATAATGTAGACTTGCCAGTTCATATCCCGGATCCGTTCACTTTTTGCCAGAATGTGCCGGTCACGTTAACATGAAATATGCGCTCTGGCCAGCGTGGCTTGCCACGGACCTGTGTGACTTGCTCTTGACACTAATGAGTCATATCATGCATGATGCTCGCCCATGACCCAATCCAGCATCCGATCCCTGGCTTTCATTCTTCTCGTTACGCTCCTGATTGGAGCGGGGAGTGGAGGCTATGTCCTTTGTCACGATGATGATGGACGTCGCCACATTGAGGCGGCGGCCACCAAGAATTGTGGTCCGGTCGATGGCCAGTCATCAGCGCCTGTCTTACCCGAAATAGCCGCGCACGTCGATGCCAGCGACGACGATTGCGGAGCCTGTCTCGATGTTGATCTCTCCTACGATCATCTACAGCAACGCCTGCTGTATTCGGCACATCTGGCGCCACCAGCCCTGCCGATGCAGCTGGTGGCCACTTTCACCCTCAGCCCCACCCTGAATACCCATCTACTTACTTCCCAATCGCGCCGTTCACCACCGGCGTATCTTGCCTTGCGCAGCACCGTTCTGCGCTGTTGATCCTTCGTTTTTAGTTCCATCTTAAGCAACGCAGTTCGGAGCAGCCCATGCTGTGATCGAACCCATCCCTTTTTTCTGTGTCCAGTTATGACGGAGACTCTCCATGCCAAGAACGACCTGGTCGCTTCTGGCCGGGATGTTGTTGTCTGCCGGCGTTGCATGTGCAACGCCGCTTGCCGCCGACAACACCACCCTGCCTGTGGACCCGCAAGGGTTTGCTTCTAGAACACTCACCTTAAACGATGCGCTGACTTTGGCCGGCACCGACAATCCTGAGCTGGCGGCAGCCCGGGCCGTGGTTGTCGCCAGCGCCGCCGACGCGGAGCAGTCGGCGCGCTTCGTCAATCCGGAACTGGCTATCGAAGTCGAAAACTTTGCCGGGCGTGATACCCAGCGGGGTTTTGATGGCGCCGAAATGACTCTGCGTCTTGATCAACGTTTTGAGCTTGGCGGGCAGCGCGGTCAGCGCCGCGCGCTCGCTCGTGCCGCATATGCGGTCGTGGTGCAGCAGCAGAACCTGATTCAGGCGCAGATCCATCTGCAAACGGTCGAAGCTTTTATGACTCTGTTGGCGGCGCAACAGCAACAGCTTCTGGCCGAAGAACAGTTGCAATTGACCCGGAGAGTTGGCGAGAGCATTCAGGCAAAAATCGACACCGGCAAGTCGCCGACCATCGATGCCGTCCGGTTTCAGCCGTTGCTTATTGAAGCCCGGCTGGAGCGCGACCGGGCCACCGGCGCATTGACGGTGGCCCGTCAGGCGCTGGCTGCCGTTCTTGGACTCGATTCCGCAGCAAAGATCGTTGCGCAGGGTGCGCTTGACCAGTTGCCTGAGCCGCCGGCGACACAGAGCGTCGCCGCTGCGCCAGAGATGATGCTGGCCGCCGCCGCGCGCGAACAGGCCTCTGCCGAGCTCGCCGGTGCAAAGCTGCAGTCGATTCCCGATCTCACCCTTGGGGTCGGCGTCCGACGATTTGAGGAGAGTGGTGATACCGCCCTCGTGGCCGGGATTTCTCTCCCCTTGCCGCTGTTTGATCGCAACCGCAGCGGTGTCGCGGCGGCGGCGGCGCGCTTGGAGCAGACGCGTCAGCTTGAACAGAGCCGTCGCCTGCAAAGTGCTACCGCCATCGCCAGAGCCGATGCGGAGCTGCGCAACACGCTGACCGAAACCCGGGCGTTGCAGGATGAACTCCTGCCGGCGGCAGAGCAAACTTTCGCAGCCATCGACTACGGCTACCAGGCCGGGAAGTATGGCCTGCTTGAGTTGCTTGATGCCCAGCAGCAGCTGACCGGGCTCCGCTCGCGCTTACTGGCGACACAAGTTGCATGTCATGTGGCCGCCGCCCGTTTAAACAGCCTGCTCGGCCGGACTTTACCGGCTGGCGGCGCCCCCTTTGAACACAACGATCAATAAAGAGGTTCACTATGAAATACCCTATGATCAAATCCTCGTCCGTCGCCGTTGCTTTGCTGGTGACATGCGCTTTTTTCATCGCCCTCTCCGTGGCCGCTACGGATGACCATGCCGGTCACGACCACGCTACCGGCGCAGAGAAAGAGCCTAAAGCCTTTGGCCTTATTGCTGCTGATGAGCATGCCGGTCATGGTCATGATGAAGCCATTGATCCGACCGCCTTTTGCGGCGAGCACCAGATGTTCGAGCGGGAGGATGCCCTGTGCAACCCCGGGCTGATTACCGCCTTGCAGCCCGGGGATGGGCTTCAGGTGCGGCTGGCCGCAGCCGATGTCGCGGAGAAGGCCGGCATTACGGTATCGCTGCCGCAAAAGATGACGACCGCCGACGGAGTCATGTTTACCGGCCGCAGCGAATTCAATCGCAACCGCTTGGCGCGGTTGACGGCTGTGACCGGTGGTGTGGTGCGCACTGCCGCCGGGATGGTCGGTCAGCGCGTCCGCAAGGGAGAGCTGCTGGCGGAGATCGCTTCGCCGGAAGCTTCGGCGCTGCGTGGTCAGCTCGGCGCAGCGCTCGCCCATCAGGCCCAGATCGAGGCGGCCTGGCAGCGGGAGCAGGATCTGTATGCCAGAGGGATCTCCTCGCGGCTCGAATTTCAGCAGGCGAAGGCGGACCAACTGGCGGCACACAGCGAAGTCGAGCAGCTGCGCGAACAGGCCATGAGTTTCGGTGTCGCCGAAAAAGGGGCCACCCTGGCCCGCTTGCGTGCGCCACTATCCGGGGTCATTGTCGACAAGCTGGTGGGAACTGGTGATGTCGTGTCGGCGGGAGCGCCGCTATTCACCATTGCCGACCCGGAAGCGCTCTGGGTTGAACTGGCGGTGCCGGAGTCGCGCATTGCCCAGGTACAGGTTGGTGCCACCGTCGAGGCCAGTTTCAGCGGTCTGCCTGACCACCTGTTTCACGGCCGGATTCTTCAGGTCGGCGCCGCGCTCGATGAGCGCAGCCGCACGCTGATGGCGGTTGCCGAGATTGCCAACCCCGGCGGCCTGCTCAAGGCCGGCATGTTCGGTCAGGTCAAGCTCCATACTGCTGCCGCTGGCGAGGCTCTGGTGGTGCCGATGTCTGCCGTTCAGAGTATTGATCAGGTGAATTATGTCTTTGTGCGCCGTGAAGCCGGCCTGTTTGAACTGCGCCGGGTCGAGACCGGTGCCAAACAGCAGGGGCTGGTGACCATTGTTCACGGCCTTAAGGGCGATGAGCCGGTCGTCATCGCGCAGGGATTTGCCCTCAAATCAGAAGTGCTGAAGGCCCGTTTGGGCGCTTCCTGCGCTGACCATTAGGAGGCAGGCGATGTTTGAACATCTCATCCGGTTTGCATTGCGTAACCGTCTGCTGGTGGTGCTGCTGTTTTGTGTCACCTTCGCCGTCGGCGGTTGGGCCCTGCTCAACCTGCCGGTCGATGCCTTCCCCGATACCACGCCGGTTCAGGTACAGATCAACACCATCGCTCCGGCTCTGGGGCCGGAAGAGGTGGAGAAACAGCTGACCATGCCGGTCGAGCTGTCGGTCTCCGGTTTGCCGCATCTGCAGAGTGTCCGTTCGGTCTCCAAGTTCGGCTTGTCGCAGGTGGTGGTGACCTTCAGCGACGCCATGCCGATCTACGATTCAAGACAGCTGGTGATGGAGCGTCTGGCCAGCGTCGAACTGCCGCCCGGGATCGAGCGCCCGGAATTAGGGCCGATCTCCACCGGCCTGGGCGAGGTCTTTCACTATGTCCTTCGTTCCGATAACCCCGAGCGCACGCTTGACCAACTGCGCACCCTGCACGACTGGGTGGTGAAACCCGAACTGCGCAAGGTTGCCGGGGTGGCCGAGATCAACTCCTGGGGGGGGCTGGAGCGGCAGTACCATGTCATTGTTGCACCGGAAGCGCTGATCAAGTATGGCTTGACCCTCGGCGCGGTCTCGGAGGCGCTGCAGGCGAATAATGCCAACGTCGGCGGCGGCCAGGTGATTACCGCCGGGCAGACGCTGCTGGTCCACGGCATCGGCCGGGTGACCAGCCTGGAGCAGATCGGCGCCATCGTCATCGCCAGTCACACCGGGACCCCGGTACGGGTGCGCGACGTCGCCGAACTGCGTATCGACCATGAGCTGCGCCGTGGAGCGGTTTCGGCCCAGGGCAAGGGCGAGGTGGTGCTCGGCCTTGGCTTCATGCTCATGGGGGAGAACAGCCGCGAGGTGACTACGGCGCTGAAGGAGCGGCTGGAGACGGTACGCCAGTCGCTGCCCGCCGACGTCATCATCGAGACGGTCTACGATCGCACCGAACTCATCGACCATGTCATCGAAACCGTCGAGCACAATCTGGTCGCCGGGGCCATTCTGGTTATCGCCATCCTCTTTTTACTGCTCGGTAATCTACGCGCCGGCCTGCTGGTTGCCGCCGCCATCCCGATGTCGATGCTGTTTGCGGGCCTCGGCATGATGCAGATGGGGATTGCCGCCAGCCTGCTGTCGCTGGGAGCGATTGACTTCGGCATCCTGGTCGATGGCTCGGTGGTGATGACCGAGGCCAACCTGCGCCGTCTTGGTGAGCGACAGGCTGAACTTGGTCGTCCCCTGACCGCCGCCGAACGGATGGCGGCAATCGTGTCGTCCAGTTGCGAGGTCGGGCGCCCCATCGCCTTCGGCATGGGGATTATTGCCCTGGTTTTCTTGCCGGTACTGACCCTGCAGGGGATCGAAGGGAAGATGTTCCAGCCGATGGCCTGGACGTTCATCTTCGCCCTGCTCGGTGCGCTCTTGGTGGCGATCTTCCTGTCGCCGATCCTCTCTTTTCAGTTCCTGCCGCGGGTGTGCAAGGAGCAGATGGGGCGGGCGGAGGTCTGGCTGCGGCGCGCCTATATCCCGGCCCTCGATCTGGTGCTGCAGCATCGGCGCAAAACCCTGCTGGTAGCGGCACTGCTGGTGGTTGTCACCGGAATCGCCGCCACGCGCCTCGGCGGCGAGTTTCTACCGCGCATGAGCGAGGGCTCCATCGTCGCCAGCGTTGTGCGGCTGGCCGGGGTCTCCATCGACGAGTCGATGGTCTACAACGGGCGCCTCGAACAGTTGCTGCTGGAGAAGTTTCCCGCCGAAATCAAGTCGGTCTGGAGCCGTCTCGGCAGCGCCGAGACCGCGACCGATCCGATGGGGACCGAACTGACCGACATCTTCATGTCCCTCCACCCCCGCGACCAGTGGCGCAAGGCCGGGACGCAAGGGGAGCTTGCTGCCGCCATCCAGGAGGAGTTGGCTGGACTGCCCGGCATTCGGGTCGTTCTCACCCAGCCGATTGAGCTGCGGGTCAATGAGATGCTCTCGGGGATTCGCGGCGACGTCGGCATCAAAATCATTGGCGACGACTTTGATGAGTTGGTGCGATTGGGCGAGCAGGTCGAGCAGTTGCTGCAGAAAGTTCCCGGCGCCGGCGAGGTATCGGCCGAACAGATCACCGGCCAGCCGACGTTGCAGATTCAGGTCGATCAGGAGCAGCTGGCACGTTACGGCATCCCGGCGCGGGATGTCCTCGACGTCATCGCCGCCGTCGGTACGCCGCAGGTTGGTGAAATTTTCGAAGGGGAGCGTTCCTTCCCGTTGGTGTTGCGACTGCCTGACGACCGGCGCGCCGATGTCAGCCTCCTCGCTGACACTCTGGTCCCCACCGCCAGTGGCGCGATTTTGCCCCTCTCTGCTCTGACGACCATCACCGAGGTGCAGCGGCCGTCGACCATCAACCGCGAATGGGGTCGCCGGCTGATCAAGGTTTCGGCCAGCGTCGGGGACCGTGATGTCGCCTCGTTTGTCGCCGAAGCACGAAGCGTGGTGGCGCGCGACCTGCTGCTGCCGCCGGGTTATTTTATCGAGTGGGGTGGTCAGTTCGAGAATCTGGAGCGGGCGCAGAGCCGGCTGGCGCTGGTGGTGCCGTTGACCCTGCTGCTGATTTTTGTTCTGCTCTGGTTCAGTCTCAAACGGCTGCGTGATGTGCTGATCATCTACACCGGTATTCCGCTCGCCGCCGTCGGCGGGGTGTTTGCCCTCTGGCTGCGCGGCATCCCTTTTTCGGTCAGTGCCGCCGTCGGTTTCATCGCTCTGGCCGGGATTGCGGTGCTCAACGGTCAGGTGCTGGTGGCGGCGATCCGGAACTTTCTTTCCGATGGACAGCCGATGGCCGTCGCCGTGGTGGCTGCCGCCCGGCAGCGCCTTCTGCCGGTTGTTGCCACCGCCGTTGTCGATGCGGTCGGGTTTCTGCCCATGGCTTTTTCCAGTGGTGTCGGTGCGGAGGTGCAGCACCCGTTGGCGACAGTGGTAATCGGCGGCGTTCTGACGTCGACGCTGCTGACGCTGTTTGTCCTGCCGTGTCTTTACCTGTTGTTTGACCGCCCGGAGAAGGGCGCTTGACCTGAGGTTGAATTGAGAAGGCGGCCCTTTGTGGCCGCCTTTTTTATAAGGGTTTTTCCATTTTGCCGGGATGTTCCCTAAAAGATTTATCTGCTTATTTACTGCGCTCCACCAATAAGCAATTCGATAAGGACATCGTCAATTTCACGCCCGTTTGCCTTGCTCACTCAAGCCGCAAAGGCGCNNTGAGACCAGATTTTGATTTAGACCGTAAGCTAATCGGTTGTCCCCGAGTTGAAATAGTTTCAGATTTTGCAATGAGAGCTCAGGTTGATTCAAATGAATAACCAAAAAGATTATTTCGCTGTTCAGGGGAACAGCTCACCCAGTTTCTGCTCCCGATAATTAAAAATCCGCTCCAGCTGCGACTTGACCCAGACTTGATGTGCCACCACTCCGGCAACTCCGAAGGGGAGCCGGTAGCGGACCTCATCACGCATGCGTGACCGGCCGTCATCTTCTGCACTGATCACATGCCGGTGGTGCCATGATTTGTAGGGGCCGGCGCGTTGTTCATCGACAAAAGAGACTCCGTCGACAATCTCCCTGATTTCGGTCAGCCAGTGCTGTTTGCCAATCAGGGGCAGAGTGATTTCATAGCGCAACAGTAGGCCATCGTACATCTTTTCCGGTACATCAGACAGGATGGCGAACTGCAGGTCGGGCGGAGTCAACAGGTTGAGGTTCAGCGGGGTGGCGATAAAGGACCACAGCGTTTGTGGGTCAACGTTGAGGACGACCTCTCTTTCCAGACGGTTCATGGTTATCCCTTCAATCCAATAGTTTGTCCGGACCGCTGAGTATGGCGACGCCGAGCTGTTTACTCATACCGCGCAGCAGGCCGCTGAATACCAGCTGATGAAACGGCGTCACAGCGTACCAGTAAAGGATGCCGGCCACTCCGCGTGGCAGAAACAGAGCACGCAATTGCAGCCGGGTATAGCCGTTGGCGGTGGGCGTCAGCCGGAATTCCAGCGCCGCCTGACCGGGGAGTTTCATCTCCGCCACCAGTTGCAAAAAATGTGGTTTTTCGATCCGACCGACACGCCAGAAGTCGAGAGCGTCGCCAGCAAAGAGTTCGCCGGCGTTGCGTCGTCCGCGCTGCAGGCCGATGCCGCCGATGAGGCGATCGATGAGGCCGCGCAGCTGCCAGAGCCAGTTTGCGTAATACCAGCCGTTTGTGCCGCCGATGGACGTGATGGCTTGCCAGACCGCCTCCGGTGGCGCTGCCAACTCGATCTGGCGTTGATCGCTGAAGTGGGTGCCGCCGGCCCAGGCCGGATCGTCCGGCGTCGCCCATTCGGCCGGCGGCAGCGTGCCGGCATCGCGCCAGGAGCTGGCGATCTGCTGTTCGTGACTGCGGTCGAGGGCAAGGCGGATTGCCGTGCGGCAATCGAGCAGCTCCTGCGGCAGCAGGGAGCGGATGCGTGTGTCGTGACAGACGACCTCGTTGCGCAGCCCTTCGGCCAGCGGGCGGGCGAGAGCCGCCGGGACCGGGGTCACCAGATGAATCCAGTAGGAGCTCAAGCGCGGGGTCAAAACCGGCACCGGAATAATCCAGCGGCGGCGCAGTCCGGCTTCTTGCGCGAAGAGGGTCATCAGCTGCCGGTAGGTTAGGACCTCTTCCTGGCCGATATCAAAGGTTTCGCCAATCGTCGTCGGGGCGTCGAGGCAGGCCACCAGATAATGCAGCACATTGCGGATGCCGATCGGCTGACAGGGGGTGTCAACCCAGCGTGGGGTGATCATCACCGGCAGGCGTTCCACCAGATAGCGGAGGATTTCAAAAGAGGCGCTGCCTGAACCGATGATCATGGCGGCGCGAAACACGGTCACCGGCACCTGGCCGGCCGAGAGAATCGTCCCGACCTCGGTGCGCGAGCGCAGGTGGGCGCTGAGATTCGCCCCCTCTTCACCCAGGCCGCTGAGGTAGATGATGCGCTTAACGCCGGTTGCTTCCGTCGCTGCCACCATGTTGGTCGCTGCCTGGCGATCGCTGTGGGCGAAATCGCGATTGGCCGGGTTCATCGAATGGACCAGATAGTAGGCCGACCGGCAACCGCTGCAAGCCTTGTGCAAAGAGATTGGGTCGAGCAGGTCGGCCTGGACGATCTCCAGCTGCGGATGATTCATCCCCGGCCGTTCGCGCAGCTTGGCCGGATCACGCGCCAGAGCGCGCACCCGGTGCCCCTGCGCCAAAAGCAGAGGGATCAGTCGGCTACCGATGTAGCCGGTCGCGCCAGCGACCAGCAGCAGATTTTGTTGGCTGTTCAAATTGATCAAGTCCTTCGTTAGCGTTTGTTGAAGTATTGCAGACTTAAGCGACAATACAATCCGTCCCTTGCCAGTCACCTCGTTTCCGCTAGACTTCAATCGGCTTCAGTAATTCATTTTATGTGTAAGGAGTGGTCATGGAGGACACAAAAATCCGGCTCGGCGTCAGCTCTTGTCTACTCGGCGAACAGGTCCGTTTTGACGGCGGTCACAAGCTTGACCATTTTCTTGTCGACACCCTGGGCTGTTACGTCGATTTCGTCCCGGTCTGTCCTGAAGTCGAGCTGGGACTGTCGACGCCGCGTGAGGCCCTGCGTCTGACGGGTGAGGAGGGTGCACCGCGGCTGGTTTTTTCCAGAAGCGGTGAGGACATCACGGAACGGATGCAGGCCTGGGCCAAGGAGAGGGTCGTGGCTCTCGAGCCGGAAAACCTGTGTGGGTTTGTCTTCAAATCGGGCTCGCCGAGCAGCGGCATGGAGCGGGTGAAACTCTACGATCATCACGGGGTGCCGAAAAAAGCCGGCGTCGGCTTGTTTGCCCGTGCCTTTATGGAGCACTTCCCCCTGTTGCCGGTGGAGGAGGACGGGCGGCTCAACGACCCGGCGCTGCGCGAGAATTTCATCGAGGCCATCTTTACCCTCCGGCGCTGGCGGCAGCTGGTGGCCGGCGGCCTCTCCATCGGTTCCCTGATCGAATTCCACAGCCGGCACAAATTGCTGTTGCTGGCCCACAGTACTGAAATCTACCGGGAGATGGGCAAACTGGTGGCCGGTGCGAAGGCGCTGCCGGAAACCGAGCTGTATGACCGTTATCTGCAGCTGCTGATGCGCGGTCTGCGCCTGAAGGTCACGGTGCAGAAACAGGTCAACGTCCTGCAGCACATCATGGGTTATTTCAAACAGCAGCTCAGTGCCGACGAGAAACAGGAGCTGTTGGAACTCTTTGAACTGTACCGGCAGAAAAAGCTGCCCTTGATCGTCCCGGTCACCATGCTCAATCATTTTGTGCGCAAGTACGGCCAACCCTATCTGGCGCAGCAATACTACCTGAATCCGCACCCGATCGAACTGCAACTGCGCAACCATGTCTGAAGCGGCCGTTGCCCATCGGTTTTTTCACTGACGATAGAAGCTGCTACGGGAATTTTTAATTTGCCACGTTGCCCGGCTAGCGATTAAAGTCGATCTTTGCTGATCGCCTTCGGTCGGCAACAACCACTTAGCTCTGGAGGAGTTCATGTCGATCTTTTCGCGTTTTGCCCTGTTGCTGCTCGCCGCACTCATCTTCGCCATGCCGGTCGGCGCGGCCGATCCCGCCCCGGCCTACAACTACATCAGTGCCGCCGACCTCGAGGCCCGATTGAACGACGGGCTGCCGACCAATCTCGTCGATATCCAGGTTGAGGGTGAGTTTGTCCGCCACCACATCATCGGGGCGATCGCCACTCACGCTTATCCGGTCAAGAGTGATGCTGACCGGGCGAAGATCGACGCGATTATCGGGCGGCTGCAAAGCAACAACGATCCGATTGTGGTGGTCTGTCCGCGCGGCGCCGGCGGGGCAACCCGCACCTACGATTATCTGCTGGAGCGCGGCATCGCCTCCGAGCGTCTGCTGATCCTGGCCAAAGGGCAGGAAGGCTGGAGCTGTATTCCGTTGACCGAAGGCCAGTAACCGGTCTCTGACCGCGGTCAAATGGGTGGGGTTTTTACCCGCGCCAGACGGTTGAACCGGGGTGCGCGCCGCGATTTTCCGGCTGTTTTCACGATGTGAGACACACGGATGTGGGCTGATTTTCATTTTGCCATCCTGATAACCGCCCCGGTCTTTTGCATCCTCGGCCTGGGGATTCTGTTTAAACGTCTGGGTTGGATCACTGACGAGTTCGCCCGTATCGGCTCCGAACTGGTGTTTAAGGTGACTCTGCCCTGCCTGTTGTTTGTCAAACTGGTCGAGACCGATTTTCGCCATGGCCTCCCCGTGACTCTGGTCGGTTATGCGCTGATTGCGACCGTTATCCTCTTCCTGCTGCTCGACCGGGTGGTGGCACCACGGCTGCAGGAACCCCGTGACCGTGGGGTCTTTGTTCAGGGCGCCTATCGCAGCAACATGGGGATCATCGGCCTGGCGTTTTGCCTGAGTGCTTTTGGTGAAGCCTCGGTCACCACGGCCTCAGTCTATCTGGCCGTGATGACCACCCTGTTTAATGTGCTGGCCGTGATCACCCTGACCCGGCACCGGGGCGAAGCGGTTGGCCAGGGGAAGCTGCTGCCTGTATTTACCGGAATCCTGAAAAATCCGTTGATTCTGGCGATTGCTGCCGGGGTGTTGATCTCGTTGAGCGGCATAAAGGTGTCACAGATCGTGCTCAACACCGGCAGTTATTTCGCCCAGATGACCCTGCCGCTGGCGTTGCTCTGCGCAGGAGCCACCATCCGCCTCTATGAGTTTCAGGCGTCGCGGCCTCTCTACTGGGCGGTCGCCGGCAAGCTGCTGCTGGTGCCGTTGCTGCTGACGGCTGGCGGCGTTGCCGTTGGATTGCGTGGTGAATGTCTCGGTGTCCTCTACCTGATGTGCGCGGCACCGACCGCCGCCGCCAGCTATCCCATGGCCCAGGCGATGAAGGCCAATCATCATCTTGCCGCCGCGATTATCGCGGCGACCTCTTTAGGTTCGCTGCTCTCCACCACTTTGGGGATCTTCCTGCTGCGGCAGTTTGCCCTGATCTAACCGGGCAATAATGATTCGCTCTTTGACCGGCTTTGCCTTATGCTGGATGCCGCATCCGTATCGAGGTGAATCATGTCCGAAGATCAATCCGGCCGGAACGAAGACGGGGTCGAAATCCCCTATGAACAGCTCGACCCGCAGACCCTGCGTAACCTGATCCGCGAATTCGTCACCCGCGATGGTGCCGACTGGGGTGATGCCGGTGGCACCCTGGAGGAGAAGGTTGAACAGGTCCTTCGCCAGTTTAAGCAGAAAAAAATCAAAGTCGTCTTCGATCTGCAATCGGAAACCGCCAATATCGTCCCCCGAAAACCCTGATCCGGTCTTCTCTGCCCAACGGTGCAATCTTGACCACGTCTGAATTTACCTACTGGTTTTATGCCGCGCAGGCGCGGCAGATTCTCGACGCCATTGATAGCGGAGCTATGCGCATCGATATCTCCGTCGACCTGAATCGTTCGGTCGGCAGCTTTGCCCTGGCTGACGGCGCGTTGATTCTCGATGCCAAAAACCGCCTCAATCAGGATGATCTGCGACAGATTGCCGGCAAGGAGAACCGGATCTTTGTTCTGGAGGCGGGCCGCCTCGATGTGCTCGAGGATCGTACCGATGGTTACTATAAGCTGGTCCCGACCGGGCAAGCGCCCTTGCTGGAGATCAGCGGGGTGAAGATGCATATCTCGAAGGGGATCAATCCCTTCGAGAGCGCCGGGCAGATGGCGGCGCAGGTGGTGAAAAAGGGCGCCCGGGTGCTCGATACCTGTAGTGGCCTCGGCTACGCGGCGACAGTCGCTCTGCAGCTCGGGGCGCGTTCAGTCTTGACGGTGGAACACAGCGCTACGGTGATGGCTCTGCGGGCCAGAAACCCCTGGTCGCAGGGGCTGAATGCGGCCGGCATCGAGCAGGTGCAGGCTGATGTCGGGGCCTATATCCAGACGCTGCCGGCAGAATCGTTCGACGCGGTGATTCACGATCCGCCGCGCTTCTCGTTGGCCGGTGAGCTGTACGGGGAAGCCTTTTATCGGGAGTTGTATCGGGTGCTCAAGCGGCGCGGGGCGCTGTTTCATTACACGGGGAATCCGCATCTGCTCAAGCAGGGGAGCGGGTTTGTCGAGAATGCGGCGAAGCGGTTGCGGGCGGCCGGATTTAGTAAAGTGGTGAAGGTGCCGGCCTTGAT
>DDWE01000086.1 GCA_002345625.1 Desulfuromonadaceae bacterium UBA2294 | reverse complement strand
AGGCCCCTTTTTCGTGGCCGAACAGCTCCGATTCGAGCAATTCCGGGGAGATCGCCGAGCAGTTCACCGCCACAAAAGATTTGTCCCGGCGCAACCCACCCTGATGCAGGGCACGGGCCACAAGTTCTTTACCGGTTCCGGTCTCACCGGTCACCAGCACCGCCGCATCTGAGGCGGCATAAAGGCCGATTTTGCGATAAACCTCCCGCATCCCCGGACTGCTGCCAACCAGACCGCTGACCGCCTCTTTGACTGATTCCAGTTCACGTGCAGAGGCGGCTCGCAAGCGGACCTGCACCAGCGGCTCGCGATAATCAGCACCCAGACCACCCGGAACGATATCGGCCAGACAGGTCACACCGGCCTCTGGCAGGCGCAGAGGGACGCCAGTAAGCTTCCGCTCACGCACCTGTGCCTCATCGACCAGTTCGTGCAGGGGTGGCGCCGACTGGGCCAGTAGGCGGCTTAAATCGCGGCCAAGCGCCGACGCCGTCGTCAAGCCCAGATGCTCTGCCAGCCCCTGAGATATCTGCCGCACCAGCCAGCGCCCATCAAGCTGGCGAGCAACGACCAGATCTGGCGCCAGAGCCGGTACTGATGGCATGTCTGATTCCGTCACCACACTCTCCTCATGTACATAAACCGCAGCCCGATGCCGGCTATCGGCCACCCTTATAATGGCCCAATGTAACTGCTTGTCGCGACGGTCGCAAGTAGTGCACGCAATAAACTTATCGGACTTCCTTGTTGACAGCGCATAAAAAAACCCTATGATTCCCGAAGTATCTATATCGGGAATCAGTTTAAGCCGTTACATTCACGGGGGATTCATGAAAAAACTCGTCTTTTTTGCAGTTCTCATTATCAGCACCATTTTCGTCTCGACCCTCTGGATCGGTTCGACCATCAAGGAGCGTTTTCCGGTTTTCCTCCAGCAAGCCGCAGAGCTTGGCCAGGCCCGGGTGACGGTCGACTCCTACGACCGCGGACTTTTCCGTTCGACGGCCCAGACCTCTTTCGTCATCCAGACGACCGACGGCAGCTCACCGGAGCGCCTCACCCTGCACCATACGCTGTGGCACGGCCCCTTTGCCTTTGGGATTGACCATACCGGCAACTGGCATCTGCAGCCGGCAGCGGCCGTCATCGAAACCCGCCTGGCAGACACCGGCACCCATGATGGCATGATCGGCCAACTCCTTGAATTCCTTCCGGAGCTACGCAACCTGCACGACATCACCATCATCGATTTTTCCGGAACCGGACGTTCCCAGGTGGCCTTGCCTGCCTTTAAACGTGACTTCGTCCACGACGAGATCAAAACCACCGTCGAGTGGGGCGGCCTGACCAGCGACGAAACCTTCGACACCACGTTGAACAATATCAGTGGCCGCATCAACATCGGTGGCCTGCGGATTATCGAACCACAGTTGGACCTCGTATCTGGCAAAATCGACACCAACTTCCGTCTCAATCTGACCGAAAACGGGCTCCTGCTTGGTCAGGTCAACCTGAACGCCGAGAGCATTACCGGCGGCGACCGTGGGCCCACCCCCTCCTTCGTACTTAAAGGATTCCAGTTTCACAATCTGGCTAACCAGGAGAATGGCACCATCGGCTATAGCATTGAAATGGTTGCCGACACTCTTCTGATCGCCGGACGTCAGATTGGTCCGTTGGGCTACGAAATCGATTTTTCCCGCCTCGATTCCGCCACGATCATCGAGATACAAAGCCAACTGCAAGCTCTACAACTGGATATGCCAGAGGAGTCATCTGATGAACTGGGCACCCGGATCCTCAGCATCTATAGTGCCGCCTTGCCCGATCTGTTGAAAAAATCACCGGAAATCAGCCTGAACTACCTGCGCATTCAGAGTCCGGACGGTGACCTTTGGGGAAAAGGTAAAGTGGTCTTCAACGGGGCCGATCTCCCGCCGATCACAGATCTTGAAGATTTTGCCGGGATCGTCTCTGGAGACAGCGATTTCCAGATCTCCGCCAGCCTGCTGCAGGCGGTTCTGCGTGAGTTCCTGACTCCACAAATGCTCATGATGCGTGACAGCGGCCAGATGGGAGCAATCGATGATGCCGCGTTTGAAGCCAGTCTTGAGCAGGCGATTTCGGGGCAGATCGCCAATCTGGTCGCACAGGAGATTCTGACCGAGGATGGAAACAACTACCGGTTGACGCTTGCCTACAAGGACCGTCAGGCCACCTTGAACGGCAAACCGGTTCCACTTTTCTGACACAGTCTTTGTTCGCCAACACAACAGCCCCCGAACCTACGCAGGTTCGGGGGCTGTTGTGTTTTGGTTTCGCATGCAAAAAAACGGCGCGCCAGGTGGAGGGTACCCGTGCGCGCCAAAAAAAGGAGGTGTGAAGAAGTGTCTGGTACGACTTCTCTCTTCGGGTGCTAATCTACCCCAACCCAAGGCACCGAACCACGTGGCGTCCCGTATAAAAATGGGGCCGATTGCACTTTTTTCACCTGTACAGATGCACAGACACAACCGAAACAACGGATGCTGTCGATTCTTCAGCCTCAGATGTCAACAGCCAAGCCGTGTTCTCCTCCAGCAACTGCAGGGGCTGCAGCGCACTTCCAGCAAGTCGAACCGTGCACAATCGAGCCGACTTTCATTCCCAACTGACCAAATTACGCCTGATTGCTACCATATCTGACGTATTCCAGCTTGTTTTTGCCAGAAGAATTGCCTAACATAGCGAAACGGCGGTGCGCCTCTGACAATGCCTGTCAGTGCAGCACTGATAAACCTTTATGACAGAGACAGACCAGACACTTCTCCTGACGTTACAGCGGCGGAACGACGAGCTATCGACCCTGGTCGAAATCGGCAAAACCCTCGCCTCTCCGCTCGGCCTGGCCGACGTCCTGAACGTGATTATGGAGAAGGTCAGCCTGCTGTTGCGCTCCGATACCTGGTCGTTGCTGTTGGCCGATGAACGGACTGGCGAACTGACCTTTGAGATCGCCGTCTCTCCGGCCGGGTCCGACCTGAAGGGGTTGCGTCTGGCCAAAGGGGAGGGAATCGCCGGTCAGGTGGCGGAGACCGGCAACCCGTTACTGATCGGCGATGTCAGTCAGAGCCCTTTTTTTTCACCCCAGGTCGACCGGATGATCGCCCAGCAGACCCGCTCCATCATCTGTGTCCCCCTCAAAAGCAAGAACCGGGTTCTCGGTGTAATCGAACTGATTAATACTGAAGCCAAAGACGCTTTTACCGAAGACCATCTGCCGATTCTGACCACCATCGCCGACTACGTCGCCATCGCCATCGAGAACGCCCGCTACTACGATCGGATCAACCAGCTGATCATTACCGACGACCTCACCGGTCTGTACAACTCACGCCATTTCAACGAACTGATTGAGTATGAAACCGAGCGCGCCTTGCGCTACAACACCGACCTCTCTCTGGTCTTTTTCGACCTTGATCGCTTCAAGCTGATCAACGACACCCACGGGCATCTGGTCGGGAGTCGCATTCTGAGTGAAGTTGGTGGTCTGGTTCAGCGTCATTCCCGCAAAGTCAACCACGCCGCCCGCTACGGAGGCGACGAATTTGTCATCCTGCTCCCCTCGGCGAGCAAGGACGGCGCCCTGAAAATGGCGAGCAGTCTGCTCAACCTGCTGCGAGCACACACCTTTGAAGCCGATGACGGCACCCAGATCAAGCTCACTGCCAGCTTCGGCGTCGCCACCCTTCCGGCCGACACCCGTGACCGCCGCGAACTGGTCTATCTGGCCGATAAGGCCATGTACGACGTCAAAGCCTCTGGCCGCAACGCCGTCCGCGGCGCCTGACCCCTACCTCCGCCAACGTCCGAGCGGTAAACCGTACAACACAATAAACAACAGCGCCGCGACCAGCACGATCGACGGGCCGGCCGGCGTGTCCCAGCGGCTGGAACTGGTCAGTCCGCCGACCACCGCCAGACAACCGATGCCGGCCGCTATGGCGGCCATCGTTTCCGGAGTTTGTGCCAGCCGTCTTGCCGCGGCCGCCGGGATGATAAACAGGGCGGTCACCAGCACCAGGCCCACCACCTTCATCATCACCGCCACCAGCAGGGCCAACAGGCAGACAAATGCCAGCTTGACCGCATCGACCCGCACCCCCTCGATCCGCGCCATATCCTCGTGCACCGTGATCCGCAGCAGGTCGTTCCAGATCCAGGCAAGCAGAATCAGACCGCCGATACCGATCGCGGCAATCCAGACCAGATCACTCCGATTGATGGCGAGGATATCACCGAACAGATAAGCCATCAGGTCGACCCGCACCGATTCGAGCAGGGAGAGGGCGACCAGACCGAGTGCCAGACTGGCGTGGGCCAGAATACCGAGCAGGGTATCGGTCGCCAGCATCGGCCGCCGCTGGAGGAGAAACAGCAAAACCGCTACCAGCAAGCAGATGCCGATGACGCCTAAGGTCAGGTCGAGATCGAACAGAAAACTCAGAGCGACACCGAGCAAAGCAGAATGAGCCAGGGTATCGCCAAAATAGGCCAAGCGGCGCCAGACGACAAAGACGCCAAACGGTGCCGCGACCAGGGCAACCAGCAGACCGCCGAGCAGCGCCCGGAACATGAAATCATCCATGACCATCACCCCGCCGGCTCAATGCCTGTGCTCCCGATCATGGGCATAGACGGCAAGAGTCCGCGCCGCTTCTTCGCCAAACAGTTCAATAAAGGCCGGATTACGGGTCACCGCCGCCGGCGTACCGGTGCAGCAGATGTGTCGGTTAAGACAGACCACGCGGCCGGTGGCCGCCATGACCAGGTGCAGATCGTGGGAGATCATCAGCACCGCGCAACCGCGCTGCCGGCGCACCCGATCGAGCAGTGAGAAGAGCTCTACCTGGCCATGCATATCGACTCCCTGGGCCGGCTCGTCCAGCACCAGCAACTCGGGTGAGCGCAGCAGGGCGCGGGCCAGCAATACCCGCTGCAGTTCGCCTCCGGAAAGATCCTGCAACGCCGCATCGATCAGTTCGCCGGCACCGACTTCGGACAAAGCGGCCGACAGCGCGGCCGGCTCACTGCCGGTCAGGCGCAGAAAACGACGCACCGGTAGGGGGAGAACCGGATCGACATGAAACCGTTGCGGCAGATAGCCAATGCGCAGTCCCTCGCGTCGGTAGATAACGCCGGTTGTCGGCGCTTGCAGGCCCAGGGCCGTGCGCACCAAGGAGGTCTTGCCGGCCCCGTTCGGGCCGATGATGGTCACCACCTCCCCGGCGCGCACCTGCAGATCGACCGCCTGTAAAATGTCGATCTGGCGGATGCGCAGCGAAACGTTGGCGACCCCGAGCAATATTTCTGGACTCTGTTTCAAAGACATAGATCAATCCGTGGCGCGGCACCAGTTTTCTTGGAC
>DDWE01000140.1 GCA_002345625.1 Desulfuromonadaceae bacterium UBA2294 | reverse complement strand
CCGCCGGTTTCTCGGCATTTTAAACCAAAACTAAAATCAGAACCCGGGGGTTCCGTCTTCGCCAGGGCTACGCCGAGACAAGCGCGGCCCCCGTCGCCGCCTTACTCTTTTGTGTCATTCGACAAAAGAGTAAGCAGAAAAACGCGATCTCCTTGCGGAGGGCATGTTCCGTAACGGATCGGGATGCCATGATCAACGCAGCCAAGTGTTTTAACCGCGGAATCAAGCACCAGATGCCATTGCGACCCTTCGACGTGGTCACCGTCTCTGATTGTGCAGGGTCATAAGAGGCTACGGTTGGGTAAATCAAAACCGAAGAGACAAATCAAAACCGAACAGGTCAAAGCACACACCGCACCACCGAATGGAGGGCCCTAAGACATCGGGCCCGGTCAATTGAAGCGCTGCAGCTACGAAGCCAAAACAACTGGCGGTAAAAGTGTCCCGCGCTTGTCACGCCATAGCTCAACAAGCGACGGCGGACCAGGGGATGGCCTTTTTTGTTTACTTTTTGTGGCCGCATGGACAAAAAGTAAGGCGTCTGGCGGGACGCGACCCGCCGGTTTTGACTCTAACAGACATCGAACTCCAAATCAGAGCCCAAGAGACGCAACCGTCAGGTTTAATTTGCATCAAACTTGCGAACCGATCAAATCCAGTCTATAAAGTCCGCTGAGCACAAGACACCACGCCTTCACTTACCAAAGGAACGGATCCCCCATGACCTTCACCCAGGCGACCGCCCTCGGCATCCTGCAGGGAGCAACGGAGTTTCTCCCGGTCTCCTCCTCGGGCCACCTTGCCATCGCCCAGCACTTTCTCAGTGATTTTTCGCAACCAGGCATCCTCTTCGACGTGCTGTTGCACCTCGGCACCATGCTTGCCGTTATCATCTATTTTCGTGCCGACCTGAAGCGCCTGCTCGTCGCCCCCTGGAACCGCACGGACAGCGGCCCCTCCGACCGCAAATTCCTGCTGCTGATCATCGTCGCCTCGGTCCCGACCGCCATCATCGGCCTCGCCGGTAAAGATTTTGCCGAGAGTCTGTTCGAGAACATGACGGCCGTCGCCTGTGGTCTGCTGCTCAGCGGTGCGCTGCTCTTTGCCGCTGAAAAATTACGACGTGCCGATTCCGGTCGCACAGAGCTCAACCTCGGCGATGCCCTGATCACCGGCACCCTGCAGGGGCTGGCGATCATCCCCGGCATCTCCCGTTCCGGCAGCACCATCTCCGGCCTGCTGCTGCGCGGCGTTGCTGGCGAAACCGCCGCCCGCTTCTCGTTTCTGCTCGCCCTTCCGGCTGTCTTTGGCGCCGCGCTACTCTCCCTGCGCGACTTCAATGCTGTCCCAGCCGGCGAATTGCCAATTTACCTGGCCGGCGCCGCCGCCGCCTTTGTGACCGGCCTCGCCTCGATCCATTTTCTGCTGGCGATAATTCGCCGCAGACGTCTGATGCTGTTTGCGCTATACTGCGCATTGGCCGGTACCGCCCTGCTGGCAATCACTCTGTAGGAAATAAAGGATCATGGACAAGACCGAACAGCCGCTGCTGCGGGAACACATCAAGAAGGAGATCATCGGCTTTGCCTGGCTGGCGCTCGGCATCTACCTGCTGTTGTGCCTCTTCTCTTTCAGCAGCACCGACCCCTCCTTCAACAACAACCTGCACCCGAAAGAGATCCACAACTTCGGCGGCATCATCGGTGCCCACCTGGCCGACCTGCTTTTTCAGGGCTTCGGCCTGCCGGTGCTGTTGCTCCCCTTCGCCTGTTTGCTGTTTGCCTGGCGCCTGCTGAAGTTTCGCGATCTGAAAGTGCGCGCTTACAAGATCGGCGCCTTTATTCTGCTACTGGTCGCCCTCGATGGTCTGTTCGGTATCCACATCAGCAGTGTCTCTTTGTTCAACAGCAAACTGGCCCGTCCAGGCGGTGCGATTGGTGCCATCCTCGGCGGTGGGCTACAGGATTACCTCAACACCAGCGGGGCGACCCTGTTTCTGCTCGTCTTTTTACTGGTCGCAGTCATGCTGATTGCCCGTTTCTCTCTGGTACTGTTTCTGGAGGGATTATTGATGCGCGTGGCCGAATGGCTGGAACGGCGCCGGGCTGCCAAAGAGGAACGACGCCGGGCGCAGGCCCGCGTGCAGGGGGTGCGCATCGATGCGGCACCGACCATCACGCCACAGCAACCGGAACTGAAGATTGAAAAGAAAAAGCCGCTGAAAAAAAAGGCCGAAGAGGAGGCCGACATTCAGGTCACGTTCGACTTTATCAAGCCGACAGGGACCTACCACCCCCCGTCACTGTCGTTTCTCGACCATGAAGGCGAAGCGCCCAAACCGGTCGACAAAGACGCGCTGACCATGAATGCACGCATTCTCGAGAAGAAGCTCAAGGACTTCGGCGTCGACGGGGAAGTGGTCGAGATCAAGCCGGGACCAGTTATCACCATGTACGAGTTCCTGCCGGCACCGGGAGTCAAGGTCAACAAGATCGCCGGGCTCTCCGACGATTTGGCCATGGCGCTTTCCGCCCTCTCCATCCGCATCGTCGCCCCGATCCCCGGTCGCGGCGTCGTCGGCATCGAGATTCCGAACAAAGACCGTGAGACCGTCTACCTCAAGGACATCCTGCAATCGGATGCGTTCCAGAACAGCCGCAGCCGTTTGCCTATGGCACTGGGCAAGGATATTTTCGGCCACACCGTCGTCTCCGATCTGGCGAAGATGCCGCACCTGTTGGTTGCCGGCTCCACCGGCAGCGGTAAATCGGTCTCGATCAACACCACCATCCTCTCGCTTCTCTACCGGGCCACCCCCGAAGACATGCGCATGATCCTCATCGACCCGAAGATGCTCGAACTGTCGATTTACGAAGGGATCCCGCATCTGTTGCTGCCGGTGGTGACCAACCCGAAGAAGGCGGCCCTGGCCCTGTCCTGGGCGGTGCGCGAGATGGAGCGCCGCTATCGGCTGATGGCCGATAAGGGGGTGCGCAACATCGACGGGTACAACAAAAAGATCGCCAAGGAAGAGAAAGACCGCGCCGGCCGTAATCGCGACGAGATTGTCATTCCGCACGATATCAACGAAGATGAGCTGCCGGAGATCGAACTGGTGGTCGAAGGCGAGGTGCTGGAGCACGGCCACCTGCCGTTTATTGTTATTATTGTCGATGAGCTCGCCGATCTGATGATGGTCGCCGGCCGCGATATCGAAGAATCGGTCGCCCGTCTGGCACAGATGGCGCGCGCCTCAGGCATCCACCTGATCCTCGCCACCCAGCGCCCTTCCGTCGATGTGCATCACCGGTCTGATCAAGGCCAACTTCCCGACCCGCATCTCGTTCAAGGTCTTCTCGCGCATCGACTCGCGCACTATCCTCGACTCCATGGGGGCCGAGAGCCTGCTCGGAATGGGCGACATGCTCTTTCTCCCCCCCGGCACCGGCCTGATGCAACGCGTCCACGGCGCCTTTGTCTCCGAGGTCGAAGTCCAGCGCGTCGTCCAGTTCCTCACCCGGCAGGGGAAACCGGAGTACGACAAGAGCATCCTTGAAGCCCCGGCAAGTAGTGACGGCGGCAAGGGCGACGACGGGTTCGAGGAGGACGAAAAGTGGGATGAGGCCCTGGCTCTGGTGGCTGAGAAGAAACAGGCCTCCATCTCCATGATCCAGCGCCATCTGCGCATCGGCTACAACCGGGCCGCACGCATGATCGAAAAGATGGAGCAGGAAGGGATCATCGGCCCATCAGATGGCACCAGCCGGCCACGCGAGGTGTTCATCAACCACATCGAGCCGACCTGATCGGCCGCAGCATATCCTGTAAAAAAATGGAGGGCCGGCAATTGTGCCGGCCCTCCATTTTGCTAACCCAGTCCTGTATTTAACCAGGAACGCTTTACTCGGAAATGGTACAGACAAACGAAAGCTTGGCGTCGGCCACCTTGGTCAAAAACAGGGGCGGATCGAGCAGGTCGCCGGAGGCATTGAACACCAGCGGATACTGCACACCCTCGAAGCGGCCAATCCGCAGGATCGCCGTGCGTACGTCTTCCACGGGCTGCCGCTGCGAAGCGGCCTGCAGCAGCAGGTTTGTCGCATCATAAGCATGAATCGCCGGAAAAAAGGGGGCACGCTTGAAGCGCGTCTGAAAATCAGATTCGAACTTGAGATAGGCCGGGGCATCACTGCGCACATTGATACTATGCAGAAACTCGAGCCCCTCAACACTCGCCCCCCCGAGGCTGAGCAGCGGACCGCTGACCGACCAGCAGGTCGCGTAGAGCATCGCCTTGATGTTTTTCTTGGCCAACTGCTGGCAGATCATCGCCGTATCGGGAGCATTGGCAATAACCAGCGCCGCATCTGCCTTGCGCCAGTCGACTTTACTGACCAGCTCCGTGAACGACAACGACGGACCACTCCGGAAGGGGATCGCCTCAATGGTGCCGGGGAAGGACTTCTTCAAAGCATCCGCCCAACTTTTAGAGTAAGACCGGTTATTCAGATCATAGAACAGGACCACATGCCTGCGGCCTTCGGCGGCAAAACGGTCAACCAGCCCGGCAACGGCCTGGCCGTCAGCGTAGTGCGGGCGGATGAAATAATCGTCGAGGCCACTTAAGGCATCGGTGCTGATCGTCGGCCCGACCAGCAGCAACTGCAGACGATTAGCCTCCGGCACCATCTCTTCCGCCGCCTGACTGACCATCGGGCCAACGACACCGATCACCCCGGCCGCCTTCAGCAGTTGCAGGGCCTCACGCGCAGAAGCGGCGGTCTCGCCGCGATCGGCAACCACGCCTTCAATCGGTGCCCCGTTCAACCCACCGCGCTGGTTCCACTCTTCAACCGCCAGCAAAAAGGCATCGCGCCCTTCCTGGCCGATCCCGCAATTTCGCCCCACCAGACCACCGACATAACCGACCTTTACAGGTTGTTTTTTTTGACACGCCACCACACCACACAGGATCGCAGCCACAAAAAAACCGATGACCAGCCATGGTCGTGAGAAAGAAAATCGCGCCATAATCCCTCCAAGGTTGTAGAACCGAATAAAAGCCAGATGTCTGGTTCATTCCCGACCTTTCCGGTCCGGGTTATTGATGCGCTCATACAGGGCGATCTGCTCTGCCATGGTGAGCTTTTTCCGGCACCCTTTTTCGGTGGCCAGACACAACCGGCAGCGGTCGTCCGAACACCACTGGCAGGCGCGGCAATCCGGGCAGGGGTACTTTTTCTCCATATTCACCTTCCTGCCTCAAAGTTTATCACAGTCTCCCCGTACCGGCCTGTCCTGCGTGACACCCTGGCATGCTACGGAATGCCCGGATTATCCTGCGTCCCTTCAACCGTCCACGGCGTCACCCGGTTCCAGCCATCACCGGTCGCATTCGGGAAGTTTGCTTTATCCGCCAGTCTGTGGCAATTCTGTGCCGAAGTGGCCATGGCAAAGGTCACGCCGCGGTTTTCCGGTGCGTAGGTCGTGGTTGTGCCCAGGGTACTCACCGTCGCCCGGTCGTCCCAGGTATTGTGTTTGGTGTCGAGGCAATTACTGATCATCAGCCGGGGCAGGCGTGAAGCATGCGGGTTATGGCACTTGGAACAGGAGAACTTGTGATAGTGCGGATCTGGCGTGTCATCGACGCTGGCACCCCAGTTATAGGCACGGTAGGCAAATGGCATAGCTGCCGTCACCTGCGGTGACAGGGTGAAACCATTACTATTCTGACTGCGGAAGCCATAAGCCCAGAAGTCGGTGTTGTTGTCACCAAAGGGCCAGGTATCGGTGAAAGCGCCAGCATTGCCATAGGCAAGACGCGGCGCTCCCTGACTGCTGCCTTTAGCGGTATATAGCGGAGCCGTACTCGGGTTGCGCATCGCCATGCTGAAGATGTTCGACGTGTGACTACCGGTGCCGCCGATCACGGCATTGGAGTGGCCATTCCCCAGCACTCCGACCCAGGCATCCGCACTGTCGCCGAACTGGTTCAGGTTGTCGACATCGTTTCCGTGACACAGCACACAAAGACCGGCGCTGTTCGTCAGATCCCAGGCCGCCGTTACCGGGCTCTGCTGGGCCGGCAGGCCGCCGGTGGTCGGGTCTCCATTATTCTGATCAATCTGATACCCCCCCTGCTGCGTCGCCTGGGTGCCGCCACGGGGCACCGCGCCAAAACTGCCATTGGTCGACCAGGTATCAAGCGCCTGTGGCGCCCCGTCTTCGCGATAGGGGTTCCCCATCCAGCTGCCGCGCAGATACGGCTTGCCGGCCTTGCTGTCATTCGGTGCCAGAGCCAGCTCATGCACATCGTGACAATAACTGCAGCGAAGCTCGTCAACCGCATCGACTCCCGACCCGACAACAGCATCGTTGGCCGAATGGGTCGACTGGATACGCCCGGTTTTGTAGGAAAACTTGGCGGTGCCTGACTTCCACCAGGCGTCGACCCAGTTCGAAACCGGCGTCGTCTGATCAACAGCATAAAGACCGCCGAAATTGTAGTTGGCAGCGGTGCCATTGGTATCGGTGTTCCCCCCCCACTCGGAGATGCCGTTGGTATCGTGACACGACCAGCAGATTTCCGCCTCCGAGGTGGCGCCAACCAGCGTTGCCGAGCCACCAAGGCCGATCCCGCCGGTCTGCAGGTAGCTGATGCCCACCCCGGTTTTGTTCGGAATCAGCACATCGCCGGAGTGCCCGGTGTGACACTCGACACAGCGCGTCGTCCATTGCGCATCGTTAAGGCCCACCACCGCATCGGCAGAAAGGACCCGCAGATGGGCACCAACCGCCGCCGCGGTGATGCCAGCCTTGGTCAACACCTTCGGCGCTGTCGCGCTGAGGCCGCTTGCGGTGTCGTGACACTCCACGCACTGGTGCTTCGCAAAGCCATCACCATGCAGGTGGCAGACGGAACAGTCGGTGCCCCAGGCATGGTTGGCAAAGGCACCTGTCCCTGCAACCGGTCCGGCAGCATGACAGATCTGGCAGGGCCCGTTACCGGCCGGTCGGCTGAAATCAGCCGCCGTCTGAAACACAACATTATTCACCGCACCAAGGCCGGACGTTGTCTCCTGACGAATTGAGGCAAGCGCATAGGCCACCACCGGATAAGCGTTGTAGTCATACTGAAATCCGACCAGTTTATCGTTGAGAGCACCCTCGACATTATCCCGGTCCGCATGTGGGTTGTGGCACTCAAGGCAGGTGATATCGCCAGGCAAAAGGCCTGCCGGGCGATGGATGGCAGCTTTCAACGTAGACGTCCCGCCAGGACCGTGACAGGAGAGGCACAGGGTCTGGGCGTTGCTGCCACCGACCAAGGTTGAGCCGCCGGCACCATGCAGGACATGACACGCGTAATTACAGGTAAAAACCGATCCATGCGCTGAATCGACATAGGTCGCCGCCAACGAGGTTGACGACAGCAATGCTACGGTGGCAAGACCAAGGAAAGCGGACAGAAGCACTTTGTGCATCAGGCCCCTCCTCCCCGGTAAACAACGACCTCGGAGTTCAGGCTGCTGGTCACAAAAAGATCGTTATTGCGCGGGTCGATGTAGACATCAAGCGGCATGTTCAACGCGCCACTGCCGATACTCGGGAACGAAACAACGCTGAGAGGATTCGTGACATCGAAGACCAGAACGAGACCCGCCACCCCCTCTGCGACAAACAGCTTTCCCGAACCATTCAGGGCCAGCCCCTGTGGCCGATCAAAATTCCAGGTGGTCCCCTCAATGCGCGCCACCAACACCCCGGCATAGTTCAGGATCTGGATCGACGGAGTGTCGCCAAAAGCGGATGTTGGCGCCCCATAGTCACTGACATAAAGCAGCTGATTGACAGCGTCGACGATCAGGGCCGTCGGCCCGGCAAGCAACCCGCCGCCGATATCAGCACCGGCTGAACTGCCATCCAGATTGAACTGTTTGACGACCCTGGCCACCGAGTCGACGACAAAAACCATGCCCTGTGCCGCATCGATGGCAATGCCATTCGGCAGGCCGAACAGATGGTCGGCACCTCCGAGACGACGCAGATACCCCCCGCTGTCGAGAGCATAGACCTCGACATTACCCTTCGACTCATTGCCGACAAAGACTTCATTACCGGCCCGAGCCAGTCCGGTCGGTCGACCGGAAACACTGATTGTCCCCGTAATACGCAAATCGACCGGATCCAGTTTTAACACCGCCGATTTGTCATAATCGGAGACCAGAACAAGCCCCTCGGAGGTGCCAGTGACCCGAACCGGCGTGGACATGGCCAGAGTTGGCGAGACGGTGCCGGGGCCACCGGTCTGATTCGATTCGGAACATCCGGACAAGGTCAGAACAAGCCAAAAGGCCCCGATGCCCAGACAGGCAATAGGTGAAAAAAACTTGTTCATTGACCGTTTCTCCTCTTAAATGATTTGATCCGCTCCCTGATATTCATGCATCTATCATACCTTTCCCGTATATACTTGCCGTCGTAGCAACGCGGACACCACCTTCACAAACAGGGAAATTGCTGTTAAGCTTCAAGCCTAAGTATTTCAGGATCTTGCCGAAGAAAAGAGCCTTTTGATGGATGAAAAAACCCTGACCGCCCTGCTGGCATCGGTACGCAGCGGCGACCTCGACATCGCTCAGGCGGTGCAGAAATTGCGTGATCTGCCGTTCGAAGATGCAGGAATTGCGCAAATTGACCATCACCGCGCCCTGCGTCAGGGGATTCCGGAGGTGATCTTCGGCGAAGGGAAGACGCTCGAGCAACTCCAGCACATCATCGGCCGCATGACCCAAAAAGACGGGAACATCCTGGTCACCCGCCTGTCGGCAGAAAAGTCCGTGCCACTGCTGACCGCCTTCCCGCAGGCCGAGTACGACGCCACCGCCCGCACTTTTTTCCTGCGACAGAAACCGGTGGAAGAACGCGGTCGCGGTCCGGTTCTCATCATCTGCGCTGGCACCTCCGACCTCCCCGTCGCCCGCGAAGCGGCTGTCACCGCCCGCGCCTTTGGTAACACGGTGGTCGAGCTGGCTGATGTCGGTGTCGCCGGCATTCATCGTCTACTCGCCCGCACCGAACTGTTACGCGAAGCGGCGGTGATCATCGTCGTCGCCGGTATGGAGGGAGCCCTCCCCTCGGTGGTCGGCGGTCTAGTCGCCGTACCGGTCATCGCCGTACCGACCTCCATCGGCTACGGTGCCGCCTTCGGTGGTATCGCCGCCCTGCTCGGCATGCTCAACTCCTGCG
>DDWE01000106.1 GCA_002345625.1 Desulfuromonadaceae bacterium UBA2294 | reverse complement strand
AATGAAGAGACGACACCGGTTTCATGCAGGTGCTGCATCATGATCTTGAGGTTGACCTCATGGTCGGAACAATCGACACCAGCCGAGTTGTCAATGGCATCTGTATAAAGACGACCACCGAGACCAGCGTACTCGATCCGTGCCAACTGGGTCATGCCGAGGTTCCCCCCCTCACCGATGACCTTGACACGTAATTCTGTGGCATCGACCCTGACCATATCGTTTGCCCGGTCCCCGACCGACTCGTGACTCTGACTGGCTGACTTGACATAGGTGCCGATACCTCCGTTCCAGAGCAGGTCGGCTTCAGCAGCCAGCAGTCGCCGAACCAGGCTCTGCCCATCGAGGGAGGCGTGGCGAACCCCCAGCCAGGCCTGAATCGGTTCAGAGAGCGGAATCTCCTTGGTCGAGCGGGACCAGATCCCGCCACCGGCCGAGATAAGACTGCGGTCGTAGTCGTCCCAGGAGGAGCGTGGCAGCGTAAACAGCCGCTGACGCTCGGCATAGGAGCGTTGCGCATCAGGATCGGGGTCGATAAAAATATGCCGGTGATCGAAGGCAGCCAACAAGCGGATATGCGACGACTGCAACATGCCGTTGCCAAAGACATCACCGCTCATGTCGCCGATACCGACGACGGTAAACGGTTCACTCTGAACATCAATCCCCATTTCGCGAAAATGACGCTTGACAGACTCCCAGGCGCCGCGGGCGGTGATACCGAGAGCCTTGTGGTCATATCCTTGCGAACCGCCGCTGGCAAAAGCGTCCCCGAGCCAGAAGTTATATTCAGCTGAGACCGCGTTGGCTGTATCGGGAAGATGTGCGGTCCCTTTGTCGGCCGCCACTACCAGATAAGGGTCGGGCTCATCATAGGCAATGATCCCCTCCGGGGTGACGATGGCACCGCCGATACGGTTGTCGGTAAGGTCGAGCAGACCACGCATCAGGGTGATATACGCTTCCCGTGCCCGTTCCAGCGCTTCGTCCCGGGTTGTCGTCGGCGTCTTGACGATAAAGCCCCCCTTCGAGCCGACCGGGACGATCAGTGCATTTTTGGTCATCTGGGTCTTCATCAGACCGAGAATCTCGGTGCGAAAATCGTCCGGACGGTCGGACCAGCGGATACCGCCACGTGCCACCTTGCCGCCGCGCAGGTGGATCCCCTCCATCTGTGCCGAGTGGACATAGATCTCATACATGGGCCGCGGTGCCGGCATATCGATAATTCCAAGCGCGCTGATCTTGAATGAAAAATAGGGTTTGGGTGATGATGGATTCTGGAAGAAGTTACAGCGCACCGTCGAATCGATCAGGTTGAAGAAGATGCGCAGGATGGCATCCTCATTGTTGTCGGAGACCGCCTCCAAGGCAGAGACGAGCTGCAGGCGGATCGGCATCATCCCCTGCTCTTCGCGGGTAATATCGTCCGGCCAGTCGGCATGCGGCGCAAATCGAGCCTCGAAATAACGATAGAGCAGCAGGCTGACCTGGGGATTATTGATCAGAGCAAAGGCGACACGACGCTTGGTGTAGGGGGTGCCGAGCTGAAACAGGTAGTTGCGATAACCGCGAAAGATATCGATCTGGCGCCAGTTCAGACCGGTCAGGACCAACAGGCGATTGAGGTAATCGTTTTCAAGTCGTCCGGAGCGCATGGCATCCAGGGCATCAAGGAGCGAGGTCCGCAGGGTATTCAGGGCCGGGGCATCAGGATGCCGGTTGCGTACGGAGAACGACTTGATAAAGTACTGCTCCGTGTCACATCGGATGGCAAAATCGGTCTCGTCAATAACATTCAGGTTGAGATTTTCCAGAAATGGCATCAGGTCGTTCAGGTTCCGTTCCTGTCGACTGTAGAACTGGAGACGGCAATGTCCCCCCTTGCTGCGAAACGGACCCCAGAGATCGACACGTTCCTGCTGGTCGTTGCGAACCGCTTCAAGCTGCAGAATATCGCGCACAGCAAAACGCGGATGGATCAGTTGCCGGTATTCCGGAGGGAACGCGTCCAGATAGCTCTGCAACAGACGATCGCCCTCGCGCTCGCCGCATTCACGATCGAGCAGACGGTGCAAGCGTGTCGACCAAGGCTCAGCCATCTGAGTCAACCCGTGCTCCAGGCGATCGAGATCAAGGTGCAGTTCTTCACCCTGCGGCCGCAGATTGATATGCAGACTCAGATAATCATCGGCGAGATGAATCACTCTGGACGACAAAGCCGCGCCACGACAGGAACGGGCCAGATAAGCCTCCATCCGGACCAGCACCGCATCGGAGTAGAACTCCTTGGGCATGATCAACAGCAGGGTCAGACCGCGAATGGCAACCTGGGGAACCGGAATGATCCGGACACGCCCCTGACGGTAGAGCAACGTAAAGGAACTGACCGCCTGGCGTATGGCCTCTGGTGACAACAAAAAGAGCTCAATCTTCGGATAAGTATTGAAGATCGACATCACTTTATCGTAATCGTAGGAACCGACCGGAATATACAGTTCGTCCAGAGCCTGTTCGATCTTGCGGCGCAGGCCGGGGACATTCAGGGCTGGCTCACCCCGCCCCCGTTCGGAAGGGAGGCCGATAAAACTGTGCTCAAGCCAGCTGCCATCGGCCAGAATTTCACGAACACCGAGATAGACCAGACTTTCATTGCGCAGCAAGGGGCTGCTCCGATCGAGAATCTCAATGCCGACCGGTTCGTCTCGCAGGAGTAATTCGCGCAGCGTCTGCGGGCAGGTTGCGAAGGGCAAGGGTTGGTTGAGATCGACCACAAACAGTTCGGCCAACCCCAGGGTCTGTTCGGTCAGACAGCGAACTTCAGTCTGATCGGCCGACAGGGCCAGAGTACGACAGGCAAAAAAATCAGCATTGCCGTCCGCCAGCCACTGCAGCAACGGGCGGTAATCGTCAAGACCCGAGACCTCAACCAGCGAATGGAGCCGTTCACTGATGGCCGTGCGGCTCGCCGCCACCGACAGAACCGACTGCAGGGCCACGGTGGCCGCACTGACAATCTGTTCACAATCTCCGGTCCCCAAACCATCAATTTCGACAATAATGAACGACTCGGGTACGCCGGTCTCGGTCGCAAGACTACCAAGAGCATCAATGCCGCTAGCCGAGCGTTGGACACGAAAGATCGGATGGGCGATAACCCGATAGTGAAGGCGCAATCGATTCAGACAGAGTTGCAGGGTTTGAACCAGATGCGGTGTATCGGGACAATTACTGACCAGAACGGTACGACGCTCCGCCATGGGAAAGCAGGAGACGGCGACGGGTTCATGACGTTGCTGCAGGTGCTGATACAAATCATGAACCAGATCGCTGATTTCGGACAAAGCGGGGAATGTGAACAAGTGCGCCGGTGTGGCAACCGCCAAAAGCTCGACAAAGGTGGCGATCAAAGACCGCTGCGACGGATCGACGCGCTGCTGAAGGCTGTCTATCAGTTGCGGCAAGGCTTCGGTAAGATCGTCTCGGGCCGAAAGCCGATCGTGGGTGGTCATAACCACTTTCATGCCTGACTCCCTCTGGCGGGTTGATGACTCCGGAAATGACGCGAGGCCGACTTTGGATATGCCAGCGATGAACGGTTGGCAGAGGCACACAAAACGGCTGACTCAAGCTTACGGCAGAGTGCCGATCAACGCAACCACAGCAGAGCAAACCTTTTCCCCATCTTCAGGATGGAAATTCGATCACCGCGAGTTGTTTTAACCGGGCAACCC
>DDWE01000063.1:3912-13478 GCA_002345625.1 Desulfuromonadaceae bacterium UBA2294 | reverse complement strand
CGCTGGAGCCGGTGGCGGGAATGGTAAAGTTGATCATCTGTGCCGCAAAGATAAAGGCGCCGAGCACCCCCATCAGCGGAATGCGACGATCATCGCCTTGTTCACGAACTTTTTTGGCGCTGTAAACGATTGCTGCGCTGCTGGCGACCCAGAGGGTAGCGCCAACCGCCGGTGAGAGCAGAGCGTCTGCCATGTGCATGATTCCATCTCCTTTGCTCATTGAATTTCGCACGGTTTTCAAATTCGTAGCACGCTTGGTGATAAAAAAAGCGTGCCGGCCACGGGCTGACCTTTAGCAGAGACTGTGCCAAATGGGGAAACCGCATAAAATCGGGATTGGCCGCAAATTCATGAGACGAAAATCTGGCAGGGACGTAAACGCAGCAATGCGACATGACAAATATTCGTCACACGTTTCACGTTTTCGTGCTACTGACTTTTAGCACCTCACGATGCAGGGATGGGGATGGGGGGGGGCAGGTACCGTGCCGGAGCAAGTCTCTGGGGTCACTCCACCGAAAGCTGCCGGCACAACGTACGATCAGCCGGGGCGACGTTGAGCATCCAACGCTCGTCGCTGCGCTGCAGGAGCATCTCCACCGCACTCTCCTGCTGCCCCTTGCCGTAGGAGGCAACGATCGCCGCCGCAGTGTCGAGATCAGCCGCATCGGGCTGGCCGGTGACGACGCCGAGCGGCCCGGAGAAGCTGTTGGCGCGCAGCAGCACGTCGGCAGGCTGTGCCAGAGATTTGAGCCGGTCGTTGTCGGAGACATTCCGGCCAAGGGCGAGGGCGGCGCGCTCCGACAGGCGGAAGTAGCGACCGCCTTTGAGCAGCTCGATGTCGGTCGGGGTTGCCTGCGGATTATGGGTGAGCAGGTCGCGCAGACGGCCGGTGAACGACTTTTCAGTCAGCAAACAGCCGCCACCGGAGGCCGGGTAACCGGTAAAGTCCCACTCCCTGGCCAGCTCCTGCTGACGACGGCGGGTCCGCCCCTGGATATCGAGCAGCTGCTCGCGATCGACCAGGCCGGCCTCTTCCATTTTGGTGATCGGCAGCAGCCTGGCACTTAACGGGCGCAGGATCTGGTCGGGGACACCGGAGTGCTTGGCGACGGTGCGCAGGGCGGTGGAGTTCTGGCTCATCGGCCGCTGGCCGAGGACTTCACCGGAGAAGAGAAAATCGAACCCCTCGGCCGCCATCACCTCACCGGCGAGGCGGAACATCATGGCATGGCAGTCGATGCAGGGGTTGAGGTTGCGGCCGTAACCGTAACGCGGGTTTTTCAGCATCTCCAGGTGGATATCACTGATATCGTGGACAAGCAGCGGCATGCCGATCTGCTCCGCCGCAACGCGGGCCCGCTCGGCACCGAAAAACGGGGTGACAAAGGCGATGCCGGTGACATCAACCCCCTGGCGCTTGAGGACCAGCGCCGCCAGGCTGCTGTCGAGACCGCCGGACATCAGACCAAGAGCACGACTCATTTTCAACAAACTCCTGTAGCGAACGGCCAGAACAGGGATGGGCAGGCCGGGATTAAAGGACCGTGACATTATCATGCCCGGCAAAATAAATGCAACCTGATCGGGGCAAAACCGATATACTACAAGCACACATGGCGCAACAAAAAGACGCTATGACTCTGACTGAATCTGGACGCATTATGCATTGCATCACCGGCCTCCGCCATATTCCCCGTTATCTTTTCCTGCTGCTGGCAGTCCTGCTCTTCGCAACCGCTCCGGCCGACGCCGGCAGCATCGGCAGCCGCCTGCAACAGGAGTTGGCCCAGGCAGCAAGCGACGATCCGGTCCGGGTCATTGTCCACTTTACCGACCAAGTCAACCTGACCCCCTACGCCCAGCGCAAAGACCGCAAGCAGGCCCGCCGGGAGCTGGTTCAGGATCTGCGGGGCCGGGCGAACAGAGCCCAGGGCTCGTTGCAGAAGCACTTGCGCCAGCAAAAGCATCCCTTTAAGGAACTCTGGCTGATTAACGCTGTCGCCGTCGAGCTGCCGGCGTCGCAAGTTGCCGCCCTCGCCGCCTGGCCAGGGGTCGAGAGCATTGAGACCGAAGGGACAACAGCACCACCGGTCCCCTTACCGCAAGCGGCTGCGGTCGTCGCCGACGACTGGAACCTGACCGCCATCGGCGCTCAAACTCTCTGGGCACAGGGAGTTACCGGCAATGGGGTTGTTGTCGCCGTGTTCGATACCGGCGTCAACCCGAATCATCTTGAACTCGCCAATAAATTCCGTGATCTTCCAGGCGACTGGTTCAACCCCTATGCACTCCCCGGGACAGCGGCGGCCACGACGCCTTACGACACCGTCAGCCCGGCAACCGGCCTGACGCATGGCACCGCCGTCACGTCGGTCATCCTCGGCAGCACGGTCGGCGTCGCCCCCGGTGCGCAGTGGATTGCCGCCAAGATCTTCCCTGACAGCGGCAGTGCGCTCAACAGTTATATTACCGCCGCCTTCCAGTGGGCTTTGGCCCCCGGTGGCAATCCGGACAACGCCCCCGATATCGTTAATAATTCATGGGGATTCGAGGACTCAAGGAACCAGTGCCTGAATACTTTTCAGTCTGAAATAGACGCCCTGCAGTCGGTCGGCATCCATGTTGTTTTCGCCGCCGGCAACCTTGGCCCCGATCCTCGGACCAGCATCAGCCCGGGCAACAATTCCAAAGGGTTCGCCGTCGGCTCCGTCGGTGCCGATATGAGTGTCAGCAATCTGTCGAGCCGTGGTCCTTCACCCTGCGCGACCAGCATCTACACCCCGCTCGGTGCGACCGATGTCTTTCCGGAACTGGTCACCCCCGGCGACGGAGTACTGGTCGCTAACGGCACGACCAATAGCTACGCCTTTGCAGCCGGCACCTCTCTGGCCACTCCGCATTTGAGTGGTGCACTGGCCCTGCTGCGCGAGGCGGTGCCTATCGGAGCAGAGGAGCCCCCGGTCTACCGCAGCCACCTTGAATTTGCCCTGCTTGATAGTGCGGCCGACATCGACCTGCCCGGACCGGACAACAACGCCGGTTATGGGCTGCTCGACATCCCTGCCGCCTTCTACCGTCTCGACGATCAACCGAGTCTCGCCGTTTACACACCGGGTGCGCCGGAGAATGATGACGTCGTCGATTTCGGTAACGTTCCGCAAAATACCGGCAGCACCCTGGCGTTACGTCTCGATAACGTCGGTGGCGCCAACTTAAACCTTTCTTTTGTTCTGACCGACCTTCTCCCCCCGTTCACGCTCGTCAGCAACAACTGCCCGGCGACGCTCGCAGCCGATGCCACTTGCGTCCTCAATCTAAGCTTTACACCGACCGTTTCGGGCCCTTTCTCCCGTCAGCTACAGATCAACAGCAACGACCCCCGGCAACCAAACCTTGCCATTGCCCTGCAAGGGACCTGCAACACGGCACCACCGGTCGCCATCCTCACCGCACCGGTTGATGGCGCCACCGGCCAGCCCAGAACATCTGGTGTTGTTTTCCACTGGTATCAGGGCGAGGATCCAGACGGTGACCAATTGACCATGACGCTCACAATCGCTGACAACAAGATCTTCTTTGGCCCGTTGTTCGAGTTTGTCCTGCAGTTCACTCAATCCGGCGGCCTCGTCCTCGCGGTCGGCCTGTTGCCCTGTTTTTACCGCCGCACCGGGCGGCGGGCCCTGGCCTGGCTGGCCGTCACCGCATCGTTAGCCGGCCTCACGGCCTTCGCCGGCTGCGGTGGTGCCGGTGAGACATCCTCGGTGAGCGCCAATGCCACCTACACCGTGAACGGGCTTGCCCCCAACACCACTTACTACTGGAAAGTGGTCACCACCGACAACAACGGCAACCCGGTCGAAAGCGACATCCACTCTTTTACCACCGGTTCGTGATCCTCTCCTGAGCCCACGCTGTTGGCTCTGCCAATAGAAATGTGTTACAACTGTGTGCCACGAAAAGTGTGCGCCACGACTATGGCCGCTGCCCGCAAATTCCGTCAATGCCCGCAATCAGGCCGTTATCCATTTTCGCTGGTGACGGCCCACTTTTTGCTATTGCAGTTGGGATGTCTTGCTGAAATCAATCCTGTGAGGAACTTTATGGCCAAGATCGACAGTCTGTTCAAACTGCTGCGGCAGCAGGGTGCCAGTGACCTGCATATCTCCAGCGGCGCCCCGCCGATCTTTCGTATGCACGGCGAGATGGTCCCCCTCAACTACCCACCGTTAAACCATGAGCAAGCTGCGGCGCTGCTGTTTGAGATTCTCAACGAAGAGCAACGGGAGCATTTCGACACGACCAGCGATCTCGACTTTGCCTATGCTCTTGAGGGGGTCGCGCGATTTCGCGGCAACCTGATGCAGACCCACCGCGGCATCGCGGCAGTCTTTCGGATCATTCCGAGCAAGGTGCTCTCTGCCGACGACCTGAAACTGCCGGAGGGGATTCGCAAACTGACGCGACTGAAAAAAGGGCTGGTTCTGGTCACCGGACCGACCGGAAGTGGCAAATCGACCACTCTGGCGGCGATGATCGACCTGATCAACACCACCCGCAAGGAGCACATTCTCACCCTTGAGGACCCGCTCGAGTTCGTCCACGAAAACAAGAAATCGCTACTCAACCAGCGCCAGATCGGCACCCATTCGCAATCGTTTGCCAACGCCCTGCGCGCTGCACTGCGCGAAGACCCTGACGTCATTCTGGTCGGCGAGATGCGTGACCTGGAGACCATCTCCCTGGCGATGACCGCAGCGGAGACCGGCCATCTGGTCTTCGGTACCCTGCACACCAACTCGGCAGCCAAGACCATCGACCGTATTATCGACGCCTTTCCGAAAGATTCACAGGAGCAGGTCCGGACCATGCTCGGTGAGAGTCTGCGCGGCGTCATCTGCCAGCAGCTGATGAAGACCGCCGATGGCAAGGGGCGGGTCGCAGCCCTGGAAATCCTCATCGGTAACGCGGCGATCAGTAACCTGATCCGTGAAGGGAAAACCTTCCAGATCCCGTCGATCATGCAGACCGCCAAAGGTGACGGAATGCAGTTGATGGATCAGCACGTCCTCGACCTGCTCAAGGCGAAAACCATCAACCCTGAAGAGGCGCACCGCTGCTGCAACGACAAGAAGGCTTTTGAGCAGTTCCTGCCGAAAAAGGAGCCGGGAGCGGCCTAGGACCCGGGCGGATCGTCACCGTATGCCAAACATAATCCGGCCTGCAATGCCAAGTGCATTGCGGGCCGTTTGTTTTTCCGTCAGTGCCCCATGAACAAGGGACTTCCGGACGACTGGTCCAGTTTAGCTTACTTACTGGTTTTCGGTTTTGACTCACAAAAACCATTGTCTCTTATGACCCTGCCCACTCATCGATAGTGACCACGTCGAAGATTCGCAAAGGCATCTGGTGATGGATGCCGCGGACGGAACACTTGGCTGCGTTGATCATTGCATCCCGATCCGTTACGGAAAGTGCCGACCGCCAGGTCAAGCGCTTTTCTGCCTACTCTTTTGTCGCTTAACAAAAGAGTAGGGCGGCGTCGGGGGCCGCGCTTGTCTCGGCGTAGCCATGGCGAAGACGGAACCCCCGGGTTTTGATTTAATGTTTTGAACAGCGGGGAAACCGTCATACCAAAACTAAACCAGATCGTACTGTTTCATCTTCCGCCACAGTGTCGTCCGACTCAACCCGAGCTCTTGTGCCGCCGGTGCCTTCTTCCAGCGATGCCGGTCCAGCGCCTGCATCAGTTGCTCACGTTCGCTGGCACAGAACTGGTCGCCTTCCGGATCGGGCTCACTGGCTACGGCAGCCTGCTGAATCGCCGCCGGCAGGAAGCGCCGCTCGACACGGTCAGTGACGCTGGTGACATAGGCGTGTTCGATAGCATTCTCCAGTTCACGCACGTTGCCGGGCCAGTCGTAGTTGATCAGCTGGGCCATGGCGCGGCTGGAGACTTCCCTGATCCGCTCGCCGCGGGCATTGAACTTCTGTACAAAGTACTCAACCAGAAGGGGAATATCCTCGCGGCGCTCACGCAGTGGCGGCAAATGAACCGGCACCACACACAACCGATAATAAAGATCCTCACGAAAATCACCGCTGGCGATCAGTTTTTGCAGATCGCGATTGGTCGCGGCGATGACCCGGACATCGGTCTTTAAGGTCTGGATGCCCCCGACCCGTTCGAACTCGCGCTCCTGCAATACCCGCAGCAGCTTGGCCTGCAACGCCAATGAGGTGTCGCCGATCTCGTCAAGAAACAGGGTGCCGCCATTGGCCAGCTCGAAGCGTCCCGGCTTCGACTTCACCGCCCCGGTAAACGCACCTTTCTCATGACCGAACAGTTCACTCTCAAGCAGGGTTTCGGCCAGAGACGCACAGTTGACCTTGACGAAGGCGCCCGCCTTGCGCGCCGACCTGTAATGGATGGCACGGGCGAGCAGCTCCTTGCCGGTGCCGCTTTCACCGGCGATCAACACCGTCGTCTCGGTCGCGGCCACTGTCCGGACCCGGTCGAAAATCTCCCCCATCACCTTGCTCTTGCCGACAAAGTCGGAGAAGGTGTACTCGTTGTGCATTTTCGCCTTGAGGTTTTCAACCTCGCTACGGTCACGGATGATGCCGACGCAACCGCAGATATCACCGTTGCTGTCGCGCAGCAGATCGGAGGAGAGAAAGGCGGGGATCCGCCGGTTCTGCTTATCAATAATGGCCGCCGAGCAGTTTTGCACCGGCTGCTCATTCTTCAAGGTCCATTTCAGGGGGCAATCGGTGTCGCAGACACTGGTCCGGAAGACTTCAAAACACTTGCGACCGAGCACCTCTTCTTCGTTGTAACCGGTCATCAGCTCAGCGCCACGGGAGAAACTGGTCAGGCACATGTCAAGGTCGATGCTGTAAACACCATCGGCGATGGAGTTGACCAAAGTGCGGGAACGTTCAATCTCCGTACGCAGGCGGGCCTGCTTCTGTTCAAGTCGATCGGTCAGGGTGCGGACGATACTGGCGTCATGCATCAACTCGAGCACCGCGACGACCTGCCCTTCGGCATCGCGCAGCGGCGTCAACTCAACACACAGACTGCTGCCGTCACAGCTTTGCAGGCATTCAAGATCGAGGGATTTCTTCCCCTGCCCGCTGCGCACGACCTCATCAAAAGCACAGGAGCTCTCACAACGGGCAAAGCCGGTGACCGTCGAGCAGCGGCGACCACGCACGTGCGCTTCACTGACATTAAACAGGGTTGCCGCCGCCGGATTCACCGCAAGGATCTGTCGCTGCGGATCGAGGAGAAAGGCCGGCTCGGAGAGTTGGTCAAACAACCAGCGGTCGCCGGTTGACAGGGATATCATCGCTACACCTCCTGAAACAGTTGGGTGTAAATATATCATTTACTGAATATATATGCAACGATTTGTTTCAATTCAGGTCCAAGCTTTCACTAAACGGCAAAAGGCCCCGCTGTTGTCAACGGGGCCTTTTGGATGTGCACTGTTAGCGACTTCGCGCCGACCTCACTCCGGAAGGGCTTCGGCCAGTAGTTCGAGGATATGCACCGCCTGCTGCTTGCCCCCCGCGTGATTGATACTATCCTGCAGCTGCATGATGCAGCCCGGACAGTCGGTGGCGACCAGAGTGGCACCGCTATCGGCAATATGCCCGGCTTTTTTGGCGCCGATCTTTTTGCTGGTGTCGTAATGGTAGACCGAATAGGTGCCGCCGAGTCCACAGCAGGTCCCGGCCGACGACATCTCAACATAATCGACCTGCGGCAGCGCCTTGAGGATCGCCCGCGGCTCCTGAGTGATGCCACGGGTGCGCAGGTGGCAGGGGTCGTGATAGGTGACGCGCTTGCGCTCCGCTTTTTTCGGCAGGGCGGCGAGTTTCTCCGCCAGGCCGAGCTCGACCAGAAAGACGAAGATGTCGCGGGTCTTTTTCGCCAGAGCGGCGTAATCGTCGCCGAGATCAGCGTAGACTTTGCCGATGCCGGCATTGCAGGAGGCGCAGGCGGTCACCACGTAATCGACCGGGTGCCGGGTCAGCGCCGTCAGGTTCTGCTCCGCCAGCTGCTCCACGGTGGAAGCAGCGCCGGCACTGACTGCCGGCAGGCCGCAGCAGGCCTGATCTTTGGGAATGATGACGGTGACACCGAGAAACTTCAGCGCCTTGAGAAACGCCTCACCGACGGCCGGATACATGTAGTTGATGCCGCAGCCGGTGAAAAAGGCGACCGTCGGCATTCCCGGCTGACCCGGAATGATCTCCGGCACCTGTTCGCGAAACGGTTTGGCGGTAATCGGCGGCAGGGTGCGCCCGGCCTCGATCCACGGGGCCGGGAAGCGCAGGCGCAGGCCGCTGTTCTCCGGGATCTTCTTGAACAGTAGCCTGGCGAAGACGCCGCTGGTCTTGGCCAGAGCGTTCATCAGCTTCGGCCGGCCGACCACCGCTGCCACCCCTTTGCCGAAGGTCGACAGCCCCTGGGCTTCGGCGATGCGCCGTCGTGCGGCGGCAACGATCTCCTCCGTCGGCACCTTGTTCGGACACTGGGCGTAGCAGCTGCCGCAGAGCAGGCACTGGCTCATGTCCTCCAGCACCTTCGGTTCCAGAGCAATCTCGCCATCAAGCAGCGACTGGGCGAGGGCCACCTTGCCGCGCGCCACGCGCCCTTCGTGCTTCTCGGCACCGAACACCGGGCAGTGCGCCCGGCAGGCGCCGCACTTGACGCACTGGTCGATCTCGTCGCGGTAATCTTCGAGTTTTTTCAGCTTGGCCATTTTATATTCAGGAATCAGGAATCAGGGTTCAGGCCTCAGGAAAACCTGACACCTGACACCTGATATCTGAAACCTATTCCTCCAAAAAGATCTTCCCAGGGTTGAGAATGTTGTTCGGGTCGAGCGCCTTCTTGATCGTCTTCATGTAGACCGCCGCCTGCTCCGAGATCTCCAGCGGGATGTAAGCCGCCTTGGCGATGCCGACACCGTGTTCGCCGCTCATGGTACCACCTAAAGCCAGCGCCTCTTTGAACACCTCTTCAATCGCTTGTTCCGCCTTCTCCAACTCGCCCGCGATCTTTTTATCGATCATGATGTTGACGTGGATGTTGCCGTCGCCGGCATGACCGAAGTTGACGATGGCGACACTGTGCTTGGCGCTGATGGCATCAATGCGGCGGATCATCTCCGGCACCTTGCTGCGCGGCACGCAGATATCCTCGTTGAACTTGTCCGGATTGACCTTGCGCAGGGAGGCCGACACCGAGCGCCGGATCTGCCACAGGGCTTCGCTCTCGGCCGGGGTTTCGGCAATACGGGTCTCGACGACGCCGAGGGGCTGGATGATCTCGACGATCTTCTGCGCCTGCTTGTCGAGAAACTCGCGGTCACCGTCGACCTCGATGATCAGCACCGCCCGGGCCGCATCGGGGACCTGCAGGCCGGTCGCCTGGCGCACGCAATCGAGGGTGCGTCCGTCCATGAATTCAAGAGTGGTGGGGATGATCCGGTTGCGGATGATATTGGAGACCGCCTGGGCGGCACCGTCGATGGAATCGAACAGCACCA
>DDWE01000063.1:0-3727 GCA_002345625.1 Desulfuromonadaceae bacterium UBA2294 | reverse complement strand
CGGCGACGTTGCCGCCAAGGGTGGAAAACTTCAGTGAGGCCGGATCAGGCGGATAGAACAGGTCGACTTTCTCCACCGCCTGCTGAAACTGCTCGGTGACGACGCCGGGTTCGACCACCGCGACCAGGTTCTCCTCGTCGATGTCGATGATCCGGTCAAGACGCTCAGTACACAGGACGATGCCGCCTTTGGTCGGCAGTGAGCCACCGGAAAAGCCACTGCCGGCACCGCGCGGAAAAACCGGAATCTTCTCCGCGTTGGCCAGCCGCATGATCTGGCTGATCTCGGCGGTGGCGCCGGGATGGACGACAACATCGGGCAGAAACTTCTGCTGGGTGGCGTCGTAGGAGTAGCAGATCAGATCGGCCTTCTCACAAGAGACGTGTTTGGCGCCGACGATTTGCCGTAACTTTTCGATATTCTGTTGGGTCAGCATTCATACCTCACTCACCGAAGCGATGCTCGCTTGCGGGTTTGATAAATCTAAAACCTAAAAACCGTCTCACACTCGTTCGTTACACTCACTCAAGACACGAAGCCACAAAGAGAATCTCTTTATCACGATTCTGACCTCTTAGTGACTTTGTGGCTTTGTGTGAGGCAGGTCTTTCATACCGGTACCGGCAGCAACGTGCCGCCATCCGGGATCACAACCGTGCGCGCCGTCGTCGGCAGCTTTTCATAGGCCATTTTCAAGGCGCAGTCAAGCGATTCAGCCTTCTCCATACCGAGCAGCGCCGTCTCTTGTGCGGAAAAGCCACTGACCAGAATCGTCCGGTAGTGTTGCGCTTTGTCCAGTGTTGCCAGGGCGGTCTGACCGTTGATCTCGTAGCGCGCCCGCAGCGCCGCCTCGAACTCCTGCAGATCCCGGTAACGAAACCAGTCGGCAAACGTCGGATTACCGAAACCATCCGGACAGGCGGCGAGCAGAATCAGGGTGCCGCCGGGAACCAGGGCCCGCACACCGTAATCGAACGCCTTGTGCGCCTGGATGAAGTTGATGTCTTTGGGGTGGCCGCCACAGGAGACCACCGCCAGCTCTGCCGGCTGCTCCAGCGGCACCGTGTAGAGCTTCCGCGCCAGGTCGCAGGCGGCCAGATGAGCCAGATTAAGATCGCCGGCAAAAGCGGTCGCAATCTGTTTGTCCGGAGTCAACACCGTATTGAACAGAAAGTCAGGTTTGACCATCCGTGCGGCTTCCAGAATCGCCGCGTGCACCGGGTTGCCATCGAGGTTACCGGTGACGGCACCAGGGTGACGACCGCCTGCTTCCGGTGGATTGAAAATGGAAAAATGGGTCGCCATGCAGGTGGTCCGGCTGGCAACGCCGGGGACCAGGCCCTTGCGGCCGCCACCGAAACCGGCGAAATAATGCAGTCCGACGGTACCGGTGACAATGACCCGATCGGCCTGTGCAACGGTGCGGTTGATCTGCACCGGCAGTCCGCTGGCGGTTGTCCCAAGATCGACCAGCTGCGCGGCATCATCGCAGTCATGATCGCTGACCTTGATCCGGCCGTAGAGCGGTCCGACAATCTGTTGGTGCTCAGCTGGACTCTGCCGGCGATGGATGCCGAGGGCGATGACAATCTCGATCTCAGCATCGGCAACGCCGGCCCGGTGCAATCGCTCAACCAGCAGCGGCAGGTAGAGCGGACTACCGGTGTAACGGGTAATGTCGGAGGTGACAATGACCACCTTCTCCCCCGGTCGCACCAGCTCCTCAAGCCGCCGGCTCCCCAGCGGCACATCAAGCGCCGCAGCAACCGCCGTCTGCGGATCGGGGATCGGCTGCTGTAACGCAGACAATACCTGCGCCTGCGGCAGATTTACCGGCCAGGACTCAGACCCATATTTACACAGAACCGCCATGACCTGCCTTTTTGCCGGGACGCCGCCCGGCACAACTATTACCCATACTGTCACAATTCAAAGAGGCTGTGCCACTTTTTTCGGTGCATTCGCCCAAAAGGAGGCTGGCTGACATCACTTCATTTTCATGCAAAGCGACTAACTTCACTAGGCAAAACGGGAAAAGTTCTGTTTCAGGCTGAGCTTTCTTTGCGCCTTTGCGGCTTTGAGGCTTTGCGTGAAACCTGTGTTTTGGCTCTAGCTGGCTTTTCCCCGCATTTGTTCGCACTAAAACAGAGGATAAACCCGAGGACACTCTGACTGTGGAGTCTGCCTCGTGCTTCCTGCGTCGTTCGGCCGTGGTAGAGATCGCAACAAAACGCCCCCTGTCCGTCAAGATAACCGGCAGGGGGCGCAGTGAGTTCACAACCACAAGCAATTTCAGTAGCGACGCCGGGTCCGCGAGGCCTTGCCCATAATCCAGCCGACAAACAGGATGCCGGCGCCGGTCAGTGCCCACTTGGCGATGGTCGTACGCACCAGCCAGGCATTTTCACCCTGGAGGGTCTCCAGCTCCGCTGTCATGCGCTCGTTATCCGTCAGCAGTTTTTCGCGTTCGCCGACCACCTGCAAGACATTGCCGGCACTCTGCTCCAGCGTCGTAAATTTTTTCTGCAGAGCGGCGAGCTCGGCGCTGGCGGTCTCCGCCTCTTTCCGGCTCTGTGCCAATTGCCGCGTCTGTTCAGCGAGGCTCTGCTCCAACTCAGCCGTTCCGGCAGCATTACCTGATTGCAGCTCCTTGACGCGGCCTTTAAGAGCATTGACCTCCTGCTGCAAACGATCACGCTCAATCTTGAGCCCGGCCACTATCGTCGTTTTCGGCGTTTCTTCAGTAAAATACTGCTTCTTGACATACCCTTCGGCGCCGTCATTGGTACGGACTTTCAGGTAGGTCTCACCCTCTTCCAGCAGCTCGACTGCAGTATCGGTCCGCAAGGTGCGGATCGAGGGAGAAGCATCGTCGGGCATCTCGCGCAAGGTAATGATCAGTTGATCCGTCACATAGCGCGTCTGCGCCCAACCGCTCCCTGCCGCAACAGCGACCAGAGCCAGCCCGAGCAGCAGGTGCTTACAGCCTGTTTTCATAACAACCTCCTGAGAACCATGCATCCACCCGGGCTTGACCCGGCTTGATCATTAAAAATAATTAGGGAGAATAAGCCTCTCGCCGATTGAAATCAAGACCATTATCCGTCACAGGCAAAGTCTATTTGCCGACAACAGCTGACTTTTTAACCGGAGAGAGCATATCTCCGAGCAGGTTGGCCGCTTCGCGAACGTACGGATCCTTCTTCACCTCGGCCTGCCAGTCGGGTGCCGTCTCGCTCCCCATTTTGCCATGCGGCGCCGATTCGCTATCTTCCGGCGTCTCATCACGCAAGGCCTCTTCACGATCCTTGCGAAAGTCATCAATATTAAGCGAGCGCAGAGTCACTTCGCTGCGCAACCGGGCACGTTCGGCTTCACGACTGATGCGCTGAAAATCAGGGTCGGCCGCAACCCGCTTCTCACTCTCCGCCTTCAGTCGCGGCAGGTCGAGGGCCGGACTCCAGGGGGTGTACGCGACAGCGGGGATTGTATCCCAGGGCAGGGAATATTTCAGGTGCTTTTCCCCGGTCTTAAGATGACCGAACCGATCGGGCAGAATAATATCGGAAACGACACCCCGAAACTGAGTTGAGGCGCCACTGACCCGGTAAAACTTCTGGATTGTGACCTTAAGGGCGCCGAGGGGTTTGTACTGCTCCATATAGCGAAACGGCAACCCCCGGTCGAGATCGATAATCGACTGCACCGTCCCCTTGCCATGGGTGTT
>DDWE01000136.1 GCA_002345625.1 Desulfuromonadaceae bacterium UBA2294 | reverse complement strand
CGCCTACAACGCCACCTTCATGGCCCTTTTGTGGGATGCGGTGGCGACCAAAAACGCGCGGTTGCTCAACCAGGGGATCAAAAGCCTGCCGGTCAAGCTGGAACGCGCCACCTGGCTCAACTACATCCGCTGCCACGATGATATCGGCCTCGGCTTCGATGACCGCGATATCGATCTGTGCGGCTACGAACCGGCCAGCCACCGCCAGTTTCTGGTCGATTACTTCACCGGCCGCTTTGACGATTCCCATGCCCGTGGTCTGCCGTTTGGCCAGAACAGCAAGACCGGCGACACCCGCATCTCCGGGGCGCTCGCCTCCCTGGTCGGTCTCGAGTATGGACTGGAGAGCAACGACGACCGATCGATCGACGACGCCATCAAGCTGATCCTGCTGCTGCACGGGATGATCCTCTCCTTCGGCGGCATTCCGCTGCTCTATTACGGCGACGCCCTCGGCACCCTGAACGACGACTCCTTTCGCAACGATCCGAACAAACAGGGCGACAGCCGCTGGGTGCACCGGCCGGCCATCGACTGGGAGAAGGCCGCCCTGCGCAACACCCCCGGCAGCGTCGAGTACCGGATCTTCAGTGCCCTGAAACGGATGATCGCCGTACGCAAGGAGATCCAGGTCTTTGCCGACTTCAACAATCGTGAGCTGCTCGAGGTTGAGAATCCGCACCTGTTTGTCTTTGGCCGCTACAATCTCGGCCAGCCCGGCTCACAGGTGCTGGTGGTCGCCAACTTCAGCCCGAAACCGCAACACCTCAACCTGGCCGACGTCGGTCAGTGGGGGAGTGACCACCGCCAGCTGGTCGATCTGGTCCGCGGTGAAGTTCCGGATCTGTTCAAGGGGAGCCTGGTGGTTCCGGGTTACGGATACTACTGGCTAACGACGACGCGCTAGCCGTCCCCGCGGCCCGGTTTGTGATAGAATTGCAGTAACCAAAGGAGGTCGCTATGAAAGAAGCTCCTTGTACCCAATGTGGATTAAACTATGACGAAGACGAGCTGATCAAGCGCGAAGACAACGGCGAGCTGGTCTGCCCCGACTGCTCGGGGCTGCTGACCGACGAAGACCTCGGTTGCCGGTACGATGAAACCGGCTAGTCACAGCGAAAAAGAGTCCCATAACAAGGGGGGGCAGGTTGCGGTACATACTCGACAACCCTGCCCCCCTTTCATTATTTGCATTGCTATACTCGTAACCGCATCGATTTCCTGTTCAACCCGACTTAAGGAGACAAGCGATGAACACTCTCACCTGGTACGGCCACGCCACGTTGGGCCTTGAGACCGGCGGCCACCAGCTGGTCATCGACCCGTTTTTCACCGGCAACCCGGCCGCCTCGACCACGGCCGACAAGGTCTCCCCTGACTTTATCCTGGTCAGTCACGGCCATGGCGACCACATCGGCGATGCGATCTGGATTTCCCAGCGCACCGGCGCGCTGGTCATCGCCAACCACGAGATCGTCACCTGGCTGGCGCAACAGGGGCTCGAAAAACTCCACGGCCAGCACCTGGGTGGCGGCCATCAACACCCGTTTGGCTACCTCAAGCTCACGTTGGCCCTGCACGGCTCCATGCTCCCCGACGGCTCCTACGGCGGCAACCCGGCCGGCTTTCTGCTCAGCACCAATGATGGCAAGAAGATCTACATGGCTCAGGACACCGGCCTGTTCGGCGACATGAAGCTGATCGGCGAGGAAGGGCTCGACGTGGCGGTGATTCCCATCGGCGACAACTACACCATGGGCCCCGATGATGCCCTGCGGGCGGTGAAGATGCTGCAACCGAAGACGGTCATCCCGATCCACTACAACACCTTCGACCTGCTCAATCAGGATGCAACAAGCTGGAAAGCGCGCGTCGAAGCCGAGACCGCCACCAAAGTCGCGGTGCTCAAGCCGGGCGAGAGCTTCAGCTTCTGACCGCACGGAGAGACAAAGGGGACCGGCTCAAGTAGCCGGTCCCCTTTGCATTGAACGACGATTGATTCAAATGCATTATTGCTGCCGCAGGCGCTCGATCCGTTCCTGCGTCGGTGGGTGGGAGGAGAAATAATCGGTCACGCGCTTGCCGCTTTGCTGCTGCCGATCTTGATCGGCTCCGGTCTTTTCGGCGTGCGCCTGCTCAATGCGGGTGAGGATGGTGGCGAAGTGATCGACCGGCACCCCTTGCCGGACCAGATATTCCGCCGCAACATCGTCGGCCTGCCGCTCCATGTCACGGGAGAAGTCGGCATCGACCAGCATGGTCGGCAGGGTTGCCGCCATGGAGGTGACGGAGAAGACATCACCGGTCAAGGTGGCGACAATCAGGCCGACCGCCGAACTCTGGATGACCTGGCGCATGGCGTGGCGGTGGCGCACATGGCCGACTTCATGAGCCAAAACGGCGGCAATCTCATCATCATTTTCGGCGACAGCGATCAGTTCGTCGGTCATGATCACTGTGCCGCCCGGCAGAGCAAAGGCATTGGCCCCAACCTCATCCGCGCTGCGCAGCTCGAGGCGGTAGGGGCGCTCGGTGGCATCGAGGGCGGCGACCACCTTGACGAACAGCTGTTCCAGCTCGGCCTGCCGGTCGGGATCGAGTCCGGAAGGCTCGAGCAGGGCCCGGTCAAGAATCTGCAGGGTCTCTTTGCCCAGAGCATTCTCGGCAGCCGGCGGGATGGCATAGGCAGCCTGCTCGGCCAACAGCGGCAGCCCGTAGCGGACAAAGCCCATGATCAAAACAATGGTCAGAACCAGAGCGCCAAAAGCGAACTTGAGGCTGTTTTCCCAACGATGGACCCCACGAAAAAACCCACCGCGCCCCTGCCGTTGCGCCAGCTGGCGGGCGAAGTTCTTGTCACTGAAGTCGCACTTCGCCCCATCAGGCAGGTAGATCGAGCTGCGGATCGAACCGAGGGGCGAGGCGACGGTGATGTCGGCAAGCGGCCAGAGCATCTCCACCCCGATGCCGCTGATCTGCAACCCCTGGTCGTTCAGACGCAAGGTGACACGGTGCCGCAGCGAGCTTTGGCCATCGTAGTAATCGCCTTCGATCTGCATCAGAAACCCAGATCGACGCCGAAAATATCACCGATCTCCTCCCCGGCAGCGCTGGTCGGTTCCACAGCGGCGTTGAGGTAGTGGTCGAGATCACCGGCGCAGTACAGGGTCAGACGTGACAGCCGATAGCGGGCCAGTCGCACCGAGGCCCAGGGGACCAGCAGGCCGACGGAGAGGATCGAAGCGAGGACGTTGGTGAACATGATCCAGCTCATATCGCGCACCCGCATGGTGCTGATGAAACGGTTGGCGCCGAGATGGGTTCCGTTCCAGGTCAGGTTGCTGATCCGGACGTAGGAGTAGATAAACAGCAAAAAATAACCAAGAAAAAAACCGAGGATGATCACCGGCACCAAGGCGCCAATAACTACATCCGAATCGGGAGAAAAATCGGGTTGCAACGACGCCAGAGCGCCGGTGCTGCCGGCAAAGGCAATGAGGGCGAGGATCACCAGCCCGAAGATCTTCAAAAAGACCAGATAAAAATCGCCGATCCGGGCATCGAAACCGAAAGGCGACTGACCAAAGCTGTTGTTCTCCATCAAAAACCGCTTCTGCCGGTAGTAGCTATAAGGGGTCAGCAGGCCTAAGGTCAGGATCGAGAGCAGCGGCAGGCCGGCAAACACCTTGTACGATTCGGCATAGGCCGGGCGAAAATTGAAGCGGATATTGCGATGCGCCGAATTGCGATTATTGAACAGCCGGGAACGGACGATGACCCATGGGATGAGCAGGAACACCAGCAGACCGAAGCCCATGCCGACCAGCGGACTGTACTGGGAGCCGAGGGTATAGATAATAAACAGGGCCGCCCCGAGCAGCCAACCCTTGAGCAGGGCCAGCGGGTTGGCCAGATAATCGAAATTGGCACCTTCGAGCAGGGTGTTACCGTAAAAATACTGACGGGAGCGGACCTTGGCCCAGGGCGAATAGATGCCGAAGGTGACAATTTTGAGCAGGGTGTTAACAATCCAGATGCCGAAATATTCACGGGCATTGCCGGTAAAGGCAAACGGCAAATGGCGGGGTTCCGGCTGCGCAGGAGTCGGTTCCGGGATCACAGCCACAGGCGCGGTCGGCTCCGGCGCCGGAGCTGGCGGAACGGCGGCACCGGCCAGATCTGAAAGCTGGAAAGACGTCTGGCACGACGGACAACGGATGCTTTTGACCCGGGCTGGAATCCGCGCCCGGTCGACGTCCTTGCTGTAATCGCAGTGCGGACAGACAATCGTAATCTGGCCCATGACACCTCCGTAACATCAAATGACAAATAAAAGATGAATGTTTGCAATATCAGTGCCGTAGGTATTTTCTGTATCCGAGACAGGCCAACGGCACCACACCTAACTATTAGACTGCGACCGACAGTGAGTATTCCACAATAAAGCAGACCGGGCCGGCTCTCAAGAAAGAACCGGCCCGGCATTTTAACCATGCTTTCGTTACAACCCAGGCTGGGAACTGGGCTCAGCCCCCACCATCTGCACAGAGCACGCCTCCAGGCACAGATGAAATCGACCGCACCCGCTTCACCAGGGGCGGACGTTGCCGAGGTAGTCAAGCAGCAGGCCACTTTGGGACGGGGTCAGTCCGAGCAGCACCTCGGTCAGACCGGCCGCACTCTCCTCAGGTTGCAGCGGCGCCGCGTCACCCCCCATGCGGGTGCGTACCCACCCCGGATGAAACGCCACAGCGGTGATGCCGCGCGGCGCAAGATCGACAGAGAGCCCCTTCATCACCATGTGTAGCGCCGCCTTGGAGGTACGGTATGCGTAATGACCGCCGCTGCTGTTTTCGGCGATGCTCCCCATGACGCTCCCCATGCTGGCGATAATCCGCCGCTGACTGGCGGCGACCGACTCGACAAAGGCCGCGGCCAGACGCAGCGGAGCGATAGTATTGATCCGGAAGGTCTCCAGCCAGTCGTCGACCGTGAGTTCATCAAACCCCTGCCGCTCCGGACCGTAAACTCCGGCATTATTGAACAGAATGTCGATCGGCGTCCCGGCCAGTTGCTCGGCCAGAGCGGAAACCTGCTGGTCGTCACCGACATCGAGCCGATGCACGGTGACCGCCGCATCTCCGGCCCAGGCCTTCAGCAAAGCCGCCTGCTCCGGCTCCCGGCAACAGGCGATGACCCGCCACTGCAGCCCGGCGAAGACTTTTGTCAGTTCAAGGCCAAGCCCCCGGTTGGCTCCGGTGATCAGAATTGTCGACATAATGTTCTCCTTTCACGTCTGCGATATCCGCACGCGCGCCTCACCCAACCCGATCTTTGGCAACAAAGCTACCGTTACTGACCAGAAAGTCGCGGAACAGTTCACGGAACTCGGGGACGACCGAGTCACGGACCGCACCGCGATCCAGCAAGGCCGCACTCCAGGCCTGCAGCTTTGGCAACTGCGCCAGTAATCCGAGAGGCTGTAGCTCTTGCAGCAGGTCGAGACGGTAAAATGCCGGGGCGATGGCAACGTCGATCAGGGCGAGATCGGGGCCGTTGAAAAACGGTCCGGTAGCAAGCTGCGCCTCGAGGCGCTCAAGCTTGCCACGCAGGGTGGCGCGGCGCTGGTCGCACTCCGCGGCGTCCGGCGCCAGACAGAGACGATAGAGGTCGACGAACAGCTCGGAGGAATATTCGATCCAGCCCCGGTTTTCGGCTTTGCGCAGCGACGCCGCCGGATGCAGGGAGGGCGGGTTGACCTCATCGAGGTACTCACAGATCACCATCGACTCGAACAACACGGCATCACCGACTTTCAGCACCGGCACCTTCCCCAGCGGTGAAATCTGCAAAAACCAGTCGGGCTTGTGCTTCAGGTCGATGTAGGTGATATCGTAGGTCACCGCTTTTTCGTTGAGCAAAATTGCAGCGCGCTGCACGTAGGGACAAATTTTGAAACTGATCAGTTCCGGTTTGAGCATCATATTGCACCCCCTTGTCATTCCGACGATATCACCCGCTCGGCAGATTGCAACCGGCGCAAAATATCGGCTTGCACTCCCGGATACCGATTCACGACTTCAGGCTGTAGCCATACAAAAAGGGAGCGCACATACGCTCCCCGGCAAGGATTCGAGGTTTGATAAAACGATGCGACCCACGATCTCCGTGCAAAGATCACAGTGGCAGGGAGAAACTGACCCGGGTCCCTTCCTGTGGACGGCTCTTGAGCACGATCTCGCCGCCGTGCCCCTCGATGATCTGGCGTACAATGCAGAGGCCGAGTCCCAGCCCTCTTGGAGCAGTGGTCGAGGCGTTGACACGGTAGAATTTATCGAAGACGTGGCGCAGTTCGTCCTCGGTCATCCCCACCCCTTGATCGCTGACACAGAATTGCAACATCGATCCCACCTGCTGGACCTCAAGCACAATGGGACTCCCCTGCGGAGAATACTTGATCGCGTTGCTGAGCAGGTTCTCCAGCACCTGGGTCATGCGCCCGGCATCGCAGGAAATCACCTCAGGGAGGCCACCGCCGCAGCGCAGCTGAATCTGATGCAGCGGGCTTTTATGCTGAAAATGGCCAACCACTCTGTGTACGATCGGCAACAGCCGGACCGGTTTGATCTCGAACGCCAGACCACGACCAACCTGAATAAGGCTGACATCGAGCAGGTCGGCAATCAAACGCTCGAGCGCTTCGCCCCGACCGTAGATTTCGGAAACAAACTCACGCTGTAGAGCGGAATCGTAACCCCCTGCCAGGAGCAGATCGGCATAACCCATGATGGCGGTCAACGGCGTCCGCAGTTCATGGGCAGCGGTGGAGATGAACTCATCCTTGGCCCGGTCGAGATCGCGCAGGACCTGCTCGCTACGCTTGTAGCTGATGGCGATGGCGGTCAGCGAGGCCGCCGAGTTAATCAGGTCGAGCTCATCGGCCTGCGGCTCGCGCGGGGTATCGTAGTAAAGGGCAAAACTACCGAGGACATTGCCGTCGTGGGCGACGATCGGCTCCGACCAGCAGGCCCGCATCGGCGTCCGCTCGATTAAACGTCGCGCCCGTTGCCAGTAAGGATGGCTCAGGATATCGGCAACGATGACCCGTTCACGGCGAAAGACCGCGGTGCCGCAAGAACCGACGCCGTCACCGATACGCATCCCCTCGATGGCATCGCTGTAAAAATCGGGCAGGCTCGGCGCCGCCGCCTTGTGCAGGGTGCTGCGCTCGGCATCGAGCAGCAGGATGGAACAGCGCACCCCCTCGCCGAGGGCCTCGATATAGCGGACGATGGTCTCGCAGATCTCGGGCAGGCTGTGGTCGCGGTAAAGCAACTCAAGCACCTGCGCCCGCCCCTTGTGCAGCTGCTGATCGAGGTGGCTCCGGGTGCGATCACAAACCTGAAGCAGGAACCCGTCTGACGTATCGTCAACAGCGCTGAGCGGGAAGAGGCAGGCGTCGCCCCAGAGCAGTCGGCCATCGCTGGCGCGAAAGCACAGACGGGTCGGCACATCGGCCGTGGCATCGGGAAGCGGCGACTGCAGCAGGACCGAGAAGGGGAGCCCTTCGAGCTCTTGCGTCGAATAACGCGTGAACCGAGCAAAGGCGGGGTTGCTGCTGCGAATCAGTCCGGCGCCATCAATGGTGGCGTGAGCAACCAGTGGACTGTGAAAAAGATGCTCAAGTGTGCGCAAACTTTGCATGAGTAAACCCCTCCAGGGACCGCAACGACGCCAACTAAAATAAAACGCTGTTATTTGCAGGATTAAAAAGCAAGCAACGTGCCATTTTTCAAGGGGTTTCCCCCGACCCAGTCGTTGATCATTTCAACAGGATTCACTTACCAGGTTACTTGTGAAAAACCGACAATGGCATCAAGGAGGGAGAGCCTGATTCCGGTCGTGATTTCAACCAAGATGTACTTCAAGTTTTCTTTCGATAAGGGCAACCTGTTAGCGGCCGTTAGCTCTACGGAAAGGCGAGATGGACAAAGAGCCTCTGGCTTTAGATTTGACTCAGGCGCTCGATTCGCTGCATAATCAGGGGAATTAAAGTGACGACCTGATGGAGCAGTGGGCTCCTTTTCTGGTCTGGTGAATGCAGGGATCGAGTTGGGATGAGTCGAAACATGGAATTGAGAATTCTGATTATTGATGATGAAAAATGCATCCGGGATTCTCTGTCTATCCACCTGACCGATCTCGGCCATGAGGTGTACGTCTCAGAAAACCCTTCTTTTTGCTCGGCTGCCAACAGCAATTTATGCGAACAGACCTACCCCTGTGCCGACATCCTGCTCATTGACCAGAACATGCCCACCTGCAAAGGTCTGGAATTTATCCGCGAGCAATCCCTTCTGGGGTGTAAGCTGAAGCCCCATCACCAGATCATCATGTCGGGGACGGTCTCCCCGGTCATGACACAAGACGCTAAAGAGCTCGGTTGCCAAATCATTCAAAAACCATTTTCATTGGCACAGCTTGAACAACTGATCGAAAACCTCTCCACCAGCATAAATCCGAACCGCCAGCTCAGCCCGGTGCCGGAGAGTTGGGGAGACAGGTTCTCATGGGAAGCGCTACACTGATCAGGGTAAATTCCCCCTCCACGCTCTCTATACTCATCGTCCCATCGTGTTTGGCAATGATATCGCCAATAATCGCCAATCCCAACCCGGTCCCCTGTTGCGACAGTTTGGTGCTGAAAAAAGCGTCACGGACCCGGGCAAGATTCTCGGCGGGGATGCCGATTCCGTTATCCTCGACCTGAAGAACAAAGCTGCTGTGTGGTTCAGTCGGCATCACCCGGCCACTGACGCGGATTTTTTTCGTTCTGGAATCACTGAAGACATTGTCCAGGGCATCACAGGCATTGTCGAGCAGGTTGACCACAATCTGCTGAATCCCCTGGGGATGGACCAGGATCGACTCCGGTTCTTGTGGCATATCCACGTCAATGATGATCGTCTGCTGGTCGATCTTCACCCGGACCAGAGAGATCGCCTCGATGATCAGGGCAACGATGTCGACACAGATGAGCTCCCCCCTGGTGTCCCTGGAGTAGTGCAACAGATTCCGGGTCAGGCTCGCAACCCGCTCGCCCTCTTTAAGGATACGCTCGGCGAGGCTGCCGACCCGCTCCACGTTTTCAGGGGCTTTATGAATCAGTGCGGCGAAGTTGAGGATTCCCTGCATCGGGTTATTGATCTCGTGTGCCACACCGGCGGCAATAGTTCCCAAGGCCGCAAGCTGGGCCGAACGGTGGAATTCCTCCATCAACCGCTTCCGCTCAGTGATGTCGTAGAAAAAACCGTGAATGACGTTCCGGCCGTCAATTTCTAACTGGGTCGCCATAATCTCGACATAAACCAGTTCCCCGCTTTTGGTGATCAGTTGATCTTCAATAACCTCTGCATCCGCGCGATCTTGCTGCTCTCTGAAGTTGCGGGTCAAACCGTCCTTGGCCAACCCGGGGGGATGGAGAAAACTTTGCGACTGGCCGACGATCTCCTCGACCCGGCGTCCGAGCATACGGGCCAGCGTCCGGTTGCAATCGAGAATAATCCCCGATTCAGCGTCGGCAACCGCAGAACCGTGCGCGGCATCTTCGAACAGGACACGGTATTTCTTTTCACTGTCGGCCAGAGCTTTTTTGGAGCGTTTGCGTTCCGAGATATCATGCATGATCGAAAACAGCAGCGTATGCCCCCGCAACTGCACCGGCGACGAATGGACCTCAACATGGCGGATCTCACCGGAAGCAAGGCGGTGACGGAATTCGAAGTAATTGGCCTTCGCACTCAGCGCCTGCTCCATAGCATGGCCAATTTCATTGGGTGACTCAACATTGAGCAGATCGATCCCCATCGTTTTAAGCTGTTCAGGGTGATAGCCGTAAAAACGGCAGGCCGCAGTATTGGCATCGACAATCCGCCCGGTGACCGGATCGACCAGAAGCATGATCGCGTTGTGATCCTGAAACATCCGGTGGAAGCGCTCTTCACTTTCGCGCAGAGCGAGCTCAACCCGTTTCTGTTCGGTCACATCGTTGAACACCACCGCAAACTGCCCCCTGATTGGGGTAAAAGCATATGTGTCAAAATATTTACCGAAGGCGCGCGCATAATTCATAATCGCCTTCGGAGTGCCGGTGGTCGCGACCTCCCCATAGGTCTCAATCCAGTACGGCTCCGTGTCCGGCAGCAGTTGCAGGACGGTTTTGCCGACGATCGCCGACGCCTTAAGCCCGGTCAGCTTTTCAAAGGCCGGATTGACCTCCAGGAAACGGTAATCAACAGGCCGGCCGCCAGCGTCGCAGATGATCTCGTGCAGGGCGAAGCCGTCCAGCATATGCTGAAACAGGGTTTCGTAGCGCTGTTCGAGCATTCTTTTTTCCGTGACGTCCTGAAAGGTACCGAGCACCTTGGATATGCGGCCGTTCTCCCACAACGCTTCCGCACTGGTGCGGACCCGCATTTGCTCTCCTCCAAGCGGGTTGAACGTCAACTCGAGGTCATAGGGAACGCCGAGGGCCGCGCAGGTTTCGAACGCCTTGCCAAGGACCTCCCTGTCTTCGGGTTCGTAACAGGCCAGGCTGTTTTTGATATGCTCGGGCGATCCCGGCTCGAACTGGTCCGGGGAAAATCCGTGCAGACGATACAGCTCCCGGGTCCAGGTCATGCTCTGCCGCTCCACGTCCCACTGCCAGCCGCCCATGCGGCTTAGGCGCTGGGTCATGTTCAGGAGGGCCTCGCTCTTTGCCAGTTCCTCCTGGGCGCGCTTGTATTCCAGAATGTCCCACAGTAGGTTGCCAAGCTCCGTCAAGGCCTGCACGTCCTCGGCGGTGTAGTCGGTGACCTTGTTGCCCACCGCCACAATGGCCTCGATTTTTTCACTGCGGAAGATGGGCAGCAGCATGATGCGGGCCAGCGCCGGATGCCCTGTGGGCGTCCCCTTCTTGTGATCCAGGGCCGCGTAGTCGTTGTGGATCACGGCGCGGCGTAGGCGCACGCAGTCCGTCCATACCCCGGAATGCCTCAGGTCATAGGGCAGTTTTTTTTCAGGAACCATGAAGCCGGTCCGCAGTGTTTTGCTGGACCAGGCTTGCATGGTCATGATCCGCTGCTCCTCGTCCAGAAAATGCAGAAAGCTCAAGGAGCTTCCGGTCACGTTTTCGGCCTCGTCCAGGGCCA
>DDWE01000152.1 GCA_002345625.1 Desulfuromonadaceae bacterium UBA2294 | reverse complement strand
ACGCCATTATGATCGGCAGCGCCATTGCCCTGCAGAGCGGCATTCTGGTTAAAAAAGCTGCGGCACTGGAGAATATTGCTCGCCTCGATCTGATGCTGTTCGATAAGACCGGTACCCTGACCGAGGGGGCTTTCCGTGTAACCGATGTTGTTCGGGCAGAAGGCATGACCACCGATCAGACCCTGATCTTAGCCGCCACCGCCGCCCGAGTCAGTCACCACCCCCTCTCCGTTGCTATTCTAAAACGTGCCGAGGGCCGAAGTCTTGTGGTCCCGTTTCCCGATTCCGGCGATGAGGCGGGCGGTCACGGAGTCCGTTGTCAGGTTGAAGGGGGAATCATTCTCCTTGGCAGTGCGCGGCTGCTGGAGGAAAACTCAGTCAGCCTCAAAGGCTTAAGTCCGATCGGGCGTGAACTGGCCGGGGAGGGGAAGAGCATCGTTTATCTGGCGCAAGCTGGTCGGGCTCTCGGTGTCATAGCTCTGCGTGACAAACCTCGCGAGGGGGCAGCTGAAGCTGTGACCGCCCTGCAGCAGATGGGTCTTCCTTGCGTCATGCTGACCGGTGACCGTAAAGAGGCGGCGCTCGCTGCGGCAGAGAGGCTCGGGATTACAACGGTTGAAGCAGAAGTGTTGCCGGAACAGAAACAGGAGATCGTTGCTCGCTATCGGTCCGAGGGTTATCGGGTCGGAATGATCGGCGACGGGATCAACGATGCCCCGGCACTGGCAGCCGCCGATGTCGGTATTGCGCTGGGTGGTGGCACCGATGTTGCCAAGGAGACAGGTGATATTATCCTGGTCCGCGGCGATATGCGGGATGTGGTTCGTGCCGTCCGTCTGGGTCGCAAAACACTGATAAAAATCCAGCAAAACCTGTTCTGGGCTTTTATTTACAATCTGATCGGCATCCCCTTGGCGGCCGGTGCCCTTTATCCACATTTCGGGCTATATCTGAAACCTGAATTTGCCGGGCTTGCCATGTCCTTGTCCAGTCTGTCGGTGGTGACCAATAGTCTGTTGTTAAAACGGTTTGCCCAACGTTTGAAAAAACCCGAGGTTTATAACGAATGCGACGACACCTTGTCGGAGTGATAGGCGCTGCCCATCCGAGTTCTGCTGGTTATACTCTGGCTCTTGAGGTTGGGCGTCGGCTTGCTGCAGCGGATGTTGTCCTGGTCTGTGGCGGGCTGGGTGGCGTGATGGAGGCGGCCTCCCGTGGGTGTTGTGAGGCCGGTGGTGAGGTCATCGGTCTGCTGCCGGGTCCGGATGCCAGTGCCGCCAACCCTTTTGTGACTCTTCCGGTGCCGACGAACATGGGTCATGCCCGAAATGTTATTATTGCCCATACCGCCGAGGTTCTGATCTCCATAGAGGGTGAATACGGCACCCTGTCTGAAATGGCAATTGCCTTGAAACTTGGACGGGCGGTCTTTTCCTGGCGTCCGACCCACACACTGCCCGATGTGTATCTTGTTTCGTCAGCCAAAGAGGCCGTCGAGAAGTCACTGCAATCTCTTGTCGGGAGGCGTACATGAGTATTGACCTGACCCGTTCGCGGGAATTTTCAGCAGGCCTGTTCAATTGGTTACGGGGGAAGGGGCGTATTTTGATTGTCGCTCATGATAATCCCGATCCGGATGCCCTGGCTGCGGCTTTTGCCTTGCGCCACTTGTTCGAAGTGAAAGCCGGACTGGATGCGACCATCGCTTTTGGCGGCATTATCGGCAGGGCTGAGAACCGGGTCATGGTTGAGCAACTCGAGATCAAAGCCGTGCCGTTGAATAGTCTGGATCTTGATGAATTTTGTGTTATTTGCATGGTTGACACTCAGCCCGGGGCGGGAAATAACTCATTCCCTGTTGATCGTGAGGTGCACCTGGTGATCGATCATCACCCGATGCGGGCCGAGACCGAACGTTGCCGCTGGTCCGATATCCGCGAAAACTACGGGGCCAGTGCTACCATTCTCTATGAATACCTGTTGTGCAATGAAGTCTATTTCGGCACCAAATTGGCGACAATCCTTTTTTATGCCGTGAAATCGGAGACGCAGGATCTTGGCCGCGAGTGGGGGGTGGCAGATCGGGCCGCCTATCTCAACCTGCTCCAGCTCAGCAATAACAAGATTTTATTTAATATCGCCCATGCCAAGGTTCCTGCCGATTATTTCGCCCTGTTTGCACGTGCCATCGAAAATACCCGGCTCTACGATAATGTGCTGGTATTTAATCTTTATGACACCCCCACTCCGGAGAGTGTTGCTGAAATGGCCGACTGGTTACTGAGGATGCAGGGGGTCGACTATGTTTTTGGCCTCGGTCGTTGCGGTGATCGTGGAGTCCTTTCGTTAAGGACAACGGTCGCTGATGCCGCCTCCGGGTCATTGATGCGCGCCACCCTTGGCGATCTTGGCACCGGCGGTGGCCATGGTATGACGGCTGGTGGGCAGATCGATCCCTTAACAGGTAACCACGCCGTACTGCAGGAGCTTGAACATACACTTACCCGTCGCTTTTTGCAGGCATTGAACCGGCCGATGGTCAAGGGCCGTTCTCTTGCGGTCAATCCATCTTGAGTTAATTGACAGCCTTTCATTTGTCACGGTATAACCGTGACATCTTTTCCCCATATGAGGGTTTCAATGCGTATTTTTATCCTGAGTATGGTCCTTGGTCTGCTTGGCGCCGTTTCGGTACTGGCTGCCGTTGAAATTGCCCTTGAAGGTGATCCGGTTACAGTCATTGACGAGGTGTACCATCGTGATGGCATGGCTTATGTGGCCATTGATGACCTGTTGCCCCCCCTTCGGTTGACTGGTACCTGGAACGCTGTCGAACATGTCTACCGCATTGAGGGTGCATTCGGGACGGCTCTGATCTCTCCCGGTAGCCGTTTTTTAAGGCAAGGTGGGTCGTTTGAGCTCTTGGCGCAGAAGCCTCGTTTTATCGATGGACGCCTGCGGGTTTCCGATGATTTCATTCGTAAGCACCTGATCCCCCTTGCTGACGTACGCGTTATTTACCGAGACCTCAACCCCGGAGTCTCGCCCCCCGTTGATGAGTCCTCGGCCATGGATCGTCTGTTCTCTTTTCTGTTGCGGAAAGAGAAGCCGAACGATGCGCCACAACTTCGCGCCATTGCTCTGGACCCCGGTCACGGTGGCCAGGATCCAGGATCGATTGGCCTGAATGGAGTCAAGGAGAAAGATGTCACCCTGGCTCTGGCTCAACATCTGCAAAAGCAGGTGAAAATGGAACTTGGTATCCCGGTCTATCTGACCCGGGACGCAGATTATGGTCTTGGTCTCGAGGATCGTTTTCGCACCGCCGCGCAACCTGATGTCGATGCGCTGCTGCTTTTGCATGCACAATCCTCGTTCGGGTTACAGGCACAGGGGGTTTTCCTTTATGTGCGGCCTATAGAACTCAACGAGGATACTCCGGCGTCTGTCGATGAAAGTCAAAAACTTGCTGAAATACTATCGGCAGCATTAACGCAGGCTGGTTTTGTCGTCCAGGGTATTCTGTCGGCTCCGCTTCTGCCCATGGGGCAGGGTGATTTGCCAACGGTTTTGGTCGAAGCGGGTTTTTTGACCAATCCCGATGACCGGCCAATCCTTGATGCTGCAGAGGGGCAGCAGCGTTTTGCTGCGGCACTGTTTGCAGGTTTAAAGAAATTCGGTGAAAAACGCCAGAAATCAGGAGATTTATGACGACAGAATTAAAACGACATGACGGTCGTTCAGGTTCAACCCTGCGCCCGATTCTTTTCGAGAGAGGGTTTACCTGTCACGCCGAAGGGTCGGTTCTGGTCTCATTTGGTGGGACACGCGTTTTGTGCACCGCCACGATTGAAGAGACAGTTCCTCCTTTTCTCCGCGGTAAAGGGAAGGGGTGGGTCACAGCGGAATATGCAATGCTCCCCCGTGCGACCCATCAGCGTAATGCCCGCGAATCGATCCGGGGCAAGGTTGGTGGCCGGACCCATGAGATTCAGCGTTTGATTGGTCGCTCCCTGCGGGCCATCGTCGACCTTGAGCGACTGGGCGAACGCTCCATCCTGATCGACTGTGATGTTTTACAAGCCGATGGCGGGACCCGCACGGCCTCGATCACCGGAGCCTACGTGGCACTTTCCGACGCTATTGACCGTCTTCTCGCGGAGAAGCGTTTGAGCCAGTCTCTTTTGCTCGACAGTGTCGCGGCGATCAGTGTTGGAATCGTCGACGGGGTACCAATGCTGGATCTCGATTACAGTGAGGATTCCCGGGCTGCGGTTGATATGAATTTTGTTATGACCGGTGACGGTCGATTCGTTGAAGTGCAGGGGACTGCAGAAGAGGCCCCTTTTACCCTGGATGAAATGGATGCCATGCGCCGGCTTGCCATGCTGGGGTGTCAGGAATTAAAACGCCTGCAGCAGATCTGTCTGGCTTCGTCATGACCAACCTGGTGATTGCGACCCGCAATCAGGGGAAGCTGCGCGAAATAATTGCGTTACTGAAGGATGCACCGGTCAATGTCGTCGGCCTCGATCAGTATCCGGCCGCTCCTGACGTTGTCGAGGATGGTGACACGTTTTTGGCAAATGCGGAAAAAAAAGCTCTGACGCTGGCTGCTTTCACCGGCAGTTTGACCCTGGCTGATGATTCCGGCCTGGTTGTGCCGGCGCTGGGGGGGGCACCCGGTGTCCATTCAGCGCGCTATGCTGGCCCGATGGCGACGGATGTTGATAACAACCGCAAACTGCTCTCGCAAATCGCCACGATTGCCGTGGATCAGCGTCAGGCCGAATTCCATTGCGTTATGGTCCTGGCACTACCGGGCCGGATTCTGGCTCGCTTCAATGGCCAACTGAGTGGGGTGCTCCTTTCTTCCGTTCGTGGCGATGAAGGGTTTGGGTACGACCCTTTGTTTCTAGTCCGCGAATATGGCCAGACTCTGGCCGAATTGCCTCTGGAGATTAAAAACCGGATCAGTCATCGTGGCACCGCTCTCAAACAGTTCCTTTCCTATCTGACGGATACGTTGCCGACCCTTTCGTGAGGATTCTTATGTTGCCCGATTGGTTTGTACAGATGCCCGCCGTCGGGCAGGCGTTCCTCGCAACTTGCTTCACCTGGGCGATGACAGCTTGCGGTGCGGCTGTTATTTTCGTGCGGCGTGATTTTGATCGGCGACTGCTCGATGTCATGCTCGGTTTTGCCGCCGGGGTGATGATTGCAGCCAGTTACTGGTCACTGTTGGCCCCTGCCATCGATATGTCCGCAGATCACCCGATTGGCGCATGGTTTCCGGCCGTCACCGGCTTTCTAGGCGGGGCGATTGTCCTGCGTCTGATTGATCGGGTCCTGCCTCACCTGCATTTAAATGCCCCCCTCTCGGAGGCAGAAGGGCTCTCGACCAGCTGGCGTCGCAGCACCCTTCTGGTTCTCGCCATTACCCTGCACAATATACCGGAAGGGTTCGCTGTTGGTGTCGCGTTCGGTGCTCTGGGGACTGATAATCCGTCCGCAACCTTGACCGGAGCGGCGGTTCTGGCTCTGGGGATCGGGATTCAGAACTTTCCTGAGGGCCTTGCCGTAGCCGCCCCTTTACGTCGGGACGGCATGGGGCAGTTCAAGAGTTTCTGGATTGGTCAGCTCAGTGGCGTCGTGGAAGTTATTGCCGGTGTGCTCGGTGCCGTTCTGGTGGTTTATGTCCAGCCGTTGCTGCCTTATGCCCTGAGTTTTGCTGCCGGCGCAATGATCTTTGTTGTCGTTGAAGAGGTGATTCCCGAATCTCAAGCCGGGCAGAACGGCGACCTGGCAACCATGGGGACCATGATCGGTTTTGCGGTGATGATGCTGCTCGATGTCGCACTCGGTTGACCTGCACTGTTTCTTGACTTTTCCGTGTGGCAGTGTTATCAATCTGCGCTTTACACCGACCGAATCGACAAGGAGATTTTATTATGGAAAGAACGTTTGCCATTGTTAAGCCCGATGCCTTCGCCGCAGGCCATGCCGGTAAGATCCTGACCCGCATTTATGCTGAGGGCTTCAAGGTCGTCGGCCTGAAAAAACTTTACATGAGTAAAGTCGAAGCCGAGGGTTTTTACTATGTCCACAAGGCTCGGCCGTTCTTCGGTGAGTTGACCGATTTCATGAGCAGCGGACCCTGTGTCGTCATGGTGCTGGAGGCCGCTGGCGCCATCAAAAAATGGCGCGACCTGATGGGTGCAACCAACCCGGCCGAAGCTGCTGACGGGACCATGCGCAAAGAGTTTGGTACATCTATCGGTGAGAATGCCACCCATGGCTCTGATGCACCGGAAACAGCAGCATTTGAAATCCCGTACTTCTTCTCCGGGCTTGAACTGCTCTAGGAGACCGCGGTCAAAGACAGGATAGTGTCTGGAGTCCCCCGGTCGGTACCGGGGGACTCTTTTTTAGTTAGGACGCAAATGGAAGAGAAGATCGACATCAGGGACTTGACACCGGAAGGGCTGGTCGATTTTCTGGCTGGTTTGGGGAAGGAAAAGTTCCGTGCCGGCCAGATCCTGCGTTGGGTGTACAAACGTGGTGTGACCGATTTTGCGTCGATGACAGATCTTGCCGGAACGCTGCGTGATGATCTTTCTCAACGGGCGTTTGTCTCGGACTGGTCACCGGAACATGTTGAAACCAGCAGTGACGGTACCCGGAAATACTTATTTCGTCTAAAAGACGGCGAGTCGATCGAGACGGTTCGGATTCCGATGGAGTCCGGGCGGACGACTCTCTGTATCTCCGCCCAGGTCGGTTGTGCCATGCAGTGCGATTTTTGCCTGACCGGCCAGTTCGGGTTGACCCGCAACCTGAGTACAGCTGAGATTGTTAATCAGGTCTGTGCGGCGCTGAAGGACGGCCCAATCAACAATATCGTCCTGATGGGGATGGGTGAGCCACTACATAACCTTGATCATGTTGTCGACGCCCTGCAGATTCTTTATGCCGAGGCCGGACTCAATTTCAGCTCACGCAAGGTGACCTTGTCGACCTGTGGGCTGGTACCGGAAATGCTTGAGCTTGGTCGGCGAATCAAGGTGAATCTGGCGGTGTCTCTGAATGCCACAACCGATGTCGTTCGTGACAGGCTGATGCCGGTCAACCGGCGCTATCCACTGGCGCAGTTGATGGCGGCGTGTCGTGATTTTCCTTTACGCCCCCAGCAGCGCATTACCTTTGAATATATTCTCATTCGAGACGTCAATGACAGTCTCGACGATGCGAAACGACTGGTGCGTCTGCTGCATGGCGTGCGCGCAAAGGTGAATCTGATTCCCTATAATGAGCATTCGGGTTCCAGGTTTGCAGCCCCTTTGGCCGCGACCGTCGAGGCATTTCAGAAGTACCTGCTCAGTCGCGATATCGTTGCCATCCGTCGTGCAAGTAAAGGCCAGGATATCTCGGCTGCCTGTGGTCAACTTAAAGGGCGACTTGATAAATCCGGTTTTACAGATTAAACTCACGAAATAACAAGGAATTTGTTGAAAGGAATATGAAATGGTTATCGGTGTTATCGGCGGAAGTGGTCTTTATGAAATTGAGGAGTTGACTGATGTGCAGACGGTGCGGGTTGCGACCCCGTTCGGGGAGCCATCTGACGCCTACGTGACCGGCATGCTTGACGGAGTCAAGATGGTTTTTCTCCCGCGTCACGGACGTGGCCATCGCTTCACACCGTCGGAAGTTAACTATCGGGCCAACATTTATGGCATGAAGAAATTGGGCGTTGAGCGTATCATTTCGGTCTCTGCCGTCGGGAGTATGCGCGAAGAGATTGTTCCCGGACATATTGTGATTCCGGACCAGTTTTTTGACCGTACCCAAGGTAAACGTGCTTCGACTTTTTTCGGAAACGGCATTGTCGGTCATGTCCAGTTTGCCGATCCAGTGTGCGGTGACCTTGCACAGCAGGTCTACCTCGCAGCTCAGAACGCCGGCGCTACAGTGCACAAAGGCGGCACCTATATCTGCATCGAAGGTCCGAACTTCTCCACTCGCGCCGAATCGAATATTTACCGTTCGTGGGGCGTGGATATCATTGGGATGACCAATATTCCTGAAGCCCGTCTGGCACGCGAAGCAGAAATCTGTTATGCAACTGTGGCGCTGGCGACCGATTATGATTGCTGGCACGCAGAGCATGATGATGTCTCCGTGGAGGCGGTGGTCGCGACAATTCGCAAGAATGTCGTAATGGCCCGACAGATTATCCTTGCCGCCGCCAGAAAGGTTTCCCAGGGGCGATCGTGTGCCTGCGGTTCCGCACTTCAGTACGCGGTCATCACCGATCCGTCAACTATTCCCGAAACCGCCCGTGAGGATCTTGATCTGCTTATCGGTAAATATGTTCAATCATGAGTCGGTTATTGCTGTTACCCGTAAAAACATATATTATAAAATATTAAACCTGCAGGAGATGTGTTTATGAGTATTCTGGTTATTGGTTCCGTTGCATTTGATACGATCGAAACCCCCTTTGGGCAGGTTGATGATGCCCTCGGTGGCTCGGCGACTTATTTCTCGACTTCTGCCAGTTACTTTACGGATGTCCGTCTGGTGGCCGTCGTCGGCAGCGATTTCCCCGTGCAACATCGAGAGCTCCTTGTTGAACGTGGTGTCGATCTTCAGGGGCTACAGACGGCAGAAGGTGAGACCTTCCGCTGGAAAGGGCGTTACGGTTATGACCTCAATGAGGCCCATACTCTTGATACCCGACTCAATGTCTTCGAAACGTTCAATCCCCAATTGCCCGAGTCTTATCGTGATTCGGAGTTTGTGTTCCTGGCCAATATCGATCCAGAACTTCAGCTTGAGGTTCTCAAGCAGGTCCACAATCCACAACTGATCGCCTGTGATACCATGAATTTCTGGATTTCAGGCAAACGCGAGGCCCTCCTCAATACCTTGCGACACGTCCAGATTCTGGTTATCAATGAAGGAGAAGCTCGTCAGCTCTCTGGTGAGTCGAATCTACGCAAGGCGGCACGAGCGATCCTCACCATGGGTCCGAAAACTCTGGTCGTCAAACGTGGTGAATATGGCGTCATCATGTTTACTGAACATTCAATTTTTGTTGCACCGGCCTATCCGCTTGAAGACGTGTTCGATCCAACCGGTGCCGGCGATACCTTTGCCGGGGGCTTCATCGGTTATTTGGCATCGACCCGGAACCTCTCCGAGGCCAACATGCGCCAAGCGGTGGTTTTCGGTAGCGTTATGGCTTCTTTTACAGTCGAATCGTTCAGTCTGGATCGGCTCAAAACCCTCGATTACAAACAGATTGAAGACCGTTTTCACGAAGTCAAGCTTTTGACCGACTTCAATGCGTTGTCATAGGGCCTAATAGAATAATGTTTAAACTTAATCCCAAGTTGAAGCGTCTCGATTTGCCGGTGCAGAGTATTAT
>DDWE01000035.1 GCA_002345625.1 Desulfuromonadaceae bacterium UBA2294 | reverse complement strand
GGCATGCACTTTCTTCCAACCTGCTGTTGTCGGCACTTTGTACAATCCGTATTTCGCATAGAGTGCTTGACTGCCAAATCTTGCAAACCCAGCACCCCTGTCCTTGATCTTATGACGTTTTCGCAGATGTGTCCGCAGCCGTTCTTCTACATGCCCTTTGAGATGGGAAAGAACCCTGCTACAGTTTTTGAAGTGAAAGTATCCGACCCAACCCCTTACGGTGGCGTTGACTTCCTTAACGACCCCCTCCAGAGATTTGGCCGTCCTTTCTCGCTTCGTGAGTGCAGTGACACGATCCTTGATCGCCTGCAAGGCTTTCTTCGATGGCTGAACATGGGGATACAACTTCCCACTCTTTCTGCCTCTCCCCATCCAGATCGTAAACCCGAGGAAGTCGAACTTCTCTTCATGGGCATCGACGGTTTTGGTCTTTGCCTCATTCAGGGTTAGTTGCAGCCGCTCCAGTATCTGTCGCAGCACGGTCATGGCCTGACCGGATTTTCCCTTCCGGCAGAGAATGACAATGTCGTCAGCGTATCTGACGATGCGGGCACCCAGCCGTTGTTGCAAGTTGTTCCGCTCCCAAATCCTGTCCAACAGGTGCAGGTAGAGATTGGACAACAACGGCGAAATAACGCCGCCTTGCGGCGTGCCTTTGCGGTTGCCTTTGCCGCCGCCGATATTCCGCTTCGTTCCGTCCTTGTCCATCTCCATGATCGGGGCCTTGAGCCACATCTGAATGAGGCGAAGCATCTCGCCGTCACAGATGCGCTCTGCGACCGTCGCCATGAGGTTGGCATGGGGGATGGTGTCGAAGTATTTGGACAGATCGGCGTCGATGACTTCGGTATAGCCGGTGTTCAGAGCATAGGCGACGTCATCGACTGCGGCGTGGGCTGACTTTTTCGGTCGAAATCCGTAGGAGGTTTTGCAGAAGTCCGCCTCGAAGATCGGCTCAATGACCAGTTTCGCGGCCATTTGCGCCACCCGGTCTCGGATGGTCGGGATACCGAGAGGGCGTTGACTGCCATCCGCTTTCGGTATCATGGCCCGTTTGACCGGATCGGGCTTGTACGTCTTGTTTCTCAGTGCGTCTCCCAACTCCGCGATAAATGCGGTGACCCCTTCCTGTTCCTCGATGGCCGCAAAGGTGACGCCGTCAATCCCGGCGCTGCCTTTGTTGGCGCGGACAAGGGCATAGGCATGACTAAGGATGTCAGCCCGATAGACCTTGTCGTACAAGGCGTGGAAGCGACAGGCCGGTTCTTGCTTGGCCTTACGGTAGAGCTTCCTCTGTAGCGTTCTGATTGTTTCCGGGGTTGTTAGCATGGTTGCAATCCCCATCTCCGCCGCTCTTTGGTTGCATGAACAAAGCAGGGTCCCTTCCCTCGAACCGGGTTCTGTTGTCCCGTGTCCTCAAACGGTACTATGGACCCCTCCGACTCCCGATACGGCCCGCCGCGATTTCGTTTCCTTATACGCGCCGGTTGCTGCTCCTTAGGCAGAACCGCACCGGGTCTCCAGCACTGGGTTGAATATCTTCCGCAACATGCCGTCCCTGCTACCCCGGAAGATCACACCGGCCGTTTCCGTTATCAAAGCCGATGGCGACGGCCTTCCCCATCTGACCACAGAGTCGGCATCTTCAAATCAAGTTACGAGGCTACCTGTAGGTTCACTTTCGTTACGGCCTGCTGCTTTGCCAATTGGGAACTTACGACCCTCTGTTGCCAGAACGCCGCTCCCTTGAGCTACCGGGGTGAACGGATAACTCCCCGGACGGGACTTTAACCCGCGAGATATTCAACTGTTACTGCGAACGGTCGTGCTTGACATTCTGATATTCGGGCATCCCAGAAGGCGTCTGTTTGAGACAAGCCCCCGCGGATGGGGGTATGCGTTCCGGTATGACAACCAAATCGCTGGCGTGTGTTGTCATTTAAAAGGGTTGAGCCTTAATCAGTATTAAGGCAGAATGTTCATCGCGGGCAGGATGTTTGAACGCTTAGCCCGCGCGCAGTCAAAAGGGGTCTCATCATGCTTATCGATGAAATTTTAGCGAACAGGGCACCAATCTTAGCGTTAGGTGAACGATACGGCGCACGGCACATGCGGGTTTTTGGCTCTGTTGCGCGGGGTGAAGAACGCATTGATAGTGACGTGGATTTTCTCGTTGAATTCCCCCGGGGTTATGACTTATTCACGCAACGGCTCCCCTTGGCTGAGCAGTTATCAGGTTTGCTCAAGCGTCAGGTCGATGTAGTTCCCGAACATGAACTGAATCGTCATATCCGTCAGCAGGTATTGCAGGAGGCTGTCGAGTTATGAAAGCATGGCAACCTTATGCAAAACATATAATCGATGCAATTGCTAAAATAAGGCGAATTGAATCACGCGGTGACCTGACCCAGGACGAAGTTCTCTATGACGCGGCACTACGCAACCTTCAGACACTCTCTGAGGCGACACAGTCGCTCCCTGACTCGATGAAGGCCTGCTATCCTGATATCCCCTGGAGAGAAATTTGTGGCTTCAGAAATATTCTTGTCCACAATTATCTTGGTGAAATTGATGCACATACCGTGGCGGCTGTTATCTCCAAACACTTGCCTCACCTTGAAGAGTGCATAAATTCCATGTTGGCGGGTGCGTTAGACACAAATACCCCTGATCCTGAATAGCTTTCGGGTTCTGCAGACGTCCAAGATGCCAAGTTGATCCGAGGGGACATTCTTAAAACCTTAACCAACCTGCTCACCCCCAACCGCCCATAGAACCTGCGCCTGCCGGTTGCAGACACCCCTCCCCTTCATGCCGCGCATCATTCACATACCCACTCACCGCCAGCAAATCCAACTCCACCGCCCGAGCCTCGAGCATCCCCTGCAAAACCGTCACATCCCGCAACTGCGGATCGAGCCAGGGGCGATACTGCTCCACTTCGAGGATCGCCGGCATCCGCTGGTGGATGGTTTGCATCTGCGCGTTGGCGGCGACGGTGATGATGGCGCAACTTTCGACCTGTGCACCGGTGGCCGGATCGAACCAGCTCTCCCACACGCCGGCCAGGGCCAGGGGCGCTCCGTCGCGGCGGCGGATGGCGTAGGCCTGTTTGTGCTCCGGTAGCGCCTGCCACTCATAGAAGGCAGAAGCCGGGATCAGGCAGCGCCGGCTTTTAAAGGCGGCGCGGAAGGTCGGTTTTTCGCTGACGGTTTCGGCCCGGGCGTTGAAGGTGTACAGACCGCTTTTGCGCTCTTTGGCCCAGTGCGGAATCAGCCCCCAGGTCAGCAGGCTTAAGCTGCGCTGCGACTCCGTCTGGCGGATAACCGGGATCGGCAGGGAGGGGGCGATATTGTAGCGGGGGGTAAACGGCGCAAAAAGATCGAGGCTGAAGTGATGCTTCAGCTGCTCCGGCGACAAAAAGGCTGTACAGAGGCGACCGCACATGTGAGAAGTGTAACAGGAAAAACCTTGCCTCACGCAACGCCGCAACGACGCAACGAAAATCTGCAGAAACCCCTTTTGATCAACAGCGGGCGTATTGGTAAATCAATAATCACAGCGTTGGTTGAATCACAGGTTTGCACAGCAGTCTTTGAGGTTTGCCCCTCGTGGCGTCGTTGCGGCGTTGCGTGATACAAATTTTGATCTTGATTTTGACCTAAAGAACATCCAGGCCGTTTACCACTCGCTTAAAACCATCCTTCAGTAGATTTTCACCAAAATTGACCAACAAGCCCAGGTGATTGTTGGTCAAGCGCAGATAGGTAAGCAACTGCTTTGAGTGAACCGGCTGCAGACGTTCAACCGATTTCAATTCAATAATCAGCTTCTCTTCTACAATCAAATCGGCGCGGAAACCTTCATCAAACTCCATCCCCTGAAAGCGGATAGGCACCGCCACTTGCCGTTCAACCTTCAGCCCCATGTCTGTCAGCTGCCTGGCCAGAACAGCTTCATAAACGCTTTCCAGAAGACCTGGCCCAAGCTCACGGTGGACTACGAAGCATGCGTCCATAACCTTAGTCGCAATTTCATTTTCCGTCATAACAATCCCCCCTCCAATTTGCTTTTCGCTGTGTTGTTGCTTGCAGTAAAGGCTTACAAAACCGGACATGACTCACGCAACGACGCAACGACGCAACGAAGACCTTCAAAGCAAGCTTTCAAGTAGAACCAAGGCCATAATTAAATCAAAAACTATAAACACAGCATTGGATGAATTTCGGGGTTCCACAGCAGTCTTTCAGGTTTGCCCCGCGTAGCGTCGTTGCGGCGTTGCGTGAAACAAAGCTTTCAAGACCTGGACTGCCTCACGCGACGCCGCGACGACGCTACGAAAATCTGTAAGAACTCCTCTCGATCAACATCGGTGATGTGGATAAACCAATAACTACAACATTGGTTGAATTACAGGTTTCAACGGCGGTCTTTCAGGCTTGCCCCTCGTAGCGTCGTTGCGGCGTTGCGTGAAACGAAGGTCATTCTTGAAGTATTAACTGACCCTCTTACCCCCACCCACCCATTGATCCGGCTGGTCTTAGCTCTTTTGATCTTCATCCTCACCCTCCGGACAAGTAAGCTTGGTCTGCCCGTTGATCCCTGCCGCTGCATTGCACCGACAATCACGGTCGGTGTCAGTGGGGGGTCGTCAGCCACGCACCCCTTTGCGCTTGAGCAGGAGGCCGGCGGCGAGGCCGGCAAAGGCAAGGAGGAACAGGACAAGGGTGATGAGATAGGTTTTCATGGTTTGACCTCTGCCACAAATTTCTGAAACTCCGGACTGGCGTAGACCTCGATCGATTCTTGATCGTGCAGCAGAAAATAAGCAGCGATGCGGTTTTTTTCGCAAAACGCCCGCCCCTTCACCTCCCCCATCACCATCAGCGCCGTCGCCAGCGCATCGGCTCGGGCGCAGGTTTGGTCGAGCACGGTGGCCGATGCGAGCTTGTGGCGAATCGGTTTGCCGCTGGTCGGGTCGATGGTATGGGCGTAGCGCTGGCCGTTTTCGAGGTAAAAGTTGCGGTAATTGCCGGAGGTGGCGAGGGCGGTATTGGTGAGGGGGAAAACCGTGGAAACCTCACGCACCCCCTCCAGCGGCTTTTCGATGGCGATCTGCCAGGCCTTGCCGTCGTGACGGCGGCCGGAGATCTGCAACTCGCCACCGATCTCCAGCAGATAGTTCTTTATCCCCTGCTGCTGGAGGATTGCTGCCAGGGCATCGACGGCGTACCCCTTGGCAATGGCCGAGAGATCGATGCGCAGGCGTGGCAGCCGCTTTTTGACCGCGGGCGGCTCCTGGCGCAGCTGAATATTGCGGTAACCGACGGTGGCGAGGCGGTCGCTGATCTGGGCAGCGGTCGGCAGCGTCGCCCCGCGCTTTTCGGCGCCAAACCCCCAGAGCTCCACCAGCGGACCGACGCTGACATCAAAGGCACCGTCGGTGAGACGGCTGATCTCCAGCGACAGGGCGACCACCTCGGCGGTCTCGGCCGAGAGGGGAAACCAGTCGGTACCGGTCTGGTTGTTGAAACGGGAGAGCTCCGATTGCGGATCGTAGGTCGACATCAGACTGTTGATCTGCTGGAGCCGCTGCTGCAGCTGCTGCTTGACCGCCACGACATCGGTGCCGCCGGGCGCCGGCAGGAAGGTGGCCGACCAGGTGGTCCCCATGGTCAGCCCCGAGAGATGGAGGGTTTGATCTTCTGTGCCGGGCTGGCAGCCGCACGCGAGCAGCAGCAGGAACAGTCCGATGATCAGCCGGTTTATGCGTCGCTGCATCTTAAAGATCCGCCAACCCCTGCGCGTGGCGGATCATCCGCTTCATCGCTTTCTCTTCCTGGGTTTTCAAGGTCTGAAACAGGTTGACGGTCTGTTTTTCGCTGCAGTGGTCGAGGAGGTAGGCAAAGTAGGCAATCAGACCGCATTTATAGCTCACCGCCGCCTTGATCAGCTGATCGAGATCGGTCCGTGCCGCATCGGTCAACATGTCCGCAGCCGGCTGCGGAAAGCCGATCTCCAGCCCCTTGAACCAGTGCTCGAGGATGTGCGGCGAGGCCTCGTGACAAAACTCGCCGAGGGCCAGGGCGCGATGCAGCTCATGATCGATCAGGTAGTCGAGCATCAGCCGTACCCGCGGCGAGACCTCACCATCGGCCATGGTCTGGTAGTACTGGCTGACCTGCCGATGATAGTCCGGGGCGAGTCGCTGTAGAATGGTTCGTGTCTGTTCAAAGCGCATAGGCGTCTCCCGTCGGCGGTTTAGATCCCGAAATCATCGAACAGAATATTGTCCTGCTCCACGCCGAGACTGATCAGCATGGCCGTTGCCGCCTTGTTCATCATCGGCGGCCCGCACATGTAAAATTCACAATCTTCCGGCGCCGGATGATGAATCAGGTAGTTGTCGTAAAGGTACTGATGGACAAAGCCGATGGCACCGCTCCAGTTGTCCTCCGGTTGCGGATCGGACAGCACCAGATGCCAGGTGAAATTGGGGAATTTTTCCGCCAGATCGTCAAACTCCTGTACGTAGAACGCTTCGCGCAGGCTGCGCGCCCCGTACCAGAAGGAGATTTTTCGGGTCGAATTGAGTCGTTTGAGCTGATCGAAGATGTGCGAGCGCATCGGTGCCATGCCGGCGCCGCCGCCGATAAAGACCATTTCGGCCTCGGTCTCTTTGGCAAAAAACTCTCCGTAGGGACCGGAGATGGCGACTTTGTCCCCCGGCTTGAGATTGAAGATAAAGGATGACATCTGTCCCGGCGGAGCGTCGGGAACCTGGGGGGGCGGGGGGCAGACCCGGACATTGAGCATGACGATCCCCTTCTCCTCGGGATAGTTGGCCATGGAGTAGGCGCGCATGATGTGCTCGGTCACCTCCGAGCGGTACTGCCAGATGTTGAACTTGTCCCAGTCGCTCTTGAAGCGCTCAGCAATCTCCATATCCTTGTAGTCAACCACATGCGGCGGTGCCTCGATCTGGATATAACCGCCGGCACGAAAATCGAGATCGGCCCCTTCCGGCAGCTCCAGCACCAGCTCCTTGATAAAGGTCGCGCGGCTCTCGTTGGAGCGGACGACACACTCCCATTTGCTGATGGAAAATATTTCCGCCGGCAGTTCCAGATCCAGGTCCTGCTTGACGTTGACCTGACAGGAGAGCCGGTACCCCTCCCTGGCGTCGCGCTTGTTGACGTGGGCGGTTTCGGTCGGCAGGATGTCGCCACCGCCCGACTTGATCTTGACCCGGCATTGACCGCAGGTGCCGCCACCGCCACAGGCGGAGGGGATAAAGATGTCGTGGTCGCCGAGCACGCCGAGCAGCTTGCTCCCCGGCTGTACCGACAGGCTCTTATCCGGATCGTCATTGATCTTCAGCGCCACGGCGCCGGACGGAATCAGCCAGGCCCGGGCGACCAGAATCAGCGCGACCAGAAGCATGACGATGCCGGTAAAAAAGAGCACTCCCAAACCTATTTCAATCATAGTTCCTACCGTTTAGCGCATCAGAGCTGAATGCCGGAAAAAGCCATAAACGCCATCGCCATCAGGCCGGCAATCATAAAGGTGATCCCGAGCCCGCGCAGCCCGGCTGGGATATCCGAATATTTCATCTTTTCGCGGATGCCGGCCAGAGCGACCAGCGCCAGCGCCCAGCCGGTGCCACTGCCGAAGCCGAAGACGATGCTCTCGGCAAAGTTGTAATCGCGCTCGACCATGAACAGGGAGCCGCCGAGAATGGCACAGTTGACCGTGATCAGCGGCAGGAAGATCCCCAGAGCGTTGTAGAGGGCGGGGAAATAGCGGTCGAGGACCATTTCGAGAATCTGCACGATGGCGGCGATGACGCCGATGTAGCAGATCAGACCGATAAAGGTGAGATTGGTATCGTTCAGACCGAGCCAGGCCAGAGCCCCCTCTTTGAGCAGATACTGGTAAATCAGGTTGTTGGCCGGCACGGTAATGGTCTGCACGACGATGACGGCGATGCCGAGGCCGATGGCGGTGTCGACCTTGCGCGACACGGCGAGAAAGGTGCACATGCCGAGGAAAAAGGCGAGCGCCATGTTCTCGATGAAGATCGATTTGATCAGCAGGCTGAGATAATGTTCGACCATTTAATTATCCTTTTCGACCTGGTCGGTCTTCCAGCTGCGCAGCGCCCAGATCAGCAACCCGATAATAAAAAAGGCGCTCGGCGGCAGAAGCATCAGGCCGTTGGGCAGATACCAGCCGCCACTGCTGGTGGTCGGCAGCAGGGTGAAGCCGAGCAGTTTGCCGGCGCCGAGCAGTTCGCGAAAAAAAGCGACGATGATCAGCACGATGCTGTAACCGAGGCCGTTGCCGATGCCGTCGAGAAAACTGAGGCCCGGGGCGTTTTTCATGGCGAACGCTTCGGCCCGACCGAGGACGATACAGTTGGTGATGATCAGCCCGACGAACACCGAAAGCTGTTTGCTGACGCTAAACGCGTAGGCCTTGAGGAATTGATCGACGATAATGACCAGAGTGGCGATAATCGTCATCTCGACGATGATCCGGATGCTGCCGGGGACCTGCTGCCGGATCAGGCTGACAAACAGATTGGAGAAGGCGACGACAAAGATGACGGCCAGAGACATGACCAGCACGGTCTCCAGCTTGGAGGTGACCGCCAGCGCCGAACAGATGCCGAGGATCTGCAGCCCGATCGGATTCTTGTTAAAGATCGGGTCGAGTAAAACCTGTTTCGCACTGTTCATGGTGTCACCTCCCCCTGTTTCAGCTGGTCCAGAAAAGGGCCGTAGCCGTCCTCCCCCAGCCAGTAGGCCAGAAGATGACTGACGCCGCGGGCAGTCAGGGTGGCGCCGGCGAGACCGTCAACCTGGTAGATGGCGTCGGCCGACGCTGGATCGACGCTCCCCTTGAGCACTTCGATCCGCAGCTTGCCGGCTGCGTCGTAGATTTTCTTGCCGGGCCACTGCTGTTTCCAGGCCGGATTGTCGATCTCGCCGCCGAGCCCCGGGGTTTCGCCATGCTCGTAGAAGGCGAAGCCGCTGACCGTATTGAGGTCGGCGCCGAGGGCGATAAAGCCGTACATGGTCGACCACAACCCCTTGCCGTGCACCGGCAGGATCAGCTGCTGCAACGCATCCCCCTCCATCAGCAGATAGACATCCTTGTAGCGGGAGCGGATCTTGATCGATGCCAGATCGCGCTGCGCCGGGATCCGGTAGCTCGTGGCTGCGTCGCGCGCCGCCTTGCGGCTGTCGAAGCTGGCGACATCAAATTCGTCCGTAAAATCGCCGCTTTGCAGATCGACGATCCGGGTCTTGATCTGGCTGAACTGAGCCTCGACCGGCAGGGTTGCGTCGTAGATCCCCGCCGCCAGCAGGATGTTCTTGCGCTTCTCTTCCAGCTTGTTCGCTTCCTGCCGGCTGTGCAGCAGCACCGCCGCGGCCGAGACCAGGATGGAGCAGATCACACAGAGGACCAGCGCGACTGTCAGGACTTTTGTTTTGCTATCCCTCGACATGCTGCAGCCTCCGCTTGATATGGAACTTGAGCACCAGCTGATCGATCACCGGCGCAAAGACATTGCCGAACAGAATGGCGAGCATCATCCCTTCCGGGAAGGCCGGATTGATCACCCGGATCAGGATGCACAGACTGCCGATGAGCAGGCCGTAGAGCCACTGCCCCTCTTCGGTCATCGCCCCGGAGACCGGATCGGTCGCCATAAAGACCAGTCCGAAGGCGAACCCGCCCAGCACCAGATGCCAATGCGGCCCGAGGGCAAACATCGCATTGGTCTCGCTGCCGATGAGCATAAACAGAGTGGAGAGCGCAGCGGCGCCGATCAGCCCGGAGAGCATGATCCGCCAGGAGCCGATGCCGGTCAGGACCAGGACCGCGGCGCCGAACAGACAGGCGAGGGTCGAGGTCTCCCCCATGGAACCGGGGATGGTACCGAGAAAGGCATCGAACCAGCTGCTGACGGCCGTCACCGCCTGCACCCCCCCTTCGGCGGCACGGCTCAAGGCGGTCGCTCCGCTGAAGCCATCGACCGCGGTCCAGACGCTGTTGCCGGAGATCTGCGCCGGATAGGCGAAAAAGAGGAAGGCGCGGCCGGTGAGGGCCGGGTTGAGAAAGTTTTTACCGGTGCCGCCGAAGATCTCCTTGCCGATCACCACCCCGAAGCTGATGCCGAGCGCCACCTGCCAGAGCGGCA
>DDWE01000130.1 GCA_002345625.1 Desulfuromonadaceae bacterium UBA2294 | reverse complement strand
CGCAGGGCGGGGATGAGTTTGATCGCCTCTTTCAGGCTCTCTTCACTTCTTGCCATGCCGGCCTTTTCCCACATGATCTTGCCGAGCGCGCGGTGGAACTCGGAGACGGTCTTCTTCCCTTTGATCGACAGGAGCTTGTTGATCTCCCCTTCGATCGCCGCTTTGGACTCAGCGAACTCGGGACGATCCGACTTGTACTTGCCCGGGGTGATGCGGGCGAGGTAGTCAGCGATGGTGTAAGGGATGACAAAGTAACCGTCGGCCAGGCCCTGCATCAGCGCCGAGGCGCCGAGACGGTTGGCGCCGTGTACCGAGAAGTTGGCTTCTCCCAGGACAAAGAGGCCGGGGAGGTTGCTCATGCAGTTGTAATCGACCCAGAGGCCGCCCATCGAGTAATGGGGGGCCGGGTAGATGCGCATCGGTTGTTTGTAGGCATTCTCGTCGGTGATCTTCTCGTACATCTGGAAGAGGTTGCCGTAACGCTCGCGGATTTTGTCTTCGCTGAGACGCTTGATCGAATCGGCAAAGTCGAGATAGACGCCGCGGCCGCCCGGGCCGACGCCGCGACCGTCGTCGCACTGCTCTTTAGCAGCGCGGGAAGCGATGTCGCGGGGAGCGAGGTTGCCGAAGGAGGGGTATTTGCGCTCGAGATAGTAATCGCGATCTTCTTCCGGGATATCGCCGGGCTTGCGGGTGTCGCCCTGCTTCTTCGGCGCCCAGCAGCGGCCGTCGTTGCGCAGCGACTCGGACATCAGCGTCAGCTTCGACTGGTGATCGCCGGTCTGGGGGATACAGGTCGGGTGGATCTGGGTGTAGCAAGGGTTGGCAAAGAAGGCGCCCTTCTTGGCGGCGCGCCAGTTGGCGGTGACCGAACAACCCATGGCGTTGGTCGAAAGGTAAAAGACGTTGACATAACCGCCGGTGGCGAGGATGACCGCATCCCCCCAGAAGCTTTCGATCTCACCGGTCACGAGGTTGCGGCAGGTAATCCCTTTGGCCTCGCCATCGCAGACCACCAGGTCAAGCATTTCGCGGCGCTCATGGAGCTTGACCGTGCCGGCTTTGACCTGACGGGAGAGGGCCTGATAGGCGCCCAAGAGGAGCTGCTGTCCAGTTTGACCGCGAGCGTAGAACGTCCGGGAGACCTGGGCGCCGCCGAAGGAGCGGTTGTCGAGGTAACCGGCATAGTCACGGGCAAAGGGGACGCCCTGAGCGACGCACTGGTCGATGATGTTGTTCGACACAGTAGCAAGACGATAAACGTCAGCTTCGCGGGCGCGGAAGTCGCCGCCTTTGATGGTGTCGTAAAAGAGGCGGAAGATGGAGTCGCTGTCGTTGGGGTAGTTCTTGGCGGCGTTGATCCCGCCCTGGGCGGCGATGGAGTGGGCGCGACGCGCTGAATCCTGGTAACAGAAGGCTTCGACGTTGTAGCCGAGCTCTCCCAGGGTAGCGGCGGCAGCGCCACCGGCCAGACCGGTGCCGACGACGAGGATCTTGTATTTACGCTTGTTCGCCGGGTTAACGAGTTTCATATCCTGGCGATGCTTGTCCCACTTTTCTGCTAAGGGTCCACTTGGACATTTGCCATCGAGTATCACGGGTCTCTCCTCTTGTTCGGTAAGTTTATTTCACGAGGCCGAAAAGTACGCTCAGCGGAACCAGGACAAAGCCCAGGCCGATCACAAAGGCGGTGATTTTACCGCCGGTGGTGATAGCGCCAAAGGTATTCTCGTTGGTCGCCCCAAGGCTCTGCAAAAAGCTCGCAGCGCCGTGCAGGATGTGCAGCAGCAGCACGACGACGGAGGCGAGATAGAAGACGTTGAGTCCGCCGGAGCTCAGGCTGGTGGAGACCATGGCAAAGACGTTGAAGTGTCCGGCCGCGGTATTCTCGATAATGGCACCGGAAGGGAGGAGACCGTGGAAGGTGAACTGGATGAGATGAATGACGATGAAGACCAGAAGGAGCAGGCCGGTCCAGACCATCGACTGCGCCGAGAAGGTGGTGCGGTCATTCTTTTTGCAGGCGTAATCGATCGGCCGCGCTGCCTTGTTCTGCAGATACAGGGTGAGACCAAAGAAGAGGTGGAGGATCACCGCTCCGGCCAGTGCCGCCCGGAAGGCCCACAACACCGGCGGGAAGGCCCGCAGATGTTCGGCATAGGCATTCAAGCCCGCTTCCCCGCCAAAGGTCGACAGGTTCCCCAGCATGTGTGCCAACGCAAAGAAGACCAGAAAAAATCCGGTCAAAGCCATCACATACTTCTTGCCCAATGAACTACTTAACCACCGCATGCCAACTCTCCTTTACCAAATGTGAATGAAGTCCGCGAACAAAAGGCTCGCGGCTTGGGGGTGCATATATAAATATAAACAAGTTATAGAAAGACGATATTCAATAGCACTCCATCGCTATTGCTGTCAATCCATTTAGAATAAGTTAATCACTTAGGAACGTTAGCCGCCAAACAAAATTTACAGATAGATCGCCCTATGAATATCGTCATGGCGAGAAAAATGGGTTGACCCCACTGAACCCTTCAGCTATATACAGCAAACAGACAGCAAAGAGTAAAAACCATGTTCTAAAGGAGGTTTTCCGTGCATTTAGTCGATCAAATTAAAGCCAAAGCTCGTGCGCAAGCGCAGACCGTTGTACTTCCTGAAGGTTATGATGACAGGATGGTGCAGGCGGCTGGATTGATCGTCAATGATCGTCTTGCTAATGTGGTGCTTCTTGGTGAACCGGCAACTTTGCTGGCTAAAGCCCGCGAGTTGGGGGTCTCTCTGGAGGGCGTGCAACTCCTTGATCCGAAGGTTGCCCCCCAGCTTGATGCCTATGTTGACGAACTGGTCGAGCTACGTAAAAAGAAAGGGCTGACACCTGATGAGGCCAGGGGACTTCTCACTCAGCAAGATAATCTTTACTTTGCGTCGATGATGGTCCGTCGCAATGACGCCGGCGGGGCTGTTGCCGGGGCGGCAAATACTACCGGTGATGTTTTGCGGGCCGCTTTTCAATGTATCGGTACGGCCCCGGGAATCAAAACGGTCTCTTCGGTCTTTTTAATGGTCACCAAGAATCCTGAATTTGGAGAAAATGGAGTGCTCTGTTTTGCTGACTGCGCGGTTAACCCTAATCCGGATGCTCAGGCTTTAGCTGAGATTGCGGTGGCAACAGCTCAAAGTTGCAAGAGTTTTCTGGGGGTTGAGGCCCGCGTGGCGATGCTCTCATTTTCGACTAAAGGGAGTGCCAGTCACGAAGATGCCCACAAGGTCCTCAAGGCGCTGGCTATTGCCAAAGAGATCGCTCCCGAGCTGCAGATCGACGGTGAAATGCAGGCCGATGCGGCATTGGTGGCCAAAGTCGGGCAGAAGAAGGCTCCGGGATCTACGGTTGCCGGCATGGCAAATACCTTGATCTTTCCGGATCTCGATGCCGGTAATATCGGTTACAAGCTGGTTGAGCGTCTTGCCGGCGCGGAGGCAGTAGGGCCGATCATTCAGGGCCTCGCCAAGCCGGTGAATGATCTCTCCCGCGGTTGTTCCGTGGATGACATTATCTCTGTCGCAGCTATTACAGCGGTACAGGCGCAAGGTTGATCCAAAGATAAACAAGTCACACAAAAAGGGTCGGCGGAATTTCCGTCGACCCTTTTTGTGTGACTATTTTGGGTGAGGGGTTACTTTTTGAAGTCTTTTCCGGCAAAAGAGTAGTCAAAGTGCATATGATCAGCATACGTCCCTGCGAGAATGGCGACAACATCTTCTGTAAAGACGAGTTCTTCGTCGGTGGGAATAACGAAAACCTTGACCGGTGAATCGGGGGTACTGATCATCGTCTCTCTTTTACGCGTCATGGTATTCTTATTAATCTCTTTATCGAGGATAATGCCGATGTGCTCAAGGCCTTCGAGGGCGTGTTCCCGGATCAGCCAGCCCATTTCACCGACGCCGGCGGTAAAGACGACAGCATCGAGGCGACCCAGGACGGCACAGTAGGAACCGATGTATTTTTTCAGCCGGTAACTCTCGATATCGAGGGCGAGAATGCAGCGCTCGTCACCCTTTTCGGCCTCTTCGATGACGTCGCGACGATCAGTAAAGCGTCCGGTGATTCCGTAGATACCGGCTTTTTTATTAAGAATCGAATCGACCTCTTTTGCCGAAAGATTCTCTTGTTGCTGGATGAACATGGGGATAGCCGGATCGATATCGCCGCACCGGGTTCCCATGACCGCTCCTTCCAGCGGCGTTAAGCCCATAGAAGTGTCGATCGAGATCCCGCCTTGAATGGCTGAATGAGAGACGCCGTTGCCGATGTGCATGGTGATGATGTTGCAATCCTTTGGATCCTTGCCGAGCAGCACGGCGGCGCGCTTGGAGACGTAAAGATGACTGGTGCCGTGGAAGCCGTAACGGCGTACGCCATAGTTTTCGTACCATTCGTAGGGGACCGGGTACATGTAGGCGTGCTCGGGCAGGGTCTGGTGAAAGGCGGTGTCAAAAATGGCGATGTGCGGCACGTTGGGCAGCACGGACTGGGCCGCTTCGATGCCGGAGATGTTCGGCGGATTGTGCAACGGCGCGAGATGCTGTACTTCCTTGATCGCGTCGAGGACCGCTTCGTTGATCATCACCGAGCGGTTGAACTTTTCGCCGCCGTGAACGACGCGATGGCCGACGGCGGAGATCTGGCTCATGTCGGCGACGACGCCATGGATCTTGTCGGCCAGGGTTTTGATGATCAGGTGGATTGCGACCTTGTGATCCGGGCATTCGTACTCTTCCCGGTAGGTTTCGCGCCCCGGCACTTCGTGGATAATGTACGAGTCGCCAATGGTGACGCGCTCGACCATCCCCTTGGCGATGACTTCTTTCTTTGCCCAGTCGTAGAGCTGGTACTTGACTGACGAACTGCCGCAGTTAAGGGCCAGAATATCCATGCAGTTTCTTCCTCCGCTAACGTCTTGAATTCATGAAAGTGATGCACCGCTTTGTAAACAGCGTTCTATAATGTATAGAAAGGTTTTCTTGAATGCAAGATTTTTTGCCGGATAAACCCTTCACGCAAGGCACTGGTAGTACGGCTTAATTGTTTTTTTAGGATCGGTAAAAGCCACTGGCTGCGCGGCGTTTTGCCGATTATCCACTTGTCATGGTAGGAGGATATGGTTAAAATGTAAGGCTATTTTTCGTTGCTGTCGTGCCTGGCTGCACGGCCCGCCGTGACGCTGCTTGCAAGGAGTCTTGTCCCATGACCTTTGATGCCATCGCCCTGCATGTCCCGACCATTTTGCTTCCCGGCCCGGCTGTCGATCTGAAGCGCTGGGCGGTGATTGCCTGTGACCAATACACCTCTGATGAAGAGTACTGGCAGAAGGTGGCGTCAGAGGTGGGGGAGGCGCCGTCAACGTTGAACCTGATCTACCCCGAGGTGTTTCTTGAGGAGGCCGACAGCGCCGGGCGGATTGAGGCGATTAACAGCGCCATGCGCCGTTGCCTCGATGACGGCACCCTGCAGCCGCAGGCGCCCGGTTTTCTGCTCATCGATCGCCAGACCGAAGCGGTCGCCTCGCGTAAGGGGCTGATCGCGGCTCTTGATCTCGAAGCCTATGACTACAACGAAGGGGCTGCCAGTTTGATCCGCGCGACCGAGGGGACGATTCTCGACCGGTTGCCGCCGCGGGTGCGGGTGCGGCGTCATGCCGCCATCGAGCTGCCGCATATCATGGTGCTGATCGATGACCCGCAGCAGACGGTGATCGAGCCGCTGTTCGCTACGGCAGGGGACCCGACCTACGACACCGAGCTGATGCTCGGCGGCGGCCATCTGCGCGGCTGGCATATCGGTACCTCAAAGCTTGTCAACCAGGTCGCCAGCGCGCTGCAGCGCCTTGCTGACCCGAAGACCTTTTCCAAGCGCTACGATGTCGATGATAAGCCGGTGGTGCTCTATGCCATGGGCGACGGCAACCATTCCTTCGCGACTGCCAAGGCGGTGTGGGAGGAGCTGAAGGCGAACGCTGCTGATAAAACCGCCATCATGGACCACCCGGCCCGCTACGCACTGGTTGAGCTGGTCAATGTCCACGACCCCGGCCTCGAATTCGAGGCGATCCACCGGGTGCTGTTTGATGTCGAGCCCGATGCGTTGCTCGATGCCCTGCAGGCCGACAGCACTGCGGCCGGCAGTCCGTTGCGGGTGATCCGCTGTGCCGACCAGGTCGAGCTTGCTGCCCGCTCGACTATGGAGAGCGGTGCAGAGCGTCATCTGATCCCGTTCGTTGATGCAAAAAGTTGCGGTTTGCTGGTGGTGGAGCAGCCGGCCTTCCACCTGGCGGTGGCGACGTTACAGCATCTGCTTGATACCTACCTGGCCCGCCAGCGCGGGCCGCGCATCGATTATATCCACGGTGAAGAGACGGTGACCCGCCTCGGCAGCGCGCCGCGGCGGATCGGTTTCTACCTGCCGTCGATCTCCAAGCACGACCTGTTCAAGACCATCATTCTCGACGGTGCCCTGCCGCGCAAGACCTTCTCCATGGGTGAAGCGGATGAAAAGCGCTTCTACCTCGAATGCCGGCGTATCGTCCGTTAAAGCGCACCATAAAAGGGAGTGAACACATGAGCGATGAAAAGACTGTACTGGCTTGCACCGCCTGCAGCGCAACCTTCCAGCACAAGGGGAGCACCCACTGCTGGAGCGCACCGGAGGCCAAGCTGCCGCAGCCAGGCCATTGTCCATCGGACAAATACGCCGAGGTGGTGGCCGAGTCGTTCGCCCGTTACCAGGGGGATGATTTCGATGCCCGTCTCGCCCAGGTCGCAGCGCGGGTCGAGGGGCTGTGCTATCAGCCGGTCCCCGGTTCCGATGCGGTCAATGCCCGCTGGACCAGGGTCGAGGACACCGTCGCATTGGCCAAGCTGATGGGTTTTACCCGCATCGGCATCGCCACCTGCATCGGCCTGCTTGAGGAATCGCGCCAGCTGGCGCTGATCCTGCGCGCCCAGGGGTTGGAGCCGTTTTCGGCCTGCTGCAAGGCCGGCAGCATCGACAAGCTTGAGCTCGGTCTGACCGAGACCGACAAGGTCCGCCCCGGCACTTTCGAGCCGGCCTGCAACCCCATCGCTCAGGCGCAGATCTTCAATGCCGAACAGATGGAGATGAATATCATCATGGGCCTGTGTGTCGGCCATGACATGCTCTTCGCCAAGTATTCCGACGCTCCGGTGACGACGCTGGTCGCCAAAGACCGCGTCACCGGTCACAACCCGGTCGCCGCGCTTTACGGTCAGGGTTTTTATTACAAGCGACTGCAGAAACAGCAGGTCGACGTGTCGGGTGAGTGATGAGTGAGTCACCTGTCACCGCTTTACATTCTGTTTTCATCGGTTAAGCTTCGAGCGGAAAATTAATCCGCCGGCACCCCGACTCTGTTCTCCTGCCGGTTATCACTGTCGAGTCGCGCATGAGCAACCTTTTTCGCCAGGTCGTTGACCTGGAGAGCATTCACGGTCTGATCGACAGCCTGCAACAGGCGACCGGTGTCCCCGTCACGCTGATTGATGACGAAGGAGAACTGCTCACCTGTGCCGGTTGGCACGACCTGTGTCGTCTCTACCACAGCAATTCACCCCTGGGGCAAGAGCGTTGCCGCGCGACCCGCGATCATTTTACCGGCCTGCCGGTGGTTGGCGCCGATGCGAAATTTTTTGAGCAGGTCTGTGGCAACGGTCTGCTCGAAGTCGGGATGCCGATCGTGATCGGTGACCAACACCATGCCACTCTGGTCTTTGGCCAGTTCCTGCCTGCTCCGCCCGATTTTGAGCAATTTCGTACCGAGGCGCTACGTCTCGGGGTCGACCCGGAGGCCTATCTTGAATCCGTGGCCCGAGTGCCGATTTTCGACCGCAGCCTGGTGCAGAAGCTGCTCGGGGTTTATGCCGGTATTATCGATCTGTTGGTGCGCCTTGGCGAAGAACACCAGACTCAGTGCCGTGCCGCTGAGGAGCTGCGTACTTCGGAGGCGACGTTTCGCGCTCTGTTCAATAACGCCAGTGACGCGATTTATATTGTCGCCCTCGATGGCCGCATCCTCGAGGTGAACCAGCCGGCCTGCGAGCGGCTTGCCTACTCGCGCGAAGAGCTCTGCAGTATGACCATGGCCGATCTTGGCGGGCCCGAGCATGAGGCGGCGGTCGCGGGACGGTTGCTGCGCTTTCGTCGTGAGCCGAACTATATCTACCAAACCAAACATCGCACCCGTTTCGGACGTGACATCCCGGTTGAGGTCAGTGGCCGGGTGATTGCATTCCGCGGTGCTGATGCGGTGCTGTGTACTGCGCGCGATTTAAGTGAGCGTATGGAAGCCCACCGGGCGTTGCAGCAGAGCGAGGCCCGCATCCGCTCAATCATCGACGCCTCGCCTATGGGCATTTTGCTCTACGAACTGCATCCTGACGATCGGCTCGAGCTGGTCGGGGTCAATCCATCGGCGGCACAGATTCTGCAAATTAATCCAGATGATTATCTTGGCAAATCCCTTGAGGAGGCGTTCCCCGGACTGGCCAAGGCAGAGTTGCCGTTGGCTTATCGGCGGGTCTGCCGCGAGGGGGTCGGTTATTTCAGGGAGCAGCTCGCTTACGCCGATGAGGTTATCTCCGGAGCATTTGAGGTCCACGCTTTTCAGACCGAACCGGGACGGATGGCGGTCTTGTTTTTCGATGTGACCGAGCGTAAGAAGACCGAACAGGCGGTGCGGGAATCGGAGGAGAAGTACCGGCTGCTGTTTTCGGCCGAGAAAGACGCCATTTTGATCTTTGATCATGAAACCCTGCAACTGGTCGATGTCAACGATGCGGCATTACATCTTTACGGCTACAGCCAGGCCGACCTGTGTGCGCGTAACTTTGCCGATTTGCACGATTCTGACGATGATGATTGTCTTGATGCCCTACGCCAAAGCCGTCAGACCCTGATCTCCTGCACGCATCGGCGCAGTGACGGAGATCTGTTCCCGGTCGAGATCACTTCCGGACCTTTTGACTGGGCCGGGCGCAAGCTGGGGGTCGCCATCGTCCGCGACATCAGCGAGCGGGAGAAGATTCATCGGCTCAAAGATGAAATGCTCTCCTCCATCAGTCATGAAATGCGCACTCCGTTGACCGCCATACTCGGTTTCACCGAACTGATGCTCTCCAACCAGTTCGAATACGATCAGGAACGACATTTTTTGAAGCTGAGCTATCAGGAAGGAGAGCGCCTGCGCGACCTGATCGACGATCTGCTCGATCTGCAGCGATTGCGGGCCGGTTTTTTGAATGAGGTGATGGAACCGGTCGATGTCGGATTGCTGTTGTATGAGGTCGCCAGCCTCTTTGTCGTCCCGGATAGCAGTCATCCGGTGCGGGTGTCGTGTGCAGATGGCCTGCCGAAATTAAATGGCGACAGCCGGAAGCTGCATCGTGCCCTGAAAAATCTGTTGGCCAATGCGATCAAATACTCCCCCGATGGAGGTGAAATCGGTTTACGAGCCGATCTTCTCGCCGATGGCAGTGCGGTGCGTATTGCGGTCGAAGATCATGGTCTCGGCATCCCGGAGGAGGCACGCGATCAGGTGTTCGACCGGTTTTTCCGTGTCTATCATCCGCAGGTCAAGAATATCCGCGGCACCGGCCTCGGTCTGGCGCTGGTCAAGGAGATCGTTCGTGTTCACAGTGGCCGGATCTGGTTCGAGAGTACCCTCGGTAAAGGGAGTACCTTCTTTCTGGAACTGCCGGTCCCCGGTCCGGAGTGTTTGGACCCTGTGCCGACTTGACCCTGAAGCCTGTTTCTGTCTAGACTGTCGCAACCGAAATGATGGATGTCTTATTCACTAAAAGAGGGACACATGACCCGTGTGTTGTTGTTTGTTCTGATCCTGTGCCTGACGGGTGTTTCATCAGCTCCGGCGTGTGAATTCTGTGATGTGGTTGCTGAGGTAGTCGACGGTGATACGGTGATTGTGGTCAACAACGGGACGGCCCGGACGGTGCATCTGGTCTCGGTCGATGCGCCACAACTGGAGCAACGCTTCGGCAAACAGGCCAAAGCGTTTACCGAAGAGCTGCTGCTGAACCGTGTGGTGTCGGTCGAATCGGTTGACCAGGTCAAGGCGGCTGATATCGTCTCTTTTGACGGACAGAGTCTTAAGTGGGGCCTGGTGCGGGCCGGACTTGCCTGGTATCCGGGAAACCATGTCAAGACCACGGCCAGACGGGTTGATGACAGCCTCGGCAAGTACGAGCGGCAGGCGCGACGCAAAGGGAGTGGTCTTTGGGCTGACAAAAACCCGCAGCCCCCCTGGGAGGTCCATCGCGGTGCAGAAACCCTTCCGTCGGTGATGGCTTCCATGCGTAATCGCACCCTCGGCGCCGACTGCATCATCGGTTGACGGCGCAAGCGGTGACCGGTCGGTCGCCAGAATAGACAGAAATCGAAGGTCTTTCGCTCTGGCGCAGTCGAGATGGTGTCGGGGCTTGTTTTTTTTATCTGATTCCGGTATACCGGCATCACTTTTTCCCCCGATGACACTCTTTTCCTTTCGGAGGTTTTTCGCTCATGCCCATGTCGCCCGCTTTCAAACAGCGCCTGTTTCCGATCCTTGATAAAGTTGCAGCTCATTATGGCACGCCTTTTCATGTCTACGATGAGGCCGGAATCCGCGCGACCGGCGCCAAGCTGAAACAAGCCTTTGCCGGTATCCCCGACTTCCGCGAATACTATGCGGTCAAGGCGCTGCCGAATCGCGCCATTTTAAAGCTGATGAAGGAGATGGGCTTCGGCTTCGACTGCTCGTCGATCCCGGAACTGATTCTCGCCCGCGAGCTTGGCGCCACCCCGGAGGAGATCATGTTCACCTCCAACAACACCGGCGCCGCCGATTTTGAGGCCGCCGGGGCCGAGGGCGGCTGCATCCTCAATCTGGACGATATCACCCTGATCGA
>DDWE01000013.1 GCA_002345625.1 Desulfuromonadaceae bacterium UBA2294 | reverse complement strand
CCTAACCCATTGTGCCATCAGGCAAGATGACCCGCAACGCTTTGGACGATAACGGGACCCTTGGCCGGCTGATAAATTAACGGGCCGATAACCGCTGCTCATTAAGGTGACAACTTTATTGTTTTGTTCGCTGACATGGATTAGACTGCTGAATTATGTGATGTCGCTTTGTTTCGGCAACGCATTTTTGCCTGTTTAATTCATTCCTGGGAGGACAGTCGATGCGCATTTTTTCTCTCTCCACGGCGGTTTTTTGTACGCTGATGGTTATGGTGTCGTTATGCCAGGCGATCGAAGATGATGATTTCAAGGAACTGCGTGACGAAATGTCGCGTGAGATGTCCTCGTTTCACAATGAGATAGCTGCTGATTTTGGCGAGTTTCGCGATGAGCGTGATCGTGAATTTGCGGAATATCTACGCGAACAATGGGAGGCGTTCGATGAGATGGCTGCGGAGGTCTCCGGCCTGGGGCCAAAACCGAAGGTGCTGCCGAAAAAACCGGACGATCCTGCCGACAAGATAAGGCCACAGGGAAATGTGGTTGCCCCTCCGCCGGTTATCCCACCGCCGGCACCGGTCCCGGTCGCTCCGCCGATCACTGTTGTTCCCCCGACTCCCCCGGCGCCCCCGGCGCCGCCTGTTGCCGATATTCCTTCACCACCCGTGCCGGTCAAGCCTCCTGTCCCTGATACGCCACCCTCCCTGTCACCTCCGGTGCCGGTACCAGCCCCCGAGCCGGTTGTACCCGTAACGCCGTTACCTGTTGCACCGACAGATTCACAAAAACTGGCACAGTTCGACTTCTACGGGCAGATGCTGAAATTTTACTACGATCCCTTGCTGGTCGTCTCCGCACCACGGAAGATTGATAACCAGGTGATGAGTGCGGTCTGGGCTGATTTCAGTAAAGCCGAAGTTTCTGCATTATTGCAGGGCTTTGCTGATGTCCGCCGGCAATGGGACCTCAACGACTGGGGATATTACCTGCTGGTTCGCAAATTTTCCGGAGCCGTCAACAAAGATGAGAGCGGCAGTGAACTTTTAGCCTGGTTTCTGCTCGTAAAGTCTGGTTATGAGTGCCGCATTGCTTACAATGATGCCGATAGCATCTTTTTGCTGGCGCCGGTCAGACCGATCCTTTATGGCGTCCCCTACCTGACTATTGACGGTACCAGCTATTTCAACCTGACCTGTCTGCGTACGGGCAAGAAAGCCGGTCGTCTCTACTCTTATCGGCAAAGTCATGCCGCCAGTATCAGTTCTCTTGATCTGGCCTTGACCAAGGCACCACGGCTGACAACAAAGCCCTTTACCCGCACGTTGAAATTTGATTACGCCGGCACAAGTCATACCGTCCCGGTACGGGTCAACCGTCAGGTCCTGAACTTTTTCAACGATTATCCTTCGACCGACTTTCCGGTGTTTTTCGAGGCGATGGTTGAGCCCGATTCGCAGTCGACCCTGCTCACTGCTCTTGCCCCTTTGGTCGCCGGGAAAAGCGAGACGGAGGCCGTGAACCTTCTGCTCCGTTTCGTACAGACCAGTTTTGAATACAAGACGGATGATGAGCAGTTCGGCAAGGAGAAGTATCTGTTTGTCGAACAGACCCTGTTTTTCCCTTATTGCGACTGCGAAGACCGTTCAATTCTGTTCAGTTATCTTGTTGACCATCTGGTGGGGCTAAAGACGGTTGGCCTCCTCTATCCGGGGCATATTGCCGTCGGCGTCCAGTTCAATGCGTCAGTGTCCGGTGACTCAGTGCTCTATTCCGGAGAACGTTTTGTCGTGTGTGACCCGACCTATATCAACGCCGATATCGGGATGGCTATGCCACAGTTCAAAAAAACCGATGCTGAAGTGATCGAGATTTCCCGCCCTCTTTAGAGTGGCTGTGAGGTTTGCATGATGTCAAAATGTTCTCTGGGTGGCCGTTTAATTGTCAGTGTCTGTGTTTTGGTCTTTTTTGCCGGTTGTGCCGGCAAACCGTCCGGCGATTACGGTGGCCAGGTTCAGTACCGTTTTGTCCAGGCGTCGGAACAGTCTCAGCCAACCTGGATTAATCAGCCTCCAGCTGATGCGAATGGAATGCATTTCATGGTCGGACTCTCCAATCATGAGGCAACTGAGGTTGGTGCCCGGGAATCGGCGATGCGCTCCGCTCGTGGCGAGTACGCGCGCTACACAGGTGTTAATGTTGAAGAGATTGACGAAGTGGAGCGCTATCTTAATGCCAGAGAGAGCGAGGTCGTCGATGCGCAAGTCAAGGGCAAACTGACCTCGAAGCAGACAACAGATGCCCTGGTCAGTCGCATCAAGGCAACCAAATTTTACATCGAAACATTCAATGTTATTCGTGACGGTGCGCCTGCCGGTATGGCCTACAGGGCGGTTGTCCTGGTGACTATACCGGTGGACGAAGACAAACGGGTGGCTGAGTGGAAAAGAACCCAGCAGCAGAATATGGATGCCAGCGAGTTACGGGCCGAGCAGGCGGCTGAGGCCGTCATCGTGAAGATTGAGTCGCACGTGATCACCGCTTTCGCCGAGAGCGACCAGTTGGCTTCACGTGGACAGGTGCTCCAGGCCTTGTCGCGACTTGCGACTGAGGCTCAGCGTTTGGAGGATGAAGAGGCCCGGGTGTTTAACGGTGGTGATCGTTTGAAAAATCGTGCATACCGCGTTGATGCTCTGGAGCGCGATGTCCAGCAACGGGCCAATGCGTTGATTCACAATCTTCTACTGGAGCGTGGACGCTTCAGCACGGTTTACGTTGATGCGAGTCTCCCCGGCCAGACATTGCGTGGCTGGGTCTGGTACCGTAATGCCGATGGTCTGTATCCGGTCAGCGGGATTCCCGTCCGGATCATTGATGCGCTCGGTCAGATAAAGGCTCGTGCCACTACAAATGAATCCGGCCGAGCCGATTTTTCGACCAATGTTTTCGAGACGGCCAGCTATCGGTTTGAGCTCGATACCGACCACAGTACCCTGTCGCGCATCAAGGCAACACTGCCGGTCGATTTTGCCGCGGCCGGTAGTGATATCAATATTGTGAAGGCCTGTAATGATGTGGCCGGTGCAACGAGTTATGCCGTCTCGCAACTCTTTTCCGGTGCGTCAAATCAGCCTTTGCCAGCGCACAAACTGTTTATGGGGCCGGTGACCTACAGCAATAGCAATGTTGGCGGGAATTTTTCCAACCTGGTTCAACGTTATTTAAAGCAGAGTCTGGCCGGGGTTGAGGGGTTAACGGTCGTTGCACCGCGAAAGCGTGACCTGGCGAATGTTCAGCAAGCGGTGCGTACACGGGGTATCGGCCTTGTTGAGACGGTGAAAAGTCCGACGCAAACCAACGGCATTTCTGTGGTGGGTAAATCGCCGTCACTGGGTGATGCCTCGATGCAAGCGGTCATCGACGGTGCAGAAGCCGCACTTGTTGCCCAGTACGATGTTCAGCCCGATGGCGTACTGCTCGACTTGAGCCTCAAGCAGGCCGGCACCGATATCCTTCTGGCCTCTGCCACGGCTCGTATCTCCCGTGATGCGATCCCGTACGGTACTGAATTAATCCCTCCCACTGATGCCCCGGTGACGCCGGTTCAGCGACCGAGCGGCGGTGCGCTTCGGGTCGATATCTCGACCCATCTCGGTAATGGCCAGACCTTTCAGGAAGGGGATATCGTCAGCTATTTTGCACATCTGGACCAGGCGGCCTACCTTCTGTTGGTTTATGAGGATGCCGATGGCAACCTGATCCAAATCTTCCCCAATCGTTATGCTGATAATCGGGTTTTTCCTGCCGGCACGACCATTGAGGTGCCCAGCAAGAAGGATGCGTTCGAGTTTGAAATAACGGCACCATTTGGCAATGAGCGGGTGTATGCCTTCGCTTCCACGACTGCATTTAAACCGCCCAAGGGCAACCGTCTTGATAACGGTCTGTTGCTGTTTGACTGCAGTCGCGATGAACTGTTCAAAAGTCTGCGCTCTGTTGCCCGTACTTCGGGGACGGCTTATGGTGAATCGAGTACTGTATTGACAACTGTGCCAAAAGCGTATTAGAAACAAGATTATTTTAACAATTGGCACAATGACCCTAAAGGAGGATTTGTATGAAGCGTTTTATTTCTGTGTTGATGTTGGTACTGCTTGCTGCCCTGACCGGTTGCGCCTCTAATGGTATTGATATTCCGGAGGATCCGTATGAGAAGGTGATCTGGAGTTCCAGCCCGGAGCGTCCAGGGTGGATCTACGAAGAGCCCGGTGCTGCAGTTGACGGTGTGTTGACCTTTGTGGGACTTTCCGACAAGGTCTCCACCGAAAAAGGTTCGCGTGATGATGCACGGCGTAATGCAACCAGTGCCGTTGTTAAATACATGGGCACTCTGGCCAAAAACAAGTTTGAAAAAGCGACTGTAAGCTTCGGTCTGCAGAGTGATGTGGTCGATCCGACCGCCGGTGCTCGTGAATTCGAGAAGCAGATGTCGGTGAATGTGGCCAATCAAGTCAAAGCCAAGAGCTGGTACATCGAAAAACTGCTGACCCCGACCGGCGTCGGTTATGTGACCTACGTGCAGGCGCAAGTGCCGCAGAGCGCTGTGGATGAATCCTACAAGTCGACGACGCAGTCGATGGCCAAGGATGCTGAGCGCAAAGCCAAGGAAGCCGGTGATGCGGTGGCCAAGGATCAGGCTGTGAAAGCCGCTGAATTCTGGAAGCAGATGTCAGAACAAGGCGTGACTGAATAACTGTCGGTCCCATAGCGAAACAAAAGGAGCGCACCTGTTGGGTGCGCTCCTTTTTATTTGTCCGTACTGTTTCAGCCTGTCCTGTGGTTAGCCCGTTTTTCAGCCGCCACGCCGCCGACCGCGCCAATTGTTAATGCTGGAAGCGACCTGACCGAAAAAACCGCGCAGCAGGGCGACCTCTTCGTAATCGGGATGACTGCGGGCAATCAGTTGGCGCAGTCGATAGATCGTTGCTTCCGGTCGGCTCGGGTTGGAAAAGGCGATGCGGTCCAGAATCTCTTCCAGCTGTCCGAACATCCCGTCCAACTCTTCCTGTCGCGGCATCTGCTGTTCTGCAACGGTCCTGGCGTTCCCGGGATCGCGCGCCAGTTCATAGAGGAAGAGCAGCAGGGCCTGTGCGAGATTGAGCGAGCCGACGTCGCTGCTGGTGACGACGCGAGCCGCGTGGGTGCATTGGGCCACTTCATCGCTGGAGAGCCCGCAATCCTCCCGTCCGAAAACCAGCCCGATGCGGGCATTTGCCGGAGCAGCGGTCAACAGAGCGGGCAGCTCAGTACTGTCGAGCAACTCCCCGCGTAAACGTCCCGGTCGACGGGTGGTGGCGATGGTCAGGTGTAAATCGGCGCGAGCGCTGGCAAGGTCGGGGTACAGGCGGGCGCTGCCGAGCAGGTGACTGGCGCCTACGGCGAATTTGCGCGCTTCGGGGTGCAGGTGCTCACAGGGGTTGACCAGGCGCAGATCCTGAACACCGAAGTTGGCCATAGCCCTGGCGACCGCGCCGATGTTCCCCGGCGATTGCGGTTCACACAGGATGATTGCCAGCCGCGCGGCAAGCGTCGTGTTCATGGTTGACTGCTTTTCGTGACAACGCGCCGCTCCGGTCATTTCGGGGCCCGCAGATGGGTGAACCAGTAGGCTCCGGCAACAAAGACGACGCCGCCGATGATGTTGCCGAGGGTGACCGGGATCAGGTTGGTCAGAAAAAAAGCTTTCCAGGTCAACCCAGCCGGACTGCTGCCGGCTTGCTCAGCCAGCATTAAGCCGGTCGGAATGAAATACATGTTGGCGATAGAGTGTTCAAAGCCGCTGGCAACAAAAGCCATGATCGGTACGTAGCAGGAAAGGATTTTGCCGGCGACGTCACGGGCTGCGGCCGCCATGAAGACAGCGAGGCAGACCAGCCAGTTGCAGAAGATACCGCGAATCAGCGCCACGTCAAAGGGGAGGGCGGTCTTGCCGGCGGCGATGGCGATGGCGTGCTCGCTGATACCGGGGGCGTCGCAGAGACGGCTTTTCACCATCAGCCAGGCAAAAAACAGGGAACCGACAAAGTTGCCGAGCAGGACAATCCCCCAGTTCTCCAGCAGCTTCGACCAGGGGATTTCGCGCTGTAATGCCGCCTTGGCCAGCAGACTGTTGCCTGTGAACAGCTCGGCACCACAGATCACCACCAGCATCAGTCCGAGGGAGAAGACACTGCCACCGAGAAAACGGGCGATACCGTTACCGACGTGCGCAGCGGCGTCGTGGGTGACGACCGTCGCCAGTTCGGCTCCAAAGGCAATATAGAAGCCGGCGAGCAGGCTCAAAACGATCGTATTGCCCAGTGGCTGGGTCAGAACCCGCCGGCTGGCCATGACGATGGCGGCAGCCGCTTCCGGTGGTGAGTTGAAGCGCTTCTCCATCGGTCAGGATAACTCCATCTCGCGGGCCAGATTACTCCAGGCCGGAAAACTGCGGTCGATGATGTCATCCTCGACGCAGTAAGCAATCCGGAAGAAGCCCGGCGCTCCAAAGCCGCTGCCGGGGACCAGCAGCAGACCGTGCTTCTGGGCGTGGCGCACAAAGGCGACGTCGTCCTCAATCGGCGACCGCGGAAAGAAATAGAAACCGCCGTCGGGCTTAACCGTAGTAAAACCGATTTTGGTCAGGTGTGCGTAGAGACGGTCGCGCTTGGCCTGGTAGGCGGCGATGTCGACACTCTCGTCCTGCAGGGTGCAGACCAGTCGTTGCATCAAGGCCGGTGCATTGACAAATCCGAGGACGCGGTTGCAAAAGACCGCCCCCTCCATGAACTGATCGACGTCGGTCATCTCCGGGTTGGCGGCGAGGTAGCCAATCCGTTCGCCGGGCAGGGCGAGATCTTTGGAGTGAGAGGTGACGATAACCGCATTGGCGATGCTGGCAAAGATCGGTGGCACCTCCATGCCGTAGGCAAGGCGCGCATAGGGTTCGTCGGAAATCACGACGATGTCACGACCCAATTCGTTTTGTTTACGCGTCAGAAGGGCGCCAAGGGCGTCGAGGGTGGCGGCGGGGTAGATAACGCCGGTCGGGTTGTTCGGTGAGTTGATAATAATGGCGCGGGTTTGCGGAGTGATGGCCGCCTCGATCGCCGCAAGATCGGGCTGGAAGGTGTCCATGTTGTTATTGACTTCGACCGGAACACCACCATGATTATCGATGTAGAACTTGTATTCGACAAAAAATGGCGCCAGAATAATCACCTCTTCACCGGGGTTGAGCAGGGTCTTGAGCACCACGTTGAGGGCGCCGCCGGCACCGCAGGTCATAATAATGTGCTTGCCGGCGACCGGTTTGCCACAAAGTCGGGCCAGGCGTTTGGCAACAGCGGCGCGGGTGTCATCGTAACCGGCGTTGTTCATGTATCGGTGCATCCCCGGCAGCGGTGATTGCGCCAGCTTGATCAGCTCGCAGCGTAAGGCGGCCGGCGGCTCGACCGACGGGTTGCCCAGAGTGAAGTCGAAAATATTTTCGGCGCCACGTTCAGCGCGTAGTCGGGCGCCCTCCTCGAACATCTTGCGAATCCAGGATGAACGTTCGATGCAGGCGGCAATCTTGGTGGCAATAGCCATGGTGTCGGGTCTCCTTGCGGGCGTCAGTCGTACCGGGTCGATAAAACCGCAGTCGGCGATTTCGGCGCAGTTTAGCTGCCGGCGTCAGGCCGGTCAAGTCTGACGTAGACGAAAAGAGGGCCTGTGACAATGCAACGACAACAATTTGCTGATCGCTGCCGTGGCGCCCTGCTCGGTACGGCCCTGGGAGATCTTCTCGGTGCGCCGGTCGAAGGGTGGACCGCATCTGAAATTCAGGTCGTCTACGGCCACCCGCCCCGGCCTCTGGAATTGCTGGCTGCATCCGGCGGGCGTTATACCGACGATACGCAGATGACTCTGGCGACCTTGCGCTCGTTGCTGCGCTGCGCTGCCGTCGATGGAGCAGACTGCGCCCGATCCTGTGCCGCAGCTTTCGATGCCGATCGTCGTTACGGCCGCAGCGCGACGGCGATTTTGACCGCTATTCGTGACGGCGCCGATCCCCGCCGAACAGCGCGCCTGCTCTTCCCGCAAGGTTCCTGGGGGAACGGCGCCGCCATGCGTATCGCCCCGGTCGGTTTGTACTGCGGACACCTGCCGCCGCAACAGTTGCGACCACGGATCGCCGACGCGGTCTGTGCCACCCATGACCACCCAGAGGCCGTCGACGCGGCACTGGTGCAGGCTATGGCCATCGGTCACTTGAGTCGTGTCGCCATTGGACAACCGGTTCAGACGGAGCATCTGATGAAGGGACTCATCGCCGCCTGCGACGATGCGGCATTAACGTTTGCGTTGCAGAAGACGATAGAATTGCTGCAGACCAAGGCTGATGCCCTGGAGGCAGCCGAAGCTCTCGGTCGGGGTGTCCGCAGTTCTGAATCGGTCCCTCTGGCGCTGTTTGTCGCCTTGCGCTATCTTGATGATCCGACGACGGCTTTGCGTGCCGCAGTAGGTTGTGGTGGCGATACCGATACCGTTGCGGCGATGACCGGAGCGCTGGTCGGAGCCCTGAACGGGGCCGATTGCTTTCCCGCTCCCTGGCACGCTGCCCTTGAGCGGGGCGCGAACGGCTACGATGCTTTACTGGTGGGTGCCGACGCCCTCGCCGGGTTGGTGGTACAAGCCGGCTTATTCGTTGATTTTTATGGGGTAATAGGCTAGATTTCCCGTTCACCGGATGCAGGAGAATGGATGATGAGCACGAATCAGCTAAAGCCGCTGCGCGAACAGATCGACGCCATTGATGATCGGGTTCTCGAACTGCTCAACGAGCGGGCCCGGATTGTTATAGAGGTCGGCCGCCTGAAGCAGGGGGACGGCAAGCCCTTTTATGTGCCGAGCCGTGAGCAGCAGATTCATGCCCGCCTGCTCGCACTCAACAGCGGCCCGTTCCCCGATGAAGGGGTCCGGCGGGTGTTCCGCGAAATCATCTCTGCCTCGCTCAATCTTGAACAACCGATGAAGGTTGCCTTCCTCGGTCCGCAGGCGACCTTCACCCATCAGGCCACCATGCAACAGTTCGGCTTTTCCGCCCAGTTGGTGCCGCAGAAGAGTATCGGTGCCGTGTTTGAAGAGGTGCAGCGCGGCCGGGCCGACTACGGCGTCGTCCCGGTGGAGAATTCGACCGAGGGGGCGGTGTCACACACCCTCGACATGTTTGTCGATTCTGATCTGAAGATCAACGCCGAGATTCTTCTGGAAATCAACCATGACCTGCTCTCCAGCAGCGGGCGGCTGGAGGATGTGCGCAAGGTGATCTCTCATCCCCAGGCCCTGGCGCAGTGCCGCCACTGGCTGGAAGAGAATCTCCCCGATGTCCCTCTGGTCGATGTCGGCAGTACCGCTCTGGCGGCGCAGATGGCGGCCGAGGATCCCACCGCTGCTGCGATCTCCAGTGAGCTGGCGGCGACCCTGTACGATCTGCAGGTGGTGAAGAAGAAAATCGAGGATAACACCAATAACTACACCCGCTTTCTGGTTGTCGGGGCGCGCAATCCGGAAAAAAGCGGTTTTGACAAGACCTCGCTGATGTTCCGCATCAACGACGAGCCGGGGATTTTGCATCGCATGCTGGTACCGTTCAGCCAGCGCAATATCAACCTGGCCAAGATCGAGAGCCGCCCGCTGAAAAAGAAGGCGTGGGAATATATCTTCTTTCTCGATCTTGAGGGGCATATCGACGAAGAGAATGTGCGCGGTGCGGTCGAAGACCTGCATCAGTTCTGCCAGTTCGTCAAGGTCCTTGGCTCATACCCCCGGGCGCGATAAGCACCGTGATACAGGAAAGTAGAGCAATGACAGATATGAATAGATCGCAGACCCCTCTGGTCGGACGTCTGTGTGTCATCGGTGTCGGGCTGATCGGCGGTTCCCTGGCTCTGGCGCTGAAGGCGGCCGGAGCGGTGGGGGAGGTGGTCGGAGTCGGCCGCGGGATCGACAATTTAAAAACGGCGCAACGTCTCGGCGTGGTCGATCGATTTACGACTGATGTCACGATCGGCGTTGCTGACGCCGATCTGATCTTTCTGGCAACACCGATTCTTGCCCTCGGTGACGTGATGCGTCAGATCGCACCGCATCTCAAGCCGGGTGCTATTGTCACCGACGGTGGCAGTGTCAAGCGTGCCGTCGTCGACGCCATTGAGCCTTTGCTGCCGTCCGGAGTTCATTTTGTCCCCGGCCATCCGATTGCCGGCACCGAGAAGAGCGGAGCCGAGGCGGCCTTTGCCACGCTGTACCAGAACCGACGCTGCATCCTGACCCCGACCTCGCGCACCGATGCCGGCGCGCTGACTCTGGTCAGACAACTCTGGCAGATCGCCGGCAGTGAAGTGGTCGAAATGGATGTGGAGAAGCATGATCGTGTTCTGGCAGCGATCAGTCACCTGCCACACATGGTCGCCTATTCTCTGGTCAACGCCGTCGGAGCCTATGATCGCTATGAAGAGAATATTCTTGAATATTCGGCCGGCGGCTTCCGTGATTTTACTCGTATTGCCTCCTCCGATCCGACCATGTGGCGCGACATCGCCCAGACCAATCGCGAAGCACTACTGGAGATGATGGCTCAGTATGAGCGTTTTTTTGCCGAGCTGAAACAGGATATTGCCGCTGGCGACGGGCAGAAGCTGTTCGATTTTTTTCAAAAGTCGAAACAGAGCCGTGACGCCATTCTTTGACCTTTAACCGGCAGGATCTTTAATCATGCAATCCCAAACCGTTACTGCTGCTTCCGGACTGCGCGGCGAAATTGTCGTCCCCGGCGACAAGTCGATTTCGCACCGTTCGATCATGTTTGGTGCTCTGGCCACCGGCACGACGGAGGTCAGCGGCTTTCTGCAGGGAGAAGACAATTATTCGACCCTCAATGCGTTTCGTGCCATGGGGGTGGAGATCGTTGATCTCGGTGGCGGTCGGTTGCGGATTTCCGGAGCCGGACTGCGCGGGCTCAAGGAGCCCGGTGATGTGCTTGACTGCGGCAATTCCGGCACCACCATGCGACTGATGACCGGCTTGTTGTCCGGGCAGGCGTTCTTCTCGGTGCTGACCGGTGACCAGTATCTGCGCCGCCGGCCGATGCGCCGCGTTGTGCAGCCGCTGACCGGCATGGGGGCGCGGATTGATGGTCGCGATGGCGGCGAGCGGGCACCCTTGGCGATTCGGGGCTGCGCCCTGCGCGGTACCGATTACATCTCGCCGGTCTCCAGCGCCCAGGTCAAGTCGGCCCTGCTCCTCGCCGGTCTCTACGCTGAAGGGGAAACCACCGTCCGTGAACCGCATCTCTCTCGCGACCACAGTGAACGGATGCTCGCCGCCTTTGGTGCCGATGTGCGCCCCTTCGCCGACGGCGTGACTCTGACCCCCGGCCGGACACTGCAGGGTCGTGAGCTGGTGGTCCCCGGCGATATTTCATCGGCCGCCTTCTTTCTCGTCGCCGGCCTGATTGTCCCCGGCAGTGAACTGCTGATCCGCAATGTCGGCGTCAACCCGACCCGCAGTGGCATCCTGGATATCCTGCGCGACATGGGTGGATCGATCGAACGGGTTGATGAACGCGACGTGTGTGGTGAACCGGTGGCCGATCTTCTTGTCCGGCACAGCCGGCTGCGCGGCATTGAGATTGGCGGTTCGGTCGTACCGCGTGCGATCGATGAGTTTCCGGTGATCAGCGTCGCCGCCGCTCTGGCCGAGGGGACGACCATCATTCGCGATGCCCACGAATTAAAAGTCAAGGAGACCGACCGTATCGCGGCGATGGTCTCCGAGCTCGACAAACTGGGTGCCTGTGTGAGTGCCCGCGAGGACGGGATGGAGATTCATGGTGTCGAACAGTTCAAGGGCTGTCCGGTCTCATCGCATGGCGACCATCGCATCGCCATGAGCTGCGCCATCGCCGCTCTGGCGGCAACCGGCAGCGTGACGATCAGCGACACGGAATGTACCGAGACCTCGTTCCCCGGTTTCTGGCAGTTGCTGGCGCAACTTGGAGGCTAGGCCAAGTCCATTCAATCTTGCCGTTTTCAGTGAATTGCGGCAGGGTTTAAACGCAGGGGAGTGACGACTTGCAACGTAAACCGATCATTGCCATCGACGGCCCATCCGGTGCCGGGAAGAGCACCCTGAGCAAGCTGGTGGCGCAGCGTCTGGGGTTTGTTAATATCGACACCGGCGCCATGTATCGTTGTGTCGCGCTGGCGGCTGCGCAGGCCAATATCGCCGTCGATGACGCTGACGCTTTAGGCGCACTGTGCCGTCAACTCGAGATCTCGTTTGTGCCGTCGGCAGACGGCGAGAAGGTCCTGCTCAATGGTGTTGATGTGTCTACCGCCATTCGCACCCCGGAGAACAGCCTGTTGACCTCCCGAGTTGCGGCCGTGCCGGTGGTGCGCGAAGCGCTGGTTGCCCTGCAGCGGGCAATGGGGGCACAAGGGGGGGTGGTTCTTGAGGGGCGGGACATCGGCTCTGTGGTCTTCCCAAAGGCCGAAGTCAAGATTTTTCTGGTTGCCTCGGCTCAAGAGCGTGGTCGGCGTCGTTACGACGAGTTGCGGGCCAAGGGCTGTGCTGTTGATCTGGCGCAAACCGTGGCAGAAGTCGAGGAGCGGGATCGAAACGATAGTGACCGTGATCACTCGCCTCTGGTTAAGCCCGCNNGCCCGCCGATGCACTGGAGATCGACACGACGGGTCTGAATATCGAGCAGGTTCTGGCACAGATTCTGTCTGTCGTCGACCGGGTGCAGGGCACCTTGGCCTGAACCGAAAAAGGGTTGTATGAAGATCATTCTGGCGAAAAGTGCCGGGTTCTGTTTTGGCGTCAAACGCGCGACCACCATGGCGTTTGCTGCGGCGGAGAATCGGGATCAGATCTGTTCCTTCGGTCCGATTATCCACTCCCCTCAGGTGGTGCAACGTCTGGCCGACAAAGGGGTCACGGTAGTCGACGATATTGATGCCATCGAAGATGCGGCTGTGATTATTCGTTCACACGGAGTCGAAGCCGGTGATCTGGACCGGATACAGAATCGTGGTCTTGAGATCATCGATGCGACCTGCCCGTTTGTTAAAAAGGCGCAGAATCATGCCGCTTTGCTTGCCTCCGAGGGTTATGTCGTCGTTGTGGTTGGCGAAGCAGAACATCCGGAAGTGCAGGGGATCGTTTCCTACGCGGCAGGTTGTCAGGCGCACGTGGTTGCCGGGCGCGATGACGCGGAAAAACTGCCAAGAGCGACAAAGATCGGTATCGTTGCGCAAACGACCCAGTCTTACGAGAACTTCAAGCAGGTGGTCGACGCCTGTCTTGGCCGCTGTCAGGAACTGCGGGTTTTTAATACGATCTGCGATGCCACCAATGTCCGGCAGGCAGAAGCCAAAGCAATTGCGGCTGCGGTGGAGGTCATGCTCGTTGTCGGTGGCTATAACAGTGCCAACACCACCCGCCTGGCCAGTATCTGTCGTGATATCCAGCCACGAACTCATCACATTGAAACTACAGATGAAATCCTTCAGGAATGGTTTGTTGATGTCAAGACGGTCGGCGTGACCGCCGGGGCGTCGACGCCGCACTGGATTATCGAGCAGGTCGTGGATCGGCTGACGGAATGTGGTGGATAAAAAGAGTTTGTTTTTTGAAGACTTTATGCTATCTTCCCTGACCGTGACTTCGGTCACCCTGCCTTGGTGCAGGAAAATCGCTAGGGGGTAACATTCGTAAAATGGCAGACAACAAGGGTAAATTCAACATGGACGACGAGCTTCTCGACGACGAACAGGAATTCGACGAGATGGAAGAGAGCTTCGAGGCTCTTTTCGAAAACAGCATCAAGGAACTGAAGTCGGGTAACGTGGTTCTCGGGACGATTGTCCAGGTGAACGGCGATACGGTCGTCGTTGACGTCGGCGGCAAGTCCGAGGGGGTCATCCCGATCAGCGAGTTTGCCGGTGAAAATGGTCCGGCTGTACTGAAGGTGGGCGACCAGTTCGACGTGCTGATTGAGCGCACCGAGAACGAAAACGGTCTGATCAGCCTCTCCAAAGAGAAGGCGGATCGGCAGAAAGTCTGGAATTCTCTGGAAGAGGATGCCATCGTCGAAGGACGCATTGTGTCGCGGATCAAAGGCGGCCTCACCGTCGATATCGGCGTCAATGCTTTCCTCCCCGGCTCTCAGGTCGATTTGCGCCCTGTGCGTAATCTCGACAAGTTGATCGGCGAGACCTTCCAGTTCAAAATCATCAAGCTCAACAAGCGGCGCGGCAATATCGTTCTGTCCCGTCGTGTTCTGCTTGAGCAGCACCGCGAGTCGCAGCGTGGCGAGACCCTCAAGACGCTGACCGAAGATCAGGTTGTTGATGGTGTGGTCAAGAACCTCACCGACTACGGCGCCTTTATCGATCTGGGCGGTATTGACGGTCTGCTGCACATCACCGATATGTCCTGGGGGCGGGTCAATCACCCCTCTGATATTCTGAATGTCGGCGACAAGGTTCAAGTCAAGGTTCTTAAGTTTGACCGCGAGAAAGAGCGCGTCTCCCTCGGCATGAAGCAGACCACCACCGACCCCTGGCTCGATGTTGAGTCGATCTACCCGGTCGGTTCACGTGTCTCCGGCAAGGTCGTCAGCCTGACCGATTACGGCGCATTCATTGAGTTGGCTCAGGGTGTTGAAGGTTTGATCCATGTCTCGGAGATGAGCTGGACCAAGCGGATCAAGCATCCGAACAAGATGCTCAATGTCGGCGATGAAGTTGAGTCGGTTGTTCTGGCCCTCGACATCCCGAATCGTCGCATCTCCCTTGGTCTGAAGCAGGTTGAGCCGAACCCATGGGATGTCATCGGCGAGAAATTCCCGGCTGGGACCATCATTGAAGGTCAGGTCAAGAACATCACCGACTTCGGCATTTTTGTCGGTGTCGATGAAGGTATTGACGGTCTGGTTCACATTTCCGATCTGTCGTGGACCAAGCGGATCAAGCATCCTTCGGAAATCTACAAAAAAGGTGATCTGGTTCGCGCTGCGGTGTTGAATATTGACCGTGAGAACGAGCGTTTCTCCCTCGGTATCAAGCAGCTGGAGGAAGATCCCTGGCAGGCGATCCCGAAACGCTACACTCCGGGGACTATCATCAAGGGTAAAGTGACTTCGGTGACCGATTTCGGTATCTTCATTGAGATCGAAGAAGGGATCGAGGGCTTGATCCACGTCTCGGAGATCAGCAAAGAGAAAGTTGACAGTCCGAAGGAGTTCGCCAACGTTGGTGATGAACTCGAAGCTGTTGTCCTCAATGTTGATACCGTCGACCGCAAAATTGCTCTTTCGATCAAGCATCTGGCCAACCAGAAAGAGAAGGCGGAAGTTGATGCCTTCCTGGGTGCTCAGCAAAGTGCCACGACCAACCTGGGTGCTCTGGTTCAGGGGGCGCTTGGCAAAGGATCGGCACCTGAAAAAGACTGATTAGCTTTAACCTAACGGAGGCCCCCTGTACACAATGCACAGGGGGCCTCTCTTTTTTTCGGTATTGATTATGAGCAAGCGGCCTATATTGATTCCCCTGATTGTCGTAGGCGGCATTGTCGTCACCTTCATGTTACTGCTGCTTGGACTTGCGGCTTTTTTTGGTGGTGGGACTTCCATGCAGCTCGGGGAGAAGATTGGCGTTGTTGAGCTGATCGGGCCCATTGTCGATTCTCGCGAGCCGGTTGAGCAGATTAATGCTTTCCGTCGTGATCAGTCGATTCTTGCGGTGGTGATCCGGGTCGATTCGCCCGGAGGTGGTGTTGGTCCATCGCAGGAAATTTATACCGAAATTGAGCGGTTGGCGGCTGAAAAGCCGGTTGTGGTTTCGATGGGCTCAGTCGCTGCCTCCGGTGGCTACTATGTGGCCGCTCCCGCCCAGCGGATCGTCGCTAATCCGGGAACGATCACCGGCAGTATCGGTGTCATTATGAACTTCACCAATTACCAGGATCTTCTGGATAAAATTGGTTTGAAAAGCAATGTTATTACCAGCGGTAAACACAAGGATATCGGCTCATCCGTACGGCCGATGACCGACGAAGATCGCGCTATTCTGCAGGGTCTGATCGACGATGTGCATCAACAATTTGTTGCTGCTGTCGCTAAAGGTCGCAAGCTTGAGATCGATGTCACATCCAAGCTGGCCGATGGTCGCGTTTTTACCGGTCGTCAAGCACAAGCAATTGGACTGGTTGATGATCTGGGGAATTTTCAGGACGCGGTGACGATTGCAGCGGAACTGTCCGGAATTGATGATGAACCGCATCTGGTCTATCCGCCGGAACCCAAGAAGGGATTCATTCAGTATTTACTTGAAGAGACTTCAAGTCAGTTGCAGAAGGGGTTACGCGAAGAGGCGGCAACCGGTCTGCAGTACCGTTGGAATGAATAAATCGGGAGGTAGTAATCATGACAAAGAGCGAACTTGTTGAGCATCTTGCCGATGGCGACGCGGGCCTGAATAAAAAAGAGGCCGAATTGATCGTCAATACGATTTTTGACAGCATCGGCGACGCACTTGTTGGCGGTGATCGCGTCGAAATCCGCGGTTTTGGCTCTTTCAGCGTACGTGAACGTGACGCACGCGAAGCACGTAATCCAAAAAGTGGCGAGGTTGTGCGTATCCCGGCTAAAAAGACGCCGTTTTTCAAAACAGGCAAAGAGTTGCGGGCGCGGGTCGATTTCTAAGCGCGAACCTCATCAATTCATTGCGGTTCGATTTGATGTCGTTTCCGAATCGCAGCAAGGCAACAGCAAAAGCCCCGACATCTGCCGGGGCTTTTTTCTTGTGTTCCAGGAACCCGTCGGGACTGACTGTGCCGTCGCCATTCACTCTCGACCTCGCCGGTCGTTTCAGGCGTCCCGCTCAAAGGCGGGCTGGCTCACCACGTCCGTAACCGGGTCATTTTCACTATTTGCTGTTGGGCAGCAGTGTACCCGATGGGCTCCCGGAAGGTGTGCGTTCACTCTAACCGCCGGAAGCATCTCTGTCAAATTATCTCATACCGATTTAGGACACCTTCGAATTCGGGGTGCAACAGAATCTGATGCAGCGTGGTGTTTTCAGGTTTAGCGTTTCAGCACCCGATGCCGGGCAGCGTCTTGACCAGTATCTTTCCGCGGTATCTTCTGCTCTTTCGCGGAGTTTTGTTCGCCGCGTCATCGATTTTGGCGGCGTTCATATCAACGGGAAACGGACCCGAAGCTGTTCACATTCGGTCCGTGATCAGGACCAGATCGAAGTTTTTTGTGACGGGCTTCCACTGCAGCCATTTGCTTTGACGCCTTCCCTCACAGTATTTCGTGATTCGTACCTCCTCGTCCTGAACAAACCGGCCGGCATCGATTGCCAGCCGACACCGTCCCGTTTCAAGGGGACGGTGTACTCTGCATTATATGACGTTCTGGCCAATCCGCGCCAACCGCGTCAGCGCCCGCCGATCGGCATGGTACAGCGCCTTGATCGCGACACCTCGGGGTTGCTGGTCTTCTCTATCCATGAACGCGCCCATCAGGGCCTTACGCAGCAATTTACGGAACGGACCGTTCATAAAACTTATCTGGCGATTGTCGCCGGTCAATTAGCGGCGGCATCTGGTGAGTTCCGCTCCTGTCTGGCGAAAAACCGAGCAACCAACCTGATGAAATCGGTTGAGAAGGGGGGGCGTGAGGCGGTGACCCGTTATCGTACCCTCGCAACCTGTTCTGATGCGTCGCTGGTTGAGGTCGACCTGTTAACCGGACGTTCACATCAGATCCGGGTTCATTTTTCGGAGGCCGGGCATCCGTTACTCGGTGACGTGCGTTACGGCGGACCTGCCGATATCCAAGGTCACAGCATTGATCGCCAACTGCTGCACGCCGCTCACCTGTCTTTCTGTCACCCGATTTCAGGCCAGACTCTGACATTTGACGCGCAATTACCGGTCGACATGTCGTTTTTCGCCCGACTTCTTTTTGAGGAGAGTCTATGATCACTTACCCGCAAATCGACCCGGTCATTTTCAGCATCGGCCCTCTGGCTGTTCGCTGGTATGGCATGATGTATCTGCTTGGCTTCGGCGGTGCTTATGGCTGGATGAACTATCTGGCCCGTCGTCGTCAGTCACCAGTCTCTGCGGAGGAACTCTCTGATATGGTTTATTACGGAGTGTTCGGCGTTATTCTCGGTGGTCGACTTGGCTACGTTCTGTTTTACAACGCTGCCTATTATCTGGACCACCCGCTGCAGATTTTTGCTGTCTGGCAGGGGGGGATGAGCTTCCACGGCGGACTCATAGGGGTCGTGGCGGCCTTGCTACTGTTTGTCCATCGCCGCAAAAAGCCGGTGCTTGAGATCGGAGATCTCGCTGCGGCCGCCGCCCCCATCGGTCTTTTTTTTGGTCGTCTGGGGAACTTTATTAATGCAGAACTCTGGGGGCGGACAACCGATGTCCCCTGGGCAATGGTATTTCCCGGTGCCGGCCCGTTGCCGCGCCATCCAAGCCAGCTCTATGAAGCCTTTCTTGAAGGAGTGATCCTGTTTATTCTTCTCTGGCTGGCAAATTCGCGTAAAGCTGCGCGCGGTACATTGATGTTTCTTTTTTTTATCGGTTACGGCACTGCGCGGTTGCTGGTCGAATTTGTTCGTGAGCCTGATGCGCAAATCGGATTTTTAGCCGGGCATCTGACCATGGGGCAATTGTTGTCCATGCCGATGATTCTGGTGGGTGTGCTGGGCCTTTTCTGGGTGCAACGTCAGGGCAGTAATCATGCTGAACAACGTTAAAGGGGTAATATTTGACTGCGATGGCGTCTTGTTTGAAAGTCGCCGCGCCAACCTGGCTTATTATAATGCCATTCTCAGCTATTTTGGCGAGCCCGGGGTTACCGAGGCCCAACCGGAGAAGGCAAACCTGTGTCACGCTGCTGCCAGTCCGGAAGTTTTCGCGGTATTGCTCGGTGCGGATAAGGTCTCCGCGGCTCTGGCTTATGCGGCGACCCTCAATTACCGTCAATTCATCCCCTGGATGGACCCTGAACCGGGAATGCGCGATGTTCTGCGAGAGCTGTCAGAGACCCGGCCACTGGCCGTGGCGACGAATCGCGGCAGCAGCATGTCGGAAATTCTGCAACATTTCGATCTGGAGGACTATTTCTCCACGGTGGTGACCAGTCGTGATGTGCCCCGGCCGAAACCGCACGCCGATATGCTCCTGCTGGCCGCCAGTCGACTCGGCTTGCCCCTTGGCGAGCTGCTTTTCGTCGGAGACTCACCCTATGACCGGATGGCCGCCGAAGCCGCCGGTATCCGCTTCGTCGCTTATCGTTCTTCCTTTGCGCACCCGCTACGGGTGGAGAGCCATGCCGAGCTGGCCGTCATGATATCTGAGGGGGTCACGGGAGGTACTTGATCATCTCAATAACGTGACCGCCATTATCCTTGTGGCAGGTCACGCTATCCATGATCGACTGGATAATGAAGATTCCCCGGCCACCCTCTTCGAGCCCCTTGGCATCGGGTTCGGGCAGGGCGCTGGGGTCAAACCCCTGGCCGCGGTCGTAGACTTTGATGTGCAGATTATCGTTGATGATGGCGATGTTGATATGGATCTGGTGCTCTTCGCCAGATGCGCCCGGGGCATGCTGGATGGCATTGGACATGGCTTCGGTCAAGACCAGATTGACCTGATATGCCAAATCAAGCCGGTCACCGCAATAGCGCCGGATGGTATTGGCAATATCCTCGCCAATCTTCCCGATCAGGCTCAGATAGCGGGTCTGATTGGGAACCTTGATGTCAATTTCAAAGTTGTCGGACATGATGGCATATCCGTTCGTGGGCAATCAGTCAGAAACTGGTCAGTGCTTCTTCCGCATCCGGGAAAATTTCAAACACCCGGTGCAGACGGGTCAGTTCAAACATCGAGCGAACCTGTGGCTGCAGACCGGATAACTTGAGATTGCCATTGCGGGCACTCGCGTTTTTAAATCCGGAAACCAGCGAACCCAAACCGGACGAGTCGACAAAGCGCACGTCCTTCAGGTCGATAATCATGTTGTTCTTGCCCTCGTCAAAAAGCCCCAGCATCAGCGTTTTCAACTCACCACTGTTGTGAGCGTCAAGCCGATCTTCGTGCACTTCAATCAGCACTACGGCGCCCTTGTCTTCAATCTGAGTATTCATTTAAAACCTCCTGAATTGACATCATAACGTTCTCAGGATATCACAACTTTCAGGGAGTCAATAGCTCTCTGTCTCATTTACTGTCGGTTTTCAGCCTTGATCACTACCAGGGAAACATCGTCGGCAAAGTTGTGTCGTCCGGTGAACAGCCGGACCTGTTCGAGAATATGGTCAATGGTCTGTTGCGGACTCAACTCTGCGCAACTGCCCAGGGTTGACGCCAGGCGGTCATCGCCGAAGAAATTTCCTTCTGTGGACTCGGCCTCGGTGACACCGTCGGTATAAAGCAGCAGGATGTCACCCGTCTCCATCTGGGTTGTCGTCTCCTCAAAAACCATCTCCGGTTTGATGCCGAGAATCATCCCTTCACTATCCAGAACATCACAGCGATCCGTGGCACGGCGCCAGAGCAAGGGGCGATTGTGACCGGCATTCACGAAGCGAATAGTTCGGCTGGAGACTTCGATGCTCAGGTAGAACATCGAGATAAAGAGTTCAGTTCGGGTCAAGTCTTCATAGAAGAACGCATTCAGGCTGGCCATCAGTTCGGAGGGTCCCTGGTCCCGATGTCGTCCGGCCTGGATCAATGTGCGTGTCTCTGCCATGATCAGGGAGGCGCCGATGTTGTGACCTGAGACATCGGCGATGACCGCATCAAAATGGCGATCCCGTCGCAGGAAGTAATCATAATAGTCACCGCCCACCTGACGGGCTGGAATGCACAGACCCGCGGTAGAGAGTCCTGGCGTATCGGGTATCTCCGTCGGCAACAGGCCGAGCTGGATGGTTTTGGCAATCTGCAGTTCCCGCTCATGCTGCCGCGCTTCAATCAGGCGGCTGGTCTGCTCGTCATTGCGCCAGGCGACGCCGATCTGCCCGGCGATATTGTGCATTAACTCGATGAATTCGTCGGTAAAGATCCCCTTAACGCTTTTGGAAAACGCCGACAGCATACCGATCGGCTCCCCTTCGATACTGATCGGTGCGTGGGCGAATGATTTGATCTCCTCACGCAGAACAATATCCATGGACTGTTGCTTATCCATAAAGTCTGTATCGTTTATGGCAACCTCGCGGTTGGTCAAAAATGCTTCGCCGATATAAGTCTCCATCGACAGATTGCGTTCGGACGAACCAAGGTGTTTGGTCGACATCCCTTTCTGGCTTTTTACCGATAGGGACATGCTGTCCCGATCCAAGATGCGGATGACACAGAGGTCGAATTTGAACTGCTGTTGCAACAGCGTCAGGATGCTGTCGTGAATCTCCTGTAGCGGCTTGCCGCTGGCAACGATGCGTGCAGTTTCATAAAGCACCCCGAGCTGCTCGCGGCTTGCCGTCCGGCTCAATGTCACCGAGCCGAAGATATCGAACACATCCTCCATTCGGCTGCCGCGCGTTGCCAGATAGTTCTCGATGATAATGCGCGCCGGCGCGGCTCCGACCGAACCGGCCAGAGTCCGTTCAGTGAATCGTTTCAATCCCGGCAGCTCAAATTCAGAGAGGCTCCCCTTCTGGTCGATTTCCTGATTGCCGATGTATTCGGCGATGGCTTGATGAGCCTGTTTTTCGCCGATAAATTTAGACATGAGTTCGACGAATTCGATAATATTCGGGGCTTTGCTGATGCGCTCACGTCCGACCGGGCTGCCTTGCGCATCCGGGCTGCCGACAAATTTTTCAACCTGTTCGGTCTCCTGCGCCGAAGGTTGAGACAAAAGAGAGAGCAGCAAAAAAGCACCAACGTTAAAAAACATGGTCCAGAAGAGGGAGTGGGTCCAGATATCAAAACCATTCAGGCCAAACAGTTCCAAGGGCCGTAACAGAGGCTGGTTAAACAGGCCGGTTACCAGAATGTCGCTGTCGAGCCAGCCCGAACGGATGAAGGTCGGGATCAGCAGGGTGTAGGACCAGATGATAAAGCCGAATAGCAGCCCGTAAAATGCGCCGCGCTGGGTCGCCCGCCGCCAGTAAAGACCACCGATCAGGGCCGGGGCAAATTGGGTTGCGGCCACAAAAGAGATCAGACCGATATTGACCAGTTCCGAGCTGTCACCGATGATCCGGTAATAGAGGTAACCCAGAAAGATGACGGCAAAAATAGCGATACGCTTGATATAGATCAGGGTTTTTGCCATCCCTGTGTGAATGAAGTTCAGCTTCAGAATAATGGGCATCACCAGATGGTTGAGAATCATCGTCGACAAGGCGACGGAAGAGACCATGACCATTCCGGCTGCAGCTGAAAATCCGCCGATGAACGCGATCAGGGCTAATCCAGGGTGCCCGGCGGTCAAAGGGATATCGAGGACGAAGTAGTCGGCGTTCGCCGTGTCACCGTTATTCAGCAGCAGACCACCAAGGGCGATGGGGATAACAAACAGATTAATGATGAACATATAAGCCGGGAATCGCCACATGGCACTTTGCACATGCTCCGGGTCTGCATTTTCAATGACCATGATATGGAACTGCCGGGGCAGGAACATAAAGGCCATCATTGAGATAAAGGTCAAGCTGATCCAGCGGATATAGGTGGTGTGGTCCTGATCGATGTAGAGCAGGTAGGCACGCTCAGGAAACCGTGCTTCAAACTGGGCAAAAATGTCGGTGAAACCATCAAACATGCCGTATGTGACAAAGAGCCCGACGGCGACAAATGCGACAATTTTGACCAGAGATTCAAGTGCAATTGCTGCAACCAGGCCTTCATGCCGTTCCGTTGTGTCAAGGCGGCGTGCCCCGAACAGAACGGCAAAAATGGCGAGCAACAAAGCGACGATGAAAGCGGTATCGCTGAACACGTCGACCTGTGGCAGCCAGGAGTTGACGCTGGCACGCAAGGCGCTCGAGCGGTTGGCCGTCAGGTGCTCAAAGGTGTTGGCCACAGCTTTGAGTTGCAGGGCGATATACGGCATAATACCGATGACGGCAAAGATGGTGATCAGGCTTCCGAGCGACTGGGATTTGCCGTAGCGACTGGAGATGAAGTCGGCGATGCCGACGATATTCTGTTCTTTGCTGATGTGGATGATCTTGCGCAGCAGAAAAAGCCAGCTGAAGGCGATCAGGGTCGGTCCGAGATAGATCGGCAGAAAGTCGAGCCCGCTGGTTGCTGCGCGGCCAACGCTGCCAAAGAAGGTCCAGGAAGAGAGGTAGACAGCAAAGGAGAGGGAGTAAATTTGTGGATTGGAGATGATGCTCCGGCCGGCGAGCCGTCGCCGGTCGGCATAAAAGGCGACGGCGAAGAGCAGCGCGACCTAGAGC
>DDWE01000051.1 GCA_002345625.1 Desulfuromonadaceae bacterium UBA2294 | reverse complement strand
GTCCCGCCAGACGCCTTACTTTTTTGGCAGGCGCCACAAAAAAGTAAGCAAAGTGCCTTCCCCTGGCGGGGGACACTTCGTTTGCCGGTTGGCTTGGCTTCGTAGCAGCAGCACAGCAACTGACCGGGCCCGATGTCTTAGGGCCCTCCGGTCGGTTGTGGTGTGCCTGTCGGTGGAAATTACAGGTCAGTAATCATCTGTCCTCGGTAGGGAATCTCTACACAGGAGGCCTAATACGTCGCCTCTCTTTTAGGTCGCTGGACGCAGATCCGGGTGTCCGCTACCAACCCTCACATGGTATGGATAATCGGCAGTATCAGTGGTCGGCGGTTCATGGTCCGGTTAAAGTAGCGGCGCAGGGTTTTGCGCACTTCAACGCGCATCTCTTCGCGATCAGTCAAGGTCGCCACGCCGTGTTCAGCCAACATCGCGACGACTTCCTGCTCTGCGGCCGTGATGTAGTCGCGCTGTTCCTCTTCGTTGAGGAAACCACGGGTCAGTAGTTCGGGGCCGAACAGGGTTTCGCCGCTGGTCTGGTTGAGGACCAGAAAGACGATCACAACGCCGTGCGAGGCGAGGTGATGCCGATCGCGGAGCTCCATAAAACCAATGTCGCCGACCCCCTTGCCGTCGACGAAAATCCGGCCGCTCTCCACCGCTGCTTCGCGGACGGCACTGGTGGCTGTGAGTCGCAGTGGTTGACCGTTTTCAAGCACAATGGCGTTCTCTTTTTCGACGCCATTTTCACGCGCCAGCTGGGCGTGTTTGGCCAGATGGCGGTACTCGCCGTGCACCGGCACGAAAAAGCGGGGCCGGGTCAGGTGAAGCACCTCTGCCAGCTCGTCACGTGAGGCATGGCCGGAGACGTGAATTTCGCTGGTCTTTTCGTAGTGGACTTCGGCGCCGAGGCGGTAGAGGTTGTTGATCATGGCGCTGATCGCCTTCTCGTTGCCGGGGATGAATTTCGACGACAGGATGACGCTGTCGCCGGTTTCGAGAAAGATCTGCTTGTGCTCGTCGGCGGCGATGCGTGACAGGGCGCTCATCGGTTCCCCCTGGCTGCCGGTGGTCAACGCCATGACCCGGTGCCGCGGCAACTGTTCGTAGTCGCGCTCATTGATCAGGATGTCGTCGGGGATCCGCAAGTGGCCAAGCTGGCGGGCAATGGCGACGTTGGTCAGCATACTGCGGCCATTGATCAGCAGCTTGCGGTTGCTGCTGATGGCGACATCGACGATCTGCTGGATGCGGTGGATATTGGACGAGAAGGTGGAGACCAAAACCCGGCCGCGACAGGTGGGGAGAATCTGCCGGAAGGCGTCGCCGACTTCCCGCTCGGAGCGGGTGCGCCCCTCCTGCTCGACGTTGGTTGAATCGGAGAGCAGCAACAACACTCCTTCGTCACCGCAGGCCGCCAGAAATCCGGTGTCGGTCGGCTGGTCGTCCAGGGGGGTCGGGTCGAGTTTGAAATCTCCGGTGTGCAATACCAGCCCGGCACTGGTGGCGATGGCGATGCCGGCACCATCGGCAACCGAGTGGGCGCAGCGGAAGAATTCGACCTGAAACGGGTTGAGATCGATGGGCTGACGCAGGGTGACCTCCCGGCAGTCGACGCGACGTTCGAGACCGTGTTCGGTGAGTTTGCCGGCGAGCAGCCCCAGGGTCAGGGGGGTGCCGTAGATCGGTGGGAAACCGAGTTGCTCGATCAGAAACGGGATGGCGCCGATGTGGTCTTCATGACCGTGGGTGAGGAGCAAGGCACGGATGTCAGCGGTCCGTTCGGTCAGGACGCTGGTGTCGGGCAGGACGAGGTCGACCCCGAGCATGCGCGCTTCCGGGAACATCAGCCCGCAGTCGATCAGCAGCAGCGATCCCTGATCTTCGATGACGAACAGGTTGAGGCCGATTTCGCCAAGGCCGCCAAGCGGCAGCAGGCGTATTTGGGCTTCGGCATCAGGCGACGGCAGCGGCATGGGATTCCTGCAAGGCGGCATCAATGGCCGCATGGACCCGGTCAGACAACGACTCCTGTTCGTCAGAGTTGAGGTTATGGGTGCTGATTGGCGCAAGGAAGCGGATGCTCACTTTTCCGGCCGTTACGCGCAGACTCCCTTTCGGGGTGATGTTCCGGCTGCCGAGAATGACGACCGGGACGATCGGTGCCCCGGATTGCAGGGCGAGGGAGAAGCCGCCGCGTTTGAACGGCAGCAGTTTCCCATCATCCGAGCGGGTCCCTTCCGGGAAGATGACAACCGAGGTGCCGCTGCGGATACGCTCCGCGGCTTCCTTCAGGCTCTGCAACGATTTTTTGCGATCCCTGCGATCGATGGGGATGTAGCCGACCCGGCGCATGGCCGTACCGAAAAAAGGGATATCGAACAGTTCCTGCTTGGCCAACCAGCGAAACTGCATCGGGAGTCCGGCGTAGAGGGTGGGAATGTCAAAGCTGCTGGTATGGTTGGCCATAAACAGGGCCGGCCCGCTGGAAGGCAGATGCTCCCGCCCTTCGATCTCAATCTGGATGCCGGCGAACAACAGCGCCCCTTTCCCCCAGAAGGAGGCAAAACGGTGCGTGCAGTCGGCGCCGAACAGAGACAGGAAGAGGGTCAGCAGGGAGCAGACCAGAGTGAAGGGGTAAAAGGTGACATAAAAGTAGAGTGTACGCAGCATCGCTTGTTCCAAAAGGGTTTTTAAAGTGCAGTCAGTCTAGGGAAGTTGACCGGGGGAGTCAATTTTTTTTGAGGGCTTTACAGCCTGCTGCCCTTTCGGTAAACTCATGCTCACTTTTCATGACAGGAGGCTGACGCGATGTCGGTAAATAAAGTAATTCTGGTCGGTAACCTCGGCAAGGATCCGGAACTGCGCTATACAGCTTCCGGGGCTGCTGTGGCAACGTTTTCTCTGGCGACTTCGGAACGCTACAAGGACCGCAACGGCGAGTCGCAGGAGAAGACCGAGTGGCATACGGTTGTCGCCTGGCGACAGTTGGCCGAGATCTGTGGCAAATATCTGGTCAAAGGGAAGCAGGTCTATATCGAGGGGCGCATCCAGTATCGCACCTATGACGATCGCGACGGCAATAAACGCTATGTGACTGAAATTGTTGCTGATCAGATGCAGATGCTCAGTCGTGGCAGTGAAGAAGGCAGCAGTGGCGGCGGTGGTTATTCCCGCCCCGCAGCGGCGTCGGCCCCGGCTGCTGCGGCAAACTCCGGCCCGTCGACACAGTATGACGAGCCGCCGTTCAATCCTGATGACGATATTCCGTTTTAATTGAATTGTATAATGTGCCGGTCCCCGCATGGTTGGGGAATCCGGGAAGGCAGAGCGAATGTTGCTGAAACGTGGTAACGCATTGCGTGCGCTGTTGCAGGACCCTTCAGAAGGGGTCCGGGCAGCGGTGGCTGAGGCGTTGGAGAAGGTCGAGGCCCTGCAGGGGCTTGACCAGATCCTGACGACCCTCTATTCGGGCAGCCGTGCGCAACGGGCCCGGGCCATTCTGCTGCTGGAGAAGGTGCAGAGCAACGATATTTTCCCCCCTCTAATTCGTATCCTGTCGGATCCTGATGCCAATTTACGCTCTTTGGCTCTGCAGGTTCTTGGCATGAAGAAGAACCCGAAGACGTTGTCGTACATAGGCAAACATCTGAAGGATCCGGATCCGGCGGTGCGGGTTCATGCTGTCGATGCTCTGGCCCGGTTTGCCGACCCGCGACTCATTACCCATCTGGTGCCGCTGCTGCAGGACGAGGATGATGTTCTGGCTCGCTCTGTCATCCGTGCCCTGGCCGCAATCGGCACACCCGAGGTCGAGGCGCCCTTGCTGGCCACACTCAAGGATCCCCGCGCCTCGGTGCGCGCCGAAGCGGTGCGGGCTGTGGGGGAACTCGGGGCCTGAATCATCGTGGAACGCGAGCCGGTCCATCATGCTTTTTGACAGCCGTGTCTTTTTCAGGCACGGCTTTTTTACGACGCGGGCGCAGGGTCGCTGTGATAAGTCGGTTATGCGCTGTGTCAGGGCTAGCACATGTAGGGTAATATCCAACAGGAGGCTGGTTGATGAATAAGTTGCTATGGTTGACCTGTGGTCTGGTTCTGCTGCTGACTGCATGTGCGACATCGGGTGTTGTCGCTACCTGGAAAGATAAAACGAAAACCGGCAAGCTCAACCGGGTCTTTGTGCTTGCGGTGGTCAAGGAACCGGCTTACCGCCAATTGATCGAGTATGGAATTGTCAACATTCTTAACGAAGACCGTCTGCGCGCCATCCCGACGATCGATTCCTTTCCAGGCATCGGCGAGATTGATAAAGTCGCGGCCTCTGACCTGATTAAAGAGTTTGGTATAGACAGTGTCCTTCTGGTCCGTCTCGTTGACCGGAAGGTCGAGCAGACTTACGTCGAAGGAACTTATTACTCCGATGCTTACTATCGGAACCGGTACGCGACGGGCTGGCGTAACTATTACGGTGCCGGGTTTCACGGTTTCGAGACCCCCGGCTATGTCACGTCGGAATATGTCAATACGGTCGAGACCGCTATCTTCGATCTTGAAACGGACCAGATCCGCTGGACCGCGCTTACTGAAACACCGGGCACCGAGATAAAACCGGCCATAGAATCCTACCTGCAGACCATCGGGAAGGCCCTTGCGGCGAGTAAGCTGTTTTAAGCGCTGCCGGGCGCATGGTTAGGCCGGGTCCGCACAGATGTTGAAAAAAGCAAAGGCCGTGTCAGTCGACACGGCCTTTGCTCATTTGGATGCTTAGCGGTTGGCTACTTCCGGTCAAAATAATCGGCGACGTCAATCCCTTTGATAAAGGGGTCGACCTCGCCGACGATCCGTTTGGCTTCGTGCGCTTCGAGATCAAGGATGTAGGGGGTAGGGAGCTTTTCTCCCACTTTGCCGAACAGCATCTTCAGTTTGACCTCGTCGGTGTTTTTTAAGCCGACGGCGATGACCAGACCGAGTTCGTTGGTATCAAGACGGACCAGTGTGCCGACCGGGTAGGTGCCGAGAGAGTGGGCGAAGCGCTCAAGGAAGTCGGAATTCAGCGTGGTGCCCGAATTTTTACGCAGCAGCTCGAGTGCTTTTCGTGGCGTCATCGGGTTCTGGTAGGAGCGCATGGTGGTCATGGCATCGTAGGTGTCCGCCACAGCGGTCATATCGGCCAGGGGCGAGATCTGGCGCCCCCTTGCATCCTCCGGATAACCGGTACGGTCGAAGCGCAGATGATGTCCTTCAATGATGTCGATGACGTTCTGGTTGGTGCCGCTCATCTGCTTGACTATTTCGGCACCGAAGGTCGGATGTTGCTTGATCTGCCTGAACTCCTCGTCGGTCAGTTTGCCCGGTTTGTTGATGATGCCGACATCAACCTTGAGTTTGCCGATATCGTGCAGCAGTCCACCGAGTCCGAGGTCGCGTAAGGCTTCTTCCGAGACCCGGCAGGCACGACCGACCGCCAGGGCGATGACCGAGACATTGACCGAGTGAGTAAAGGTGTAGTTGTCGTAATCCTTGAGCAGGGAGAGGGCGAACAGGGCATGGGGGTCTTCGAGGGTGAGGCGGGCCATGTTCTTGACCACGCCAACTGCCTGGTCGGCCGACGGGATGCGTCCCATCCGGACATCTTCGAAGATGTCATTGATCGCCTTGAGGGCCTTGCCGTAGACCTTGCCCGCGGACTCTTTATCTTCTTGCAGTTCGTCGTCGTCTTTCAGGGTGGCAACCTGAATATGCTCCACCCCTTTATATTGGATGGCACTGCCGAAATCCTCGCCTTTGGCGGGGGGATTCATGACCAGTTCAAGAAAACGCTCAATTTCACTGCGATTGAGACCACTGGTGATTTCAAAGCCATCAATTTCAAGGGAGTTAAAGAGTTTGACCAGCTCGGTTGCCGCTGGGTTGTCGTCGGCGAACAGGGAGTCTTCGACAAACAGGCTCCCTTCAAGAAGACCCATACGCAAGACTGGTTGCTGGTTGAGCAGTTGATTGAATGCATTGAGCAGGGTGCGATTACGTTGTTCAATCGCCGGGTGGTGCATGGGGTAGAGCCGCAGGCCCTTGATGGCCGCTGCCAGCCCCTGAATGAGTTCCTGATGGAGTTCAAAACTCATGTCAGTCGTTCCGTTTCAGCTGCTTCAGGGCGCGCCCCGCGACACGGGAGACCGACTCGGTCTTGTCATCAAGAACATGCTCAAGGGCGGCGATGGCTTCTTTATCGCCGATGGCTGCCAGGGCCTGAGCGGCGCTGGTGCGGACCTCTTCGGTGGCCGCCCGTCTCCAGAAATTCCTCTTGTTCAAAATTTCAATCAGTGCCGGGGTCGCCTCACTGGAGCCGATCTCCCCCAGCGCTTTCATCGCTTCTTTTTTGGTGTTCAGGGTCTTCGGTGCATTGGGGAGGGTGATGACCAGGTTCACCAGAGTCGGGACCGCCGCCGTGACTTTCATTGCCCCAAGCGAGAGCAGGGCCTGCTGGCGCATTTCCGGATCATCACCGGAGACGGTGCGTAGCAGAATGCCAATGGCGTTAGTGCCGCCGATCTTGGTCAGGGCGCGGATGGTTTCGCGTCGTACGCGACCGTCACGATGCTGCAGGGCATTCTTAAGGGAGTCAGTCGCTTCCTCGCGCCGGATCTCACCGAGAATAGCCACGGCGTTGCGGACAACAAACCAGCGCCCGTCCTGAATGTATTCCAGGAGCACCGGCATGGCCGTCGTCCCCTGGCGGATCAGGACTTCTGTCAGGGATTTGCGCACCTGTCCGTCGCTCTCTTCGGCAAGATGATCCATCAGCCTCCAGACGACAACCTTGCCGTTGAGGGAGACCAGGGTCTTGACCACCGCTTCACGCAGGGCGTCCCAGGAATCCTTGCTGCAGAGAATCGAAACCAGATAGTCGAGGATGTCTTCGCTGGCGAGTTCACTGAGAGCATGCACGCAATGTTCACGGCGGGCGAGNNTCGTCTTCGGCGGTATCGGCGAGAAACCCCAGTGTTTCGAGGATGAGCGGCCGCGCGGTCTCCGTCAGGTTGAGATGAACGTGCGGAATCAGTTCCTGCAACAGGTAGCGAAAGCGCTGGTCGACAGTTTCCACCTGCAATTCACGGAGAACTTTTTCGAGGCTACGCTCTTCTTCGCTAAATGTTTCAGGGGGCGCCTCACCACCGCCGGCATGGGCTTCTTCGGCCGCCTGCTTTTTCTCGATGGCAAATTTTTCTTTTTGTTCGTCGATCTGTTTCTTTAATTCCAGGTATTGGGCCGGTTCGATCATGTTGACCCAGATGGTCGACACTCTGGATTTGACCAGCAACTCGTGGATTCCCCCCATGCGCTGGAGTTCGTTTGCCTCCATGGTCAGACAGCGGGCAAAGGCCTGCAGGTCGTTGATGTCGAGGCCGGGCAGGAACATGAGATGATTGATGCGCCGGGCAAAAAGGTAGGGTGCGAGCTTCTTGACGATGGCATTTTTGTGCCCGACCGGTTTTTCCCCCAGATAGAACCCGTCTTTGCGCACGGAGCAGACAAACTCGCTTTTACTCGGGATCAATACCAGGATCGCCCGGGCGGTCTCATGCAAGGCTTCCCGCAGGGTCGGGTGGGCCGGTGGATAATACTGCACCGCCTTGATCAGCTTGATCAGGTTTTTGAGTGCTGTTTCCAGCCCGGTAATTTGGTCTTTGATGTCGTCTGTGTTTTCGGTCAAGTGCCCCTCCGGAGCGACAGTATGAAACAACAGAAGCATAGCGGCTCAGACCGGAAAAGTAAATATACTTGGATGTTTCTGTCAATAATGTGATTTTATGCCAATTCCTGACCGGGTCGAGAGTGTTGACAGGGGCGGTCCGGTCGTGAAAGGCTGGCTTTGAAACGGTAGAACGGAGGCGCTATGGTTCTCGGGATTACGGGTGGAATCGCCACAGGAAAGAGCACTGTGACGACATTTTTTGCTGAACTGGGAGCGGCTGTTGTCAGTGCCGACACTCTGGCGCGGGAGGCCGTGCTCCCGGGAAGCTCGGCTTTGGCTGCACTAGCGGCTTGCTTTGGCGAGACGATCCTCGCCGAAGACGGCAGTTTAGATCGTGACGCTCTGGCAACTATTGTTTTTGATGATGCTGATCGGCGTGCTGAACTGAACCGGATTACTCATCCGGAGATCGCCCGTCTGGCAGACGAGCGTTTACAGCATTTGCGGGAGGCGGGTGCTGCATTGATTGTTTACGAGGCGCCCTTGTTGTTTGAGGCCAATGCCCGGGGGCGGGTCGATAAAGTGCTGGTGGTGACTGCATCGGTCGAGGTGCAGATCGCACGGTTGATGGCACGCTCAGGGCTCCGGCGCTCTGACGCTATTGCCCGCGTGGAGGCGCAGATGCCGTTGGCTGAAAAGATTCGCCGGGCCGACTTTGTCATCGATAATTCGGGTAGTGTCGAACAGACGCGCAACGCTGTTTCTGTCCTCTACCGGCAGCTTAGCGTGGAATAAAATCAGCAATCAGCTGCAGAGTCTTCTCCAGTTGCGGATTGTCCGCCGTCGTCAGGACATGCGGCACATCGGCGCCGAAACGATAAAGCTTCTTCTCCGTACTTCCCACCCTTTGGTACAGACGGACAGCACTGTCCGGGTTGATGGTCCGGTCCCCGTCGGCACAGATCACCAGCGTCGGCGCCAGAATCTGATGCAGTGTCGGTTCGACGTGTCGGCGCAATCGGTTGAGCTGATAAATGCCGGCAACCGGCCGTTTCGCGTAATAGATACCGGCTTGCTCCGCGGCGACCGGGCGTGACTGATAGGGGATGACAAAGCGCACAAGACCGGCGAACGGGGCCAGGCGGTTACGAAAAGACAGGTAAGGGGAGAGCAGGATCAGGCGGGTAAAGGGTGTTTGAGCGTGCGCGGCCAGCCCGAGCAGGGCGCCCGTACTCAGCCCGATGGCGACAACCCTGGTGTGTTCACGGGCGAGAAATTTATGTCCGGCTATTACGGTGGCCAGCCAGTTTTCGTAACGACATCGGGCGAGGTCGGCGGGCGTTGTCCCATGCCCGGGGAGGCGCACCTCCAGACAGCTGATGCCACGTTCGTTCAGAATCCGGGTCGGTTCGCGCATCTCCCACGGTGAGCCGGTGAATCCATGAATCAGCAGTGCTGCCGTTCTGGCACCGGAAACCGGCAGCCAAAATGGCCGGTTCAGCGGATTGTTGATCCGGCTGTCGGCAGGAGTCAGGTCAATGGGTGGGAAGATCATGTGCCGCAACCGTTCCCTGCAAGCGGGGAGGGGGTTTGCCCCAACGTTATTGTATCGGATCAGAACGAGCCCATTACCGAAAAGAAGGTTCTCTGGACAACAAATTGCCAGGATAAGCTGAAAATTCTTTGACGCGGAGGCGCAGCGGCGCGAAGAGAACAGAATGCTTCTGTCGTGACAAAATCCTTGACAGCAAGGGGTCCCCTCGCCTGAGATTGTGCTTTCCTCTGTGCCTCAGCGCCTTTACGTCAAGGCTTTCTTTGTGCCTTTGGTGGCCATTGTTTATGGGCTATCGGTCCGAATGAAAAAGGCCGCTTCCTGGGAAGAGGCCTTTTTGGTTAGCTTTCGCTTTCATCCATTACTTGTGATAGCCGAGGCGGGCTGAAAGGTCTTCGGCCGACTGGATGGCCAGGGGGATCAAATCTTTTTCAACCCGCTCGTCGCTCATGCGCATCGACGGACCGGAAATGCTAATGGCACCGACAATGCGCCGGGTGTAATCGCGAATTGGCGCTGCCACGCAACGGACCCCGGAGTCGAGTTCCTCGTTGTCAACGGCGTAGCCTTGTTCAGCAATTTTCTTCAACTCAGCAATCAGGGCGTTGCGATTGGGAATGGTCGTTGGGGTGTAGGTCTTGAAGTTGGGCTCCGGGTACATCTCCAGCAACTCTTCGTCGGACATATGGGACAGGTGAACCTTGCCCGAAGCCGTACAATAAGCCGGCAGTCTCGATCCGACCCGGGAGACGACCCGCACGGTCAGGTCGGTCTCGACCACATCAAGGTAGACGCTGTGCCCTTCCTTGAAAATGGCCACATAAGAGGTTTCGTTGCAGGCGGCGACCTGATTCTCGAGGATCGGTTTCGCCTGCCGCAACAGCCCCATCTGCTTAATAAAGGTCTGACCAAGTTCGAGGGACTTTAGGCCTAGTCGATAGTTTTCCGTCGCCCGGTTTTGTTCAATGTACCCACGTGATTCCAGGGTCGCCAGGAGGCGGAAGACGTTATTTTTGTGTAACTTCAGGCGCTTGCTCAGATCGGTTACCCCGAGCTCATCGACTTCGCCGTGGAACTGCTCAAGCAGGTCCAGCGCGTGCGATACTGCCTGGATGATATATTCGGATTTATCTTTCTTGGCCATGAATTCGGTAATCCCCTTCTCTGCAATTGTATACAAAATTCCCACGACTTTTATAATGGAAAGGCGCGTATGTTGTCAATTGTATATGGAAAACGGGATGTCTGCTGGGGGCAGTCAACATCCACGATGACTATAAAATGGTGTTCTATTAATGTCAACAGCTGTCGTTGTGACGGCGTCGTATTTTCGTGTGATGGGAAGAGTTGACAGAAAAGGTGCGCTTGGCTAGATTGTCCGCTTAGCGTGAAGGATTGGATGTATTTGCTGATTCGTGGTGGTTGGAGGCGCAATGATGTTGACTCTCGGCAAGAAGATTGTGGTGGCAATAGATGGTTCGCCCCAGTCGGACAAGGCGGCCGAGGAGGCGGTTCGACTGGCATCGGTCTCCGGTGATCGATTCCGTAGCGTGGTCTATGCCGTGTTTGTTCTGCCTCCGCAGGAGTCACTGGTGATTGATTACCTGCCGGATGCTGCCGCCAACCCCAGGCGTTGTGGTCTGCGGGAGACCAAAAGACGAATCTTCAGTGTCGTTGAAAAGGTGGCGGGAGAGGTCGGGGTCGAGCTGGAACAGATGACGGTTGTTGGTGATCCGGCCGAAGAGATCCTGCGGGTGGCAGAGGAAAAAGTCGCCGACGTGATTGTCATCGGCTCATCAGGCAAGGGGCGGTTGCGGCGGGTTCTGCACGGCAGCACCTCCGCGAAGGTCCTACAGCACTCCCGCTGCTCGGTCTATCTTGTGCGCTGATTGACTCTGCGCCGCCTCTTCTGGCGGCGTTTTTCGTGTCTCCCGACACAGATAATCGTGGATTTCGAGCAGGGTTGCGCGGATCATCTCCTCGCCGGGCGGGAATTCGTGCGGCGATAGCTCCAGGGTCAGGTGGCGGTCGTAGTCAGTTTCGCGCAAGTGATTGAGAAAGCGGGTCAGTGGCAGGCTGCCATGACCCGGCAGCAGATGCTCGCGTCCGTTGGCGTAATCCGAGAAGTGGATATTCCGCATCAGCCCGGAATCGTAGTATTCATGAAAGTCACGCAGGAAGTTGGTGTGCTTTGACCCCATATGTGCAGTATCAAAGGTCAGGTAAAGATTGTGCTCACGCATGAACTCGATCATGGTGCTGGTCTTGCCGAGAACATAGGTGTCAATCTTGAACGTCCCACTGGCCGGCATATTTTCGATGGTGATTGTGGTCTGATGCCGGCCGATGGTTTCCTGAAAGTCGGCAATTTTTTTCAAAAACTTCCAGAACTTCCATTCCATGGCCAGCCATGATGGGGGGTGGAAGTTGATCAGCGGGATGCCGGTTTCGATTGCCAGTTCGGCGGTGCGCTGCAACTGTTCGCATTTGTCGCCCCACTGATCAAGGATCAGAAACGGGGCGTGCAGCGAGAGGATCGGTGCAATCTTTTGCAGTTCGCGCAGCATGGCCACGTTGTTGCCGTACTGGAAGTCGTGATTGATAATCACTTCAACGCCGTCAAAGCCGGTCTCTTGCGCGAGTTCGAAAACCCGGGGAAGAGGGAGGGTGTAGAGGCTGCCGGCGGAGAGAAGGATTTTCATGAAGGAGTGCGCTTTTTGTAGAACATCATTTGTCGGAAATGATTGATATGTAACAGAAGCACCTTCCCCCTGTCAATCTGCGCGGCCAGAGCGCTTCTCTGCGACCGGGCTCTTCATGACTTCCCGCAGAACACTGGTGGCATAGCTGCCGGCCGGTAGGGCGAAGGAGAGAACCAGACCGTCATTCATGGCGACGGTCGGATCGGCAAGGGGGATGCGCAAGGGGCGGCGTTCGCCAGGCATATCGAGGCCGGAACCGAGTTTAAAGTCGACCAGCTGTAATTTTTCGCTGGCCAAAAGGCTCTCCTCAAGAATGCCGCTCTGGCCGCGGGCCAGGGTCGACTTGAAGCCGTAAAGTGGCCCGGTGGCGCTGATGGTAAAATTTTTGGCCCGCTCGTTTTCGGCGGCGGCGTCTTCGACAAAGAAACAGGAGCCGTTGTCGTGACGATAAGCAAAATCTCCCGGCCAGATCGTATCAAGGGTTGCCAGGCGCATGGTGAGCAGACGGTCGAACAGATGGGACTGGCAGGCAGACAGGTAGAGGCGCAGGATATTGCGGGATAGACCGAGGAGCGATTTGCGCGCCGAACGACCACTGGTTAAGGCCTGAAGGGCCTGACGCTCGAAACGGCAATGCTGCGGCAGGACGGCAAGCGCGCCGTTGGCATCGCCGGCCCGGAAACGGATGGCGGCTTCACGCCAGCGTTCATTGTCAATCCGGTCCGGATCACCGATCAGTTCGGTCATTGCCGTGTCGAAGTCGCCGCGGATGATGGCGGTGCCGATGCGGTGCGAGTTGCCCAGTGCTCCATAACGCTGGCTGCCGAAAAAATTCGGCACGCCGCGTTTGTGCAGAACCGAGCAGATGGCTTCAGCGCGGGCCGCGGACCCCGCTTCGCAACCACGGATCCGGATGCGAAAGCGGTTGCCGACCAGATGCCCTGGGCGCAGTTTGTTCTGGTGCCGGTTGGCGGCAAGGACGCGTATGCCTTCGCTGTTCAGGCGGTCGGCTGTGTCCGGGTCAAGATGTGGGACAGAGATGGTCTGCCGGGTGGTGGCGCGCGCGTCCTTGAGCCCTGCATACCCGATCTCCCGCTCGGGGACGCCGTAGGTGTCGGCGGCGCGCCGTAGCAGATCGTGCGTGGTGAGGTTCTGCTTTTCGATCAGGACAAAGGTGTGTTCACCGCTGCCGGAGGCGACATAGAGAGGAATCTCTTCGACGCAAAAATCTTCGGCGGATTCGCGAATGCGCCCGCCGGTGCCCGGCAGATCGGCGGTGAGAAAGGGCTCAGGCATGGGCCGCATCTCCCCAGCGGGCGCGGAATCCGGCAACGACCTTAAGCGCCGGGAGATCACTCGTGCTCAAATCCGGGCGCCGACGCAGGTGGACAAAGTGGATCGGCTGCCCGAGATCGAGGAAGCGGCGCATATACTTGGAGATCGGATAGCCGGGCAGCTCGGTGGTCAAAGGGGCGCTCAGGCAGTTGCGGTAACCGGGCAGTGTCGGGATCAGGTCGGCGACATCGTTGGCGTAATCGGCAAAGTCGGTGCTGAAGTAAAGATCACCCTCCGGTCGGAGAAAATGGAGCATGGCACGCAAAAAATCGGCGTTGACCAGGCGCCGGTTGCGATGTCTTTTTTTTGGCCAGGGGTCAGGGCAGTTGATGTAGACGGCGGCAAGGCTATCCGGCTGCAAGTGATGAGCAAGAAGGAAACGAGCCTCGACCCGCATGACCCGCACATTGTCAAGGCCGTGCAGATCGATCTTGCTGCAGGTTTTGTAGCACCCCTTGTTGTAGATGTCGATGCCGAGGAAGTTACGTTCGGGGTGGCGTGTCGCCATCTCCAGAAGAAAGTGACCGGTCCCGCAGCCGATCTCCAGCGCCAGTGGGCGCTCGGTAACCGGGAAGCAGGCCTGCAGGTTTCCGGCTGCCATGAGCACGGTTTCGTCGAGAAAAGCGGGGGATTTGATTTCAATGGTGCGTTGGGTCATCATCGGGTCCATGGTTTGAAGTGCGCCGGGACACTAGCACAAAGGCCCTACTCCTGACAAGGGCAGGAGATGGGTTAGCGCAGTTGTTGCAGCGCGCGAATTAACTGGTCGATGTCGCGCTCTGGCAGATGACTGTAGTCCGGCATCTGGGTCTCCGGATTCAGCTGTTGCGGCTCAACGAGCCGCCGGTGCAGCTGCTGCGGATTCAACCGCCTCCCGATCCCTTTAAGGGGCGGTCCGAGGGTCCCACCGCCAGCGCCGATGATGTGGCATGCGCGGCAACCCTGGATGAGCATCACCGGATCGAAGTCGGCAGCCGCTACGGTGTGACCAGGCAGAACAGTGCTGGTCAAAATAACCAGCCAGACCATGAATTTGTGCATAAAAGGGACTCCTTCGTTGCCGATATCATACGCAAAAGCCTGCAGAATGCAACGTCGACAATCTTTGGAGACTTGCATTCTTGCTGCGGGGCCGTTACTCTTGAGCCCGTCCGTCGATCTGCTGGCGGCTGCGGTTTAAAAAGACAATTGAGTCAGGAGAAATCTGATGCTTATCGTTATGTCGCACGATGCGGCCCCGGCCCAGATCGATGCGGTGATAGCCGCTGTTCAGGCCCTTGGACTGCAGGCCGAGCCGATCCCCGGCAGTATGCGCACCGCCATTGGCGTTCTCGGCAATCAGGGGTATGTGGACGACAGCACCATCCGTGAACTCCCCGGTGTGCGTGAAGTGCTGCATGTCAGCAAACCGTACAAGCTGGTCTCACGGGATTTTCATCCGCAAGCGACAATTGTTGAGGTGGCGGGGGTGTGTTTTGGTGGGGACAACCGGCCGCCGGTTATTGCCGGCCCCTGCTCCATCGAGAATGAGGCACAGATGCTGGCCGCGGCACAGCAGGTCAAAGCCGCTGGTGCAGCGATGCTGCGTGGTGGGGCCTTCAAGCCCCGCACCGGTCCCCACTCTTTTCAAGGTCTCGGTCTTGACGGCCTGAAGTTATTGCGCCAGGCTGGTGATGCCGCCGGTTTGCCGGTGATTACTGAGGTGATGCGTATCGAGCAGCTCGATGCGGTCTGTCGTTATGCTGATATGCTGCAGATCGGCGCCCGCAACATGCAGAACTTCGATCTGCTTAAGGAGGTCGGCAAACTTGATATACCGGTGCTGCTTAAGCGCGGCATGAGTGCCACCCTTGAGGAGTTTCTCGCCGCCGCTGAGTATTTACTGGCCGAGGGAAATCGTAAGGTTGTGCTGTGTGAGCGCGGTATCCGTACCTTCGAGCGGGCGACGCGTAATACCCTCGATCTTTCTGTCGTCCCCTTGATCCGCGAAATGAGTCATCTGCCGATTATTGTCGATCCGAGCCATGCCACCGGCAAACGCTCTCTGGTGCCGGTGATGACCCGGGCCGCTCTGGTTGCCGGGGCGCACGGGATCATGGTTGAGGTGCATCCCGAACCGGAGAAGGCTCTGTGCGATGGTGCCCAGAGCCTGACCGGGGATGGCTTTGCCGCCCTGATGGCGGATGTCGACAAACTGCTGGCGTTTTTAGGCTACTGAAACTGGCCGTTAACGGCCTTTTGTTTATTGAACCTGCAAGGAGAAACAACACATGCCTGAGAAAAGTATTTCGATTGTACCGGGTGTCGACTGGGTCGGCGTCCGGCATCGCGACCTGAAAGTGTTCGATGACCTGTTTCCGACCCACAACGGGACGACCTACAACTCCTATCTGGTGCGCGGCAGCGAGCGTACCGCCCTGATCGACACGGTCAAGGCCCCCTTTGCCGCTGAGTTTTTTCAGCGGATTGAAAGTCAGTTTCCGGTGGAAAAAATTGACATTGTCGTGGTCAATCATACCGAACCCGACCACTCCGGAGCGCTGTCGGCTTTGATTGAGCGAAATCCGGAGGTGACCATTTATTGTAGCGGCCCGGCGAAAAACTTCCTCGAGCAACTGCACAATCGGCCCTTGAATGTCCATGTCGTAACCGATGGAGAAGAGGTTGATCTGGGAGGCCGGACCCTGCGTTTCCTGATGGCGCCGTACCTGCATTGGCCCGACACCATGTTCACCTATCTGGTCGAGGACGCCCTGCTGTTCTCCTGCGACGCCTTTGGTGCCCACTATTGCTCTGAAGCGTTGTTCGATGACGAGATTGCTGATTTTACCCCTGACTTCATGTTCTACTTTGATTGCATTATGCGTCCGTTCAAAGACAAGATCCGGGCCGCAGTCGCCAAGGTCGAGGGTTTGCCGATCCAGATGGTCTGCCCGTCGCACGGACCGGTGCTGCGTTCTCGCGGGATGAACAGTATCAACGCCTACCGGATCTGGTCGGCGCCACCGCCGGAGTCAAAACAGCCCAAAGCAGTGCTGGCTGTCCTCTCTTCACATGGCAATACGCGCAGCATGGCGGCAGAGGTCAAGGCGGAGCTTGAAGCGCAGGGGGTGACGGTGTCCGAGTTTGCCTTAAGCGATATGCGTGAGGATGATTTCCGCAATGCCCTGGAGCAGGCCGATGTCCTGGTGGTTGGTACACCGACGATTCAGCGCGATGCGCCGCCGCATGTCTGGCATGCGTTGGCCCTGCTGTCATCGGTGACTTTGCGCCCGAAACTGGCGGCGGTCTTCGGCTCGTTCGGTTGGAGTGGCGAGGCGACAAAGATGGTAGAGTCTCGACTGACCGGTCTGCGACTAAAGCTGGTCGCCGAGAGTGTGACCTGCCGGTTTACACCGACAGCGGAGGTGCTTGAGGCCTGCCGGATGTTGGGCCGCGACGTTGCAACGGCCGTTACAGCCGGTAAAAAAAGCCAAGGTTAACCGTCCCCGTAAGGGACAGTGCATTCTTGTGGTGAAGCGTTACTGCGGGGGTTAACTGCTACGGGTCGGGGTGCGCGTCGGGCGCACATGGATGTCGTTGGTGCTGACTACAGGGCAGAACTCGACCTCTTCGTTCTCGGCGATGTTGCGGGCGGCGATGCCGACCGCTTCATCGCCGAACTGCCATTTGTCGAGTACGGTCGAACCGCCGTCAGGCTGCCGCAGACAGACCAGATCTTCTTCCTGGAGGCTGGTGGCGGTTTTCAGGCGGATAACCGTTCCTTGTGTCGGGCCCTGCGAGCCTTTGACCAGAATATCGCCGCTGCTTTTGCCCGGGGTGTACTCAACCATAGCCCCCGCCGGCAGGGGGCGTGCTGCGATGCCGATCGCGTCATCTCCGAGCTGCCAGTGGCCGAGAACCCGATTGCCGTCGCGCGCCGTGCGCAGGCAAAGCAAATCACCCGTATTCAACGCTGTTTCAGCTTTGATCTGCATCGTTCGTTCCTGTCCTGGCACAAGTGTCAACCTGTCGCACTATACCTCATTTGGTTTCCCGCGTGCAAGCCCGGCAGCCACTTCTGTGTCGAGCAGGGCGTGACTGCCTTCGTGAAGGAGAAGAGGGTCGGGTGGCCGCCCTCAGTCAGGCTGTGCGCTGTTTTGTTTGCACCATATTCATTATCTTGCGTTTATACAGGAAAGACTCTGGCGGCCGGGGCGGGGTGTTCGAGGTCGGCTGCAAAGGTGACAGCGGGTTTGGCGGGATCATAGCGGTGAATGGCCGCTGACTGCATCGGCAGCTCCACGCTACCAGAAAATGTCGTGACGATATATCGATAATGGCTTATTTAGGGGCTTGTGGAAGGGTGATGCACAGACATTCGGCTTCGGCATACAGGGTGTCACCACCATCGGTCAGCCGTCCCTTGACCAGCACTTTGCGTCCCTGAGCCGAAATGATTTGGCTGTCGAGCTGGACGACGGTCTTTAAAGGGAGCAGATGCCGGAAGCTGACATTGAGGTTGCCGACCACGATCGGATAGCCGGCGGCCCAGGCGGCAAGGCCGAGGACTTCATCGAAAACGGCGGCAATGCTCCCCCCATGTGCGTGTCCGGGGGGGCCGGCGGTGTCGGGCCCGAACCAGATCCGGGCGACCAGGTCACGCTGGCTGTTGCGGAAGTAATGAATCCGGAATCGGGAACCGTGCGGGTCGCCGGAGACAAAAACGAGGGATTCGCCAACCAGGGCCGGCGCATCAAAGGTTTCCCAGCCCGGTTCCCCGGTGAGATCAAGAACTGGAGTCGCGGTGTTCATGGTCTGTTTCCGTGTTCTGTCGACAGGTGAGAGGAACAGTGCAAAATCAGGAGGTGGCGCTGTTTCGTGGGAGCTGGATGGTGACGGTTGTCCCTTTGCCGGGAGTGCTGTCGACCTTGATCGTACCGCCGTGGGCTTCAATGATATGTCGGGCAATGCTCATGCCGAGTCCGACGCCGGGTCGGGCGGTATCTGAGGTGTCCGCGCGGTAGAACTTGTCAAAGACATGCTCCACCTGCTCTGCGGTCATGCCGATGCCGCCATCGATGACCTTGATCTGGATCGCCTCCCCCTGTTCGGATGAGACAATCCGGATTTCACCGCCGGCGGGTGTGTACTTCACGGCGTTGCTCAGCAGGTTTTCGAGAATTTGATCGATCCTGACCTGGTCAGCGACAATCTCACTGTTTTCGAGCTGGCAGTCAAGGGCAAAACGATAAGTGGGATAGGCGTCGCGATAGGCGGTCATTAAACGGCGCATGGAGGCGCAGTAATCGAAAGGGGCGCAGACGATGGAGATCCCTTTGCCGGCCTCAATCCGGCTGACATCGAGTAAGTCATCGACGATGCGCGACAGGGCCTCAGCCTTGTTGTTGATGTAGGTGAGCGCCTCCTCCTTCTGGGGGAGGGTGAGCTGGTCGCCATGTTCGCCGGTCAGCAGCTCGGTATAGCCGATGATGGTCGCCAGCGGCGTCGACAGTTCGTGGGCGGCCATGTTGAGGAAGTCGCTCTTCATCTGCTCGACTTCCCGTGCATGGGTCACATCCTGCAGCAGCAGAATGGCGCCGTAGACAATGCCATGTTCATTGCTCAGGATCGAGCGGCGCACCTGATAGGTGCGCGGGCGGGTCCCGGGGCGGGGCGGATACTCAAGATCAATCTGGTCCTCATCTTCATCCCGGCTTGTCACCAACCGGCCCAAAGCCTGGGCAACGATCGGTGATGCGACAATTTCCACCAGCTTTTTGCCGGTGGCATCCGTGACCGAAGTCTGAAGAATCGTTGCTGCGGCCTGATTGATAATGCTAATGCGGCCGTCATCAATCACCAGCAGGCCGTCGCTGACCGAAGTAAGGATGGCCTGCAGTTTCTCCCGGCTCTCCTGCATATCACTCAGGGCACCACTTAAGGCCATTTGAGTCAGAGTGCGCTCGGCAATTTCATTGGTCAGGGATTCGTTGACCCGGAGCAGTTCGCCTGCTCGTTCGGCGACCCGCTGTTCCAGTCGATCGTTGGTCAGCCTCAGCTCTTTTTCTGCTTTTTGACGCCCCTGCAGCGATTTGTCGGCCTGATTGAGGGCGAAATAGAGCAGGGCTAAAAGGGCACTGGCGACAGAGCCGAGGACGAAGAGTGAATGGCGGGTCAAGGTGCCGATGTTCCGGTAACTGTCGGTGACGTCGTAGTAGGTTTCGATGGCACCATGAAAATGGTCGTTGACCATTATCGGGATATATGTTTCAACGACATCCCTTTTGACGATCTCCATCTCGGCGGTGACGGAATCTTTCTCGACTGTTTTAGAATAAAACTCCCCCTTGGCGACCTGCTCATGGAAGTAGGGGTAGGTGTTCAGCGTGCCGATCTCCTTCGGTAGCGACGAGAAGATAATTTCACCGCGGGACGAAAAAATACGCAGTTTCACCAACTCTTCATCGGCCTGCAGACGGCCAACCTCTTCGGCGATATGGGCTGGGATACTGCCTCGCTCGAGCGGTTGAGCCGGGTTGTCGAGATGATAGGCGGTGACCAGATAGGTGGAGAAGCGGCTCGCTTCATCCTCGGCATTCTCGATCAGCAACGTCTCATAGGCCGGATGCAGGACCGTAGCGAGGTAGACGAGCAGTGCCACGGCAAGAGCAAGGGCACCCAGAAAAATAGCTTTAAGAAAACGGGTTCGAAGCAAACGGCCCCCCTGAAAAGTCGGCTCAATAAGGTCAAGAACTACAGAATGATGCCTAAGAGACAAATACTATAGCAACAAGTGTTCCATGATTTATGGCCCCTTGCTGACATCATCTCTGCTATAGTTCCTGCGATGTGTACTGTATGAAATCAGAGGAGATTTTCAGATGAAAATGGATCGTGCTTCCGGCTTACTGCTGCATATTACATCGCTGCCAGGTGGCCATGCGTGCGGTACATTCGGGCCCGAAGCTTATCGGTTTATCGATTTTCTGGCCTGTGCCGGACAGTCGTTTTGGCAGGTTCTTCCCTTAGCTCCGACCGGTTACGGCGATTCTCCCTACAGTGCCTTTTCGGCATTTGCCGGTAATGATATCCTCATTTCACCGGATTTTCTCTGTCGGGCCGAAGGTCTGACTCCGCCGACTCCCGTCACGCCCCCTGATGCCGGTGTTGTCGACTACGGGTCGGCGCGGGGTTTTATCCGGACGTTGCTGCGGGTTGCGGCGACCAAGTTTCAGTATGCTGCAGAGGACGACCGGCACCGGGCCTTTACCCTGTTTTGTGACCAGCAGCAGCACTGGCTCGATGACTATGCCCTGTTTATGGCGCTGCATGAGCAATTTAATGAGTCGTGGGTGAGCTGGCCGCAGCCGCTGCAGCGCCGTGACTCACAGGCTCTGGCCAAAGCGGCGGAAGAACTGGCTGATGCGGTGTTTTTGCATCGCTATATCCAGTTTGTGTTTGCTGAGCAGTGGCGTGCGGTGCATGCTTATGCCAGGACGAAAGGTGTGCGGATTATCGGTGATCTGCCGATTTTTGTCGCTTACGATTCTGCCGATGTCTGGGCGCACCAGGAACTGTTTCTGCTTGATGACCTGGGCCAGCCGCTACTGGTTGCCGGAGTGCCGCCCGATTACTTCAGCCGTACCGGCCAGCGCTGGGGGAACCCGCTTTATGACTGGTCACGTCTGCGTGCCGATGGTTTTTCCTGGTGGCAGCAGCGGCTGCAACGAGCGCTGGCCGACTGTGATGTCTTGCGCATCGACCATTTTCGCGGTTTTGAAGCCTGCTGGGCGATTCCGGCGGCAGCACCGACCGCCGAGGGGGGGAGTTGGGTGAAGGTGCCCGGCGCCGAGCTGTTTGGTCGGCTACAGACCGAGTTCGGCACCCTGCCCCTGATTGCCGAGGATCTCGGCGTGATCACCCCTGAGGTCGAGGCTCTGCGGGATCGCTTTGGCCTGCCCGGAATGAAGATCCTGCAGTTTGCCTTCGATTCCGGGCCCGATAACCCATATCTGCCGGCGAACTACCCGGAGCGTTGTGTGGTCTATACCGGCACCCATGATAACACCACCAGTCTCGGCTGGTGGCAGGGGCTGCGTCCCGAGGAGAAGGGGCAGGTCCGTGCCCTGCTCGACCAGTCGCTGGGCAGGATGCCGTGGGATCTGATTGTCGTCGCCCTGAACAGCCCAGCGGCCTGGTGTATTGTGCCGGTGCAGGATCTTCTCGGACTGGCTGGAAACGCACGGATGAACCAGCCCGGGTGCTCTGGTGGTAACTGGGCCTGGCGCTGTGCTGATGCAGTCTTGACACCGCAACTGGCCGATGAACTGCGCGCCGCGACCGGCGCCGCGCAGCGAATTCCGGCGTCGATCTGAACTTCTGGTTGCCGATTAGGCGATCATTTATTTAGAATGATAATCCATGTTTGCCGGCTTCTCGGATGGAACGGCTGTGCGCGGAATGTGATGCGGGGAACTCCTGTCGGTCGAGACAGGGGGCGGCCCCCGGGAGGTGTCTATTCGGATCAAATTGAGCATGCGTCTGGGTCTGTGTCTGATCGTTGCCGTGCTGGGGTTTTCTCTGCAGGTCTGGAGTCCCGGGTTACTGCAACGCTTAAGTCTCCCCCTGGAGGATTTCAAACTTAATCTGCGCAATCACCTGTCGTTGGCCCCACCGGTGCGCACCGACGTGGTGACGGTGGTCGTTGATGAACGCAGTGTCAACCATCTCGGGCGTTGGCCATGGGATCGGACGACCATCGCCAAATTGATCCGTGGGCTGAGCGAGGCCAGAGTTGTTGGTCTTGACATCGTTTTTTCCGAGAAGACCACACCGGAGGATGACGCAGCCCTCGCCCATGCTTTTGCGGAGAACGGCAATATTGTCGCCGGTTTTTTCTTTCGTCAGGAGGCCAGTCTGTGGGGGGAGGAGGATATAGACCTGCTCAGTATGTCGGCCTACCGCTCGATCGAGATCGGCTCGCCCGAGGTTCGTCTGAAGGAGTTTCCTTATTCCGAGGTCAATATTCGACCTCTGGCAGAGGCCGCCGTCGCACAGGCTTTTTTCTCCACCGAACCCGATCCGGACGGTCTTTACCGGCGCTACCCTCTGGCTTTTATCCATCGCGGTGAACTTTATCCTCCTCTGGCGGTGCAGATGATGCGCGTCGCCTTCAACCGTGAGGTACATCTGCACCTGGATGCCGACGGCATTGATCGTTTCACCCTCGGAACAACGGAGATCGCCGACGCCAATTACCTGCGCCTGAACTATTCCAAGTTGACGCCGGAACAGTATGTCTCTGCACTAGACATCATTAACGGTACGGTGGCGCCGGAGGTCTTTCGCGACAAGCTGGTTTTGGTCGGGGTGACGGAGCTCGGAGTGTATGATTTGCGTCCGACCCCGGTCGATCCGGTCACCCCGGGAGTTTGGCTGCACGCCACGGCTTTGTCGAATCTGTTGTCCAATGCGGTTGTCAGCACATCCCGCCTCGGCGACACCCTGTTGTTGCTTCTGGCCATCTCTCTGACGATTGCCGCCTCCATTTACCGGATTCTCTGGCGGCGAATTCTGCTTTATGCCGGTGTTGTCCTGCTGATTTACGCCGCGTCTTTTTTTACGTTTGTCGCTTCTGATATCTGGTTACGTGAATTTGTCCCTTTGTTGGCCTTTCTCTGGCTGGCCAGTTCGCTTGAGACCCATCGTCTGCTGCGAACCGAAGGACAGGCACGTCATATTCGTCGGGCTTTCTCGTCTTATGTCGAACCCCGCGTTGTCGAAGAGATCCTGAAAAATCCGGACGGGCTGGAACTGGGTGGTAGCGCCCGGGAGATCACCATCTTGTTTTCCGATATTCGCGGTTTTTCGGCGTTGGCGGAAAAGTTAGAGCCGCAACGTCTGGTGCAGATGCTCAACCGCATCCACGACCCTTTCACTCAGGCCATTTTTGCTCAAAGTGGGACCCTCGACAAGTTTATTGGTGATGCAGTGATGGCCCTTTATAACGCCCCTCTCGATCTTGAAGGGCATCCGCGGCGGGCCGTGACGACGGCCCTGCGCATGGTCGAGTCGCTGGTCGAGGTCAATGCCCAGTTTGCTGCCGAAGGTCTGCCGCAACTGCGGGTTGGAGTTGGCGTCAATACCGGAACCTGCATCGTCGGTAATATCGGTTCGACTCACCGCTTCGACTACACGGCCATCGGCGACCCGGTCAATCTTGCGTCGCGACTGGAGGCGCTTTGCAAAACCTATGGCACCGCAATTCTGATCAGTGAATTTACCCGCAGTCAGATTGGCGACGAATTTATGCTGCGATTGGTCGACAAGGTGCGGGTCGTGGGTAAGGAAGAGGCGGTCAATATCTATGAAGTCAAGGCCGAGGATCCGGAATTGCGGCAGCGTTACGTCGCTTTTGAGTCGATCCTCGGAGGTTATTTCCGCGGCGAGTTTGCAGTCGCCGGGGAGGCTTTTGCCCGGATGGCTACGGAGTGGGGCGATCCGGTGGCCGCTGTCTTTGCCAAACGCTGTGAGGCTTTTCTGGCGTCCCCTCCCGGCGCCGATTGGGACGGAGTCTATGCCCCCAAGTCGAAATAGAGGGTGTGGTTAAGGGCGCATGATCTGCTGATGACGACATTGCATTTGAGCGGGGGCTTAACGAGGGTCTTTGAGAGGTAAGGATTGTAGGGTCTAAACAATCCTTGCCGCAAAAGGAAAACGCCGCAGCGGCTGGCCGCTACGGCGTTTTTATGTCTGAGCTGCATCCAGCGGTTTAGAAGTCGTCCATCTTTTTTAGCTGCTCCGCCAGGTCTTCGGGCAGTGCGATCGGTTTAACCAATCGGTCGGAAATCAGGAACGATTGACCGGCCTCCATGTCAAAGCTCTGGAACGCTTCAAAATCACCTTCGGCTAACTGTTTTTTTCCTTCGTCAAACTGGGCCTGCAGCTGTGCGCGGTTTTTTTCGTATGTGCCGCGCATCTCCTCAAGTGTTGCTTCGTACTCTTCCTTCAAACCCTGCTTTTGGCGGCGAAATACTTCACCAACAGCATCAACCTGCAGGCGCCCGCGTTCCAGATGGATCGCAACATCTTTGCTGTCACGATCGACCGCAAAGCGGGTACCCTTGACTCCGATCAGGGCTGTCGCGGTCTTGACCCGCATCCCCTGCAGGGCGCCACGCTTTTTGATGTCGAACAGCACCCGTCCATTTTCGACGCCAATCGTGTCGAATCCTTCCAGGACCAGGGTGCTCTTTTCGCTGAGCAATATCCGACTGCCATCGACCAGATGAACCCGGGCCTCTGATTCGGTCAGGCTGCGTGCCTGATCGCCGATGTATAGGGCCATACCGTTGCTGGCACGCTCTCCTTGTACAGCGCCGTTCCGAAAAACCATGACCGTCCCTTGGCATTGGATGATGTTTCCGGCCGGATCGGATGCCAGCGCCGGGACGGCAATTGTCAGAGCTGCAAACAGTACCCATATCGTAACGTGTTTCACAAATACCTCCCGCTTGATTCGGTGCAGGCCAGGGCCGGTGTAGGACTCATCGCCCGGCAACTGTAACGTAAAATGGCGCCGGCTTCAACTGTCGTGTCCGGATTCTACGGTTCGTGAGTGAAACAATAAGAGCTGGGGCTCATGGGCCCCAGCTCTTATTGATGCAACAGATGCTCCGCTGGTGTTATTCGAAACGGGTCAGGACCACCGATTGATCACCGGAGATCGTCGGCGTCTGGTTGGTGCCCGCCAGTCGCCTCGACATTTTCGGAACCTTTGCGGACAGATAATTGCTCATCTCGCCGGCCGTCAGGGTGCGGTCTTTGTTGCTGTCGGCCTCCCCCCCGAGTCCTTTGAGGAAATAGTAGGTGAACAGCGAATGCTCTTGTTCGTTGTACCAGTTGGAGACCTGGTCGGAACTGGAGCTGGAGAAGACCGTCAGCTTTTTAGGGGCGCGTGTTGGCGCCTTGAGTTTGAGGCTGATGGCGCTGACCCCTTTGTAGAGTTCGCCACCGCCGGAGTTGCCTGAGAAACAGGCATCAAGAACAACAACCGTCTCTTTGGCCGTGACCTTGGACAGGTTGCCATAGAGAGTGTCGAGCTTGTAGCCACCCGATTTTAAATAGCGAGGATCTGCGTCGGACGGGACCAGATACGCTTCGTGGCTTTCCAGATCGGGAGCACCGTGACCGACATAATAGACAAAGACGTTGGAGCTGCCGTTCGGGTCGACATAGTCTGCCAGTTTGCCGCGCGGGTTCTCGAGGGTGCCAAAAAGCTTGTTGAAGGTAGACAGGGTTGCGTCTTCTTCAAACAGGATGTTATCCGGGTCGTAGCCCAGGGTCGTGATCAGGTATTCACGCACGTATTCAGCATCGCGGTGAGCGAAGTCGACCGCTGGGACCCCCTGCGAGTAGTTTTTGTTGCCAATGACGACGGCGATGTCGTTCGGGCTGGCCTTCTTGCCGCTCGGGATATTGCTGTCGATGTCGGAGATGGCAGTGAGGGTCCGGGTGGTACCGTCGGGTTGCTCGATGATGCCGGCCTGAGTGCCCATCATCTTGCCGTAGTTGCCAAGATCGTTGCCGATGCTTTCAACCAGAGCGCATCCGGACATCAGAAAGGCGGCAAGCAGTAGTACGGAAAAGGTTAGGATATGTCTTTTCATGGTTCCCCCAAGAAAGTTAAGCGGGCATACGACCTTTAAAAAAAACGCAGGGCAAAATCCTGAGGACCTGCCCTGCGTTGACATGCTTAACGTTGCAATTGCAACGAAAAATTATTCGCCGTAGGCGAGAACGCAGGCACGCTGGATGACAATGTAGTCTTCAAAGTTGTAATCGACCAGTTTGACTTTCTTGAGCTTGGCCGACTCAGCTGCCAATTTGACACTGGCGAGGCCGAAGGGGGGGAAAAGCAGAACACGCATCTGGCAGGCTTTGCCTTCCTTCCAGCTGGTCGACTTGGAAAAATCGACATCAGCCAGTTCAGACGTGTTGACCTGCGGCGAAACCTGGCGAATGCAGCCAGACAGAACCAGCGTTGCCAAAAGGGCAACCAAAAGACCGGTAACAAGCTTCTTCATCTTCTGTACTCCTCCTAAAAAAATGGTGGGAATTAGGCCGGAAATGAGGAAATGGACTTACAGATATGCCCGAACTCATTTGGCGGCCGACAAGTGGAGCAAAATTTTATGGCCGGATATTAGCAGATTGACCGAGGCGGGTAAACAGCTATTTATCATATTTTTAATACAGTCGTTTTTTATCGGGCGGGAATGATCAACAACAAACTGTGCAAATGCCCCTTGTCGCCCGGTAATGAGCTGTGTTAGATTGCGCACCCAATGGCGATTCTGCCGACTCCCGGGCCCAATGAGCCTTGAGAGACCCTACACCGCGAGATGGAGGAAACTGTGAAAAAGATTGTTTGCCTGCTTTTTACCGGCTTTTTGGCGATTGCTCTGGCCGGCTGTAAAGATGAAACCCCGAAACCGGCTGACCAGACCCCTGCTTCGCAGGCTGCCCCGGCGGCCCCGACTGCACCGGCGGCACAGGGCAAGACCGGTAACGTTATCGAGACGATGAATTCGGGCGGTTATACGTATGTACAGGTCGACACCGGCACCGAAAAACTCTGGGCCGCTGCTCCGGAGTTTGTTGTCAACGTCGGCGATGCAGTGATCGTCCCCGAAGGGATGCTGATGCAGAACCACACCAGCAAGTCGCTTGACCGCACTTTCGACCAGATCTATTTTGTTGAATCGATCGTTGCCCCTGGTGCTGCAACCGACGTCGCTGCCGCTCCGGCGGATCACACCCGCCCGACGGTGACTGCAGGTGAGGTCGATCTGTCCGGAGTGAAAAAAGCCAAAGACGGCCAGACGGTTGCCGAGATCTTTACCAATAAGGATAAACTGGCCGGCAAGGAGATTGTCGTGCGGGGCAAGGTGGTCAAGTTCAGCCAGCAGATCATGAATACCAATTGGGTGCATGTTCAAGATGGTACCGGTGGCGAAGGGACGAACGACCTGACCGTGACCACCGATTCCGTGGTGAACGTCGGCGATACCGTTCTTGTCAAAGGGACTCTGGTTGCCAACAAGGACTTCGGTTTCGGCTACAAGTACGATGTCATTGTTGAAAAAGGGACTGTGACTGTCGAGTAAGTGCAGGGCTCTCCTTTTCATGAGGAGACGGCTGCGTTATTATTAGGAAGAAGGCCCCAGGTATTGATACCTGGGGTCTTCTTTTTGGTCTGCAGAGTCTATTTATTGAAGGCCACTTCGTGTGCCCCGGCAGTGCACTTTCTCGACGGGTGTTCAAATTGACGACGGGCTTGAATCTTGAGGTGTGAATCGGATAGTATTGGCGAAACAGTACTGTCAACAAAGTCATGGGGGGTGAATGTTGATTGAAGATCAGATAACCAATTTGCAAAATGGCAACGGGCTTGCCCGGGCTCGGGCCGCGAGCGCTCTCGGTCAGGCTGGTGATGTCCGCGCTGCTGCTGCCCTGCAGAATGCACTGACTGATAAAAATCCGACGGTGCGTGCCAATGCCGCTTTTGCATTGGCTGAAATCGGTTTTTCCGGAGCGGCTGCACCGTTAATCGGTCTGCTGACTGATGACGATCAGTGGGTGCGCAAAAGCGCGGCCAAGGCCTTGGGGATGCTGCGGGTGCAGGAGGCCGAGACGGCCTTGCGTCAGGCCCTCAATGATGTTTCTGAACCGGTGCGTCGCAATGCTGAGCGGAGCCTGGCTCAAATTGCCGGAAAAGGGTGATCCTGATGCGCGGTTTTGTAATAGCTTGTCTTATGTTATTGCTGCCGGTTGCCTCCGTCGGGATCAGTAAATATGTGGATGAACATGGCCGTCTGGTTTTTGTCGATGATGAGAGCAAGATTCCTGCACGCTATTTGAAAAAAGCCAAAAGCCTCGAAAGTATAGATGAGCCGACCGATGAGGAAAAAGCTGCGCAGGCTGAACGCCTGCGTCAGGAGCGCGAAACAAAACAGGAGGAGTTGGCTCGTGAGCGGCAAAAACAGGCCGAAGAGCAGTGGAAGAAGCCGTTCGAAACCGAGGTGACGATTTACGGTGATTTGATTCTGGTGCCGGTTCAGGTCGCTTTTGGCAACAGCCAGTCAGACCTGATTCTGCGGCTGGCGCCCGATATCCCGGAGACGGTTTTTCAGCAACGTGGGTTGGCCGCGCTCGCCCTCGATCCTGAGGAGGGGGAGCCCGGACACGAATTCGGCACCAGTGATGAAAAGGTTCCTGCCCGTCAGGTTGCGTTCAAGACGGTCACGGTTGGTCCGTTCAAGGCCTATAATGTCCCGGCCCTGGTCATCGATCCCCAGACTGCCTGGGGAGATTATGACGGTCTGCTCGGAAGGGATATCCTCGGACACCTCTCTTATGAGGTCGATTACATCCACCAGGTGATTCACTGGCAGCCTTGAGTCGCGGAGGGGGAGGGATCCGCGATGCCAGCCTGAGTGACGACAGGACTCATCACCCCGGCCTGTCTCTCGTCCCTCCGTTACTTCTTTTTCGCCGGTCCGGGTTTCCCGCGCCCGGGGGCCCGGTCTTTTCCCTTGTCCCACTTCGCATTAGACGGCTTCCCGGCCGGTTTCGCAAATGGTCGCCCACTTGGCGCAGGCCCGCTGCCTTTTTCGACACTGATCTGTATCTTCTGCCCGCAAATCCAGACTGATTGCAGATGTTTGAACACTGCATCCGGAATAGCGGCGGGCAGGTCGACCAGGCTGTAGTCGTCAAAAATACGGATTTGGCCGATATGCTGGCTGTTGATCTGGGCTTCGTTGCTGATCGCGCCGACAATATGCCGCGGCTCGACCCCATGACTGCGGCCGACGGCAATCCGGTAGCGCTGCAGTTCGACCGGCGTCGCACCCCGACTGCGGCTGGCACGGGCGGCGGCACCGTCCGGGGAGGGTTCCGGCAGTTCATCGCCGGTCGGTTGTAACGGCCGGTCTTTCTGCACCATCCAGGCCAGGGCGGCGGCGATGCGCCGGTGGCCGACATCGTATTCACTCTGGAAGATATCGATCAGCTCTTCAAAAAACTCCAGGTCCTGTGCTTCCAGAGTCTCGGCAACCTGCTCCTTGAACAGGCCGACGCGGCGATCGGTAATATCTTTACGACTCGGCAGGTTCATCGGGGTAATCGGTTGCCGGGTCGCTTGCTCGATGGCGGCGAGCATCCGCTGCTCGCGCGGGGCGACAAACAGGATGGCTTTTCCTTCGCGACCGGCACGGCCGGTACGGCCGATGCGGTGGACGTAGGCTTCGGTGTCGGTGGGGATGTCGTAGTTGACGACATGGCTGATGCGTTTGACGTCGAGGCCGCGGGCGGCGACGTCGGTGGCGACGACGATATCAAGGCTACCGTTTTTTAGCCGTTCGATCGTTTTTTCACGCAGGGCCTGAGTCATGTCGCCGTTCAGCGGCGCGCTGGAAAATCCACGGCCCTCGAGCTTCTCGGCCAATTCTACGGACGAGGTCTTGGTGCGGACAAAAACAATCATCGCCTCGATCTCTTCCGCTTCGAGAATCCGGGTCAAGGCGTCGAGCTTGTGCAGTCCTTTAACCTGCCAGAAGCGCTGCTGGATCGTGGCCACTGTCGAGGTTTTCGTTTTGATGCGGATCTCGACCGGATCGTTCAGGTGTTTGCGGGCAATGCGCAGAACTTCGTTGGGGATCGTGGCAGAAAACAGTGCTGTCTGCCGCTTGGCCGGGGCATGCTGCAGAATCGCTTCGACATCATCCACAAACCCCATGCGCAGCATTTCGTCGGCTTCATCGAGGACGACACAGCGCAGCTGGTCGAGTTTCAACGTGCCGCGTCGCAGATGATCCTGGATGCGTCCCGGGGTGCCGACGACGGCCTGCACACCGCGTTGCAGCTGACGCAGTTGCTGTAGCATGTTCTGGCCACCGTAGACCGGCAGCACCTGAAAGCCGGNNGCGGGCATAGGTCTGCATCGCCTCGGCAACCTGCAAGGCCAGTTCGCGGGTCGGCGTCAGCACCATGATCTGCGGTGCTTTCAGTTTGGGGTCGATGCGACTCAGTAGTGGCAGGGCGAAGGCGGCCGTTTTGCCGGTGCCGGTCTGGGCCTGGCCAAGGAGGTCGCGGCCGGCCAGCAGCGGTGGGATGCTCTGAGCCTGAATCGGCGACGGCGTCTCGTAGCCGACTTCTTTGATCACCTTGAGTAAAGCCGGGGCAAGGCCGAGGTCGCTGAATTTGGGGATGATATCTGTATCGGTTGTCATGATTAAATCCTTAAAGGGTAACGCAGTCGAAATAGCATGCTGCCGGCAGCTGGTGGCCGACTGGATCGTGCAAAGAAGCCGGAGAGTCTACCCCAGCCGGGCGGCAGAAGTATAGCCTGTTTTTTTGACAGTGAAAGGCCGACCTAGCTGCCAGTCGTTGTATCCGGTTTTTTGATGGCAATATCAGTGTCTTTCACAGGTGGATTCACCTCCGGTCGCGGCAGTAATACCCAGAGCCGCCCATCCTGTTTCATCCGCCCGGCCAGGGCCCCGGCTTCATGCCCCATCCCCCAGAAAAAGTCGGCACGGACCGCCCCCTTGATCGCCCCGCCGGTGTCCTGAGCGACCATGAGCTGTTCCAGCGGTTTCGGATTCAACGGCCAGGTGGTGGCCAGAAAGACCGGTGCGCCCAGAGGGATGGTGCGCGGGTCGACGGCAATGCTGACCTCCGGTGTCAACGGCACACCGAGGGCGCCGGGGGGGCTCTGCACCTCCGCCGGGAGTTCACGGAAGAAGACGTAGCTTGGATTTTCATCGAGCAGGCTGTCGGCCTGATCCGGATGCTCCTTGACCCAGGCCCGGATGTTCTGCATCGACATCTGGCTTCTGGTCATCTCGCCGCGCTCCAGCAGCAGTTTGCCGATGGAGCGGAACGGGTGTCCATTCTGGTCGGCGTAGTTGACCATGATGCGCTCACCGTTTTCGCAGTGAATGCGTCCGGAACCCTGAATGTGCAGAAAGAACAGTTCTACCGGGTCATCGACCCAGAGGAGTTCTCGTCCCTGAAGGCCGGAAACACCTTGTTCAAGCTCGCCCCGTGCGTAGTAGGGGACCACCCGGCGGCCCTCGACCCGACCCCGCAGCCGGTAAGTGCCAAGTTCCGGGTAGACGCTGGACATGTCGATCACCAGCATGTCATCCGGTGGTGCGTAAAGCGGGTAACGGTAGCGCTCGGTCCGCACCCGACTGCCGCGCAGATCGGGGACGTAGTAACCGGTGATCAGGCCGGTGGTGCTGCCATCGGGGTTGTTCACCTGATGGGGAATAAAGCGGGTCTCAAAAAAGTTGATGATCGCCGCGGTGTCGGTTTTATCCAACAGTTCGATTTCGGCACAGACCTGCCCCCAGCCGGTGCGGTTGCGCAGAACGCGACAGCTTTGGACAAAGGCGTCGACACTGGCGTCAAGATGACTGCCGGGCCAACCTGGCAGGGCACTCCAGTCGACCGCTTGCAGCTTCTGTACTTCAGTCACCGGTGGAGGGACGATTGGGGGAAGGGGTGGTTGTGGGTGCGGTGTACAGGCGGCGGTGGTAAAGAGCAGGGCAACCAGCAGCAGCTGCCGGCAGTACAGCAGGGATCGGTTCAAGGGCATATCCGTTTCATCCAGAGAAAGGTTCTGTGCCGCGCATTCTAGCGAAAGCAGCTGAAAAGTGCAAATCTCTGTTTTTAGATGGTTTTGCCGGGGTGCAACCAGACTCAGTCAAGGATGATGAGCGGCGCCAATGAACGCAGATCAGGGGAGATAAAGACGAACGGTGAATTTACAGGGGGGCAAGTTGGATGCAGCCGTGGCCAAGGCGGATCAAAAGGTCCCGGATGCAAGGCGCCCGCAGTCATAAGAAGTGAGGCGTAGCGGCAGCTACGTCGCAGCGACGTTGACCAGGGTAACGCCGCAGACGGGGCCTTTTCATCCGCCGTTATCAAAGCATGTCGATGGGATCAACATCGACACTCAACCTCACCCCCCCCGGCAGGGCCGGTGCCTTATCGAGGCGCTGCAGCAGACGGTGCAGTGGCAGGCGGGTCGGTGCTTTGAGCAGAATCTGGCAGCGGGTTTTGCCGCGCAACAGGGCAAGGGGGCAGGGGGCCGGTCCGAGGACTTCGACCGAACCGGGTTCGTGTTGCAGCAGGGTGATGGCGTTGTCTGCCGCTCGCTGCACCCGTACGGGGTCGTTGCCGGCAAAGACCAGATTGACCAGGTGGCCGAAGGGCGGGTAGCCGAGCGGCTCGCGGAAGCCCATCTCCTGCGCGTAGAAGCCGGCATAATCGTGGGTCGCCGCAGCCTGCAGGGCGTAGTGCTCCGGCGAGTAAGTTTGGACCAGAACCTCCCCTTTTCGTTCACCGCGGCCGGCGCGGCCGGCGACCTGAGCCAGCAAACAGAAGGTGCGTTCGGCGCTGCGGAAATCGGGGAAGTTCAGGGTGCTGTCGGCATTGAGGACTCCGACCAGGGTGACCCGGGGGAAGTCGTGCCCTTTGGCCACCATCTGGGTGCCGACCAGAATGTCGACCCGTCCGGAAAGAACGTCATCCACCAAACGCTGATGTGCCCCCTTGCGCCCGGTGGTGTCGCGATCCATGCGGGCAATCCGTGCTTGCGGGAATCGTTCGACGAGTTCCAGGGCGAGGCGCTCGGTTCCGATCCCCTCCGGCATGACCTCTTCGCTGTTGCAGACCGGACAGGCTTCTGGAGGTCGTTGCTCGAAATCGCAATAGTGGCAGCGCAGGTGGTTCTGCCCCCGGTGCAGGGTAAGGGTGATGGCGCAGTTCGGGCAGCGCGGGCTGTGGCCGCAGGCGGCGCAGATGACATAAGGGGAGTAGCCGCGCCGGTTGAGCAGCAGCAGAGTCTGCTCGCCCCGGCCGAGGGTCGCTGCGATCGCTTCGGTCAACGGTGGCGACAGGAAGTCGTTGCGATCGGCTTCGCGCATATCGACCAGAGTCACCTGTGGCAGCGGTTGCCCGCCGGCGCGGCCGGTCAGCGGCAGGTAGGTGAAGTCACCGGCCCTGGCCCGGCGGTAGACGCCGGGGGAGGGGGTGGCGCTGCCGAGCAGCACCAGGGTGCCGCTGTGCTGGGCGCGGAGCAGGGCGAGGTCGCGGGCATGATAGCGAAACCCCTCCGACTGCTTGTAGCTTGTCTCATGCTCCTCATCGACAACGATCACGCCGGGGTTGCGCAGCGGGGCGAAGACCGCCGAACGGGCGCCGATGACGATCTGGGCGCTGCCAGCACAGATACTGCGCCAGGCATCGTAACGCTCGCCTTCGGAGAGGCCGGAGTGGAGGACGGCGATGTTGGCCGAGTTGGCAAATCGGGCCCGGAAGCGGCCGACCAGTTGCGGGGTGAGGGCGATCTCCGGTACCAGCACCAGGGCCTGGCGGCCGGCGGCGATGGTTGCTTCGATCAGCTGCAGGTAGACCTCGGTCTTGCCGCTGCCGGTGACTCCGTGCAGCAGGGCACAGCCGAACTGACCAGTCGCCAGTCGCTCTGCGAGCGTCGCCAGAGCGGCGGCTTGATCCGCACTCGGGACGACGCGGCGGTCGGCCGGCACCGGAATGTCGCGAAACGGGTCGCGGCGGCGGGGGGCGTCTTCTACGGTGAGGTAGCCGGCGCTGGTCAGCGCCTGCAAGGCGGCGTGTGGCGCGGCAAAGGCGGCGCGCAGCTCGGTCATGTTCATGTCCCCCTGCGCCCGGATGGCGGTCAACAACGCCTGTTGTTTCGAACCGCGTGGCAGATCACTGCGCTCGGTCGGCCGGTAAACGTGTTCAGTCAGGGTTGTGACATCATTGCCGGTGCCGGCGAGTCCGGCCGGCAGGGCACTGCGCAGGGTGGCGCCGATGGGGTGGCGATAATAGGCGGCGGCGCGGCGGACAAATTCGGCCCAGGGGGCTCCGAACAGCGGCTCGGTGTCGAGCACCGACTGCACCGGTTTGAGACCGGAGTGGTCACCGTTGCGCACGGCCAGAACGTAACCGGTGGCGGTGCGACGTCCCAGTGGCACCCGGACCCGCACGCCGACCTGCATCGAATCCGCCAGCTCAGCCGGGATGGCATACGTCAGCGGCGTATCAAGGGGGGCGGCGACGGCGATCTCGGCGATCAACGTGGTGTCGGCTACAGAAGGCAAATCTTTGGGTTCTTTCGTTGCAGAAGGCAAGTCGTTGCGTTGGATCGATGCCCCCAGCAAAACCACAGATCGACGGTCGGCGTCAAGAGCTTTTCCTGTCGCGGTCGAATCATCAGGATCGGATGCCTGAACCGACCGGCAACAGCTGTTGCAATCTCCCCGCAAATACGCTAATTTTACGGACTATCCCGCATCGTCGGGATGTCATGCTTCTCTTCTCTTTTTGCCAGAGGTTTTTTGACCATGCGCTACTCCCAGTACCTGCTTCCGACGACCAAGGAGACCCCGGCCGACGCCGAAGTCATCAGCCACCAGTTGATGCTGCGCACCGGCATGATCCGCAAGACCGCCGCCGGGATCTATTCCTATCTCCCCTTTGGTCTGCGCGC
>DDWE01000045.1 GCA_002345625.1 Desulfuromonadaceae bacterium UBA2294 | reverse complement strand
GGCCCGGTTACGATCAGGTGGCGGCCATCGATGGCTGGGTGCGTCACAACATCCGCTTCACCCCCGGTTCGAGCAATTTCCCGATCTCCGCCACAGAAGTCAACCAGCGCGGTGAAGGGGTCTGCCGCGATCTGGCCCATATCGCCATCGCCATGTGTCGCAGTATCAGTATCCCCGCCCGGCTGGTGGTCGGCTATCTGTATGGTCTCAAGGATATGGATCTGCACGCCTGGTATGAGGCTTATGTCGGCGGACGCTGGTACACTTTCGACCCGACCCAGAGCGTTGTTCGCGGCGGGCGGGTGGCGATTGCCTATGGGCGCGATGCGGCCGATGTCTCCATCTTTCATCAGTTCGGCGCTGGCGACAACCTGATCAGCATGGAGGTGCAGGTTGAGCGACTCCCGGAGCCGATGAGTTGATTTTACTGCCGGCCCGGCGCCGTGGACCTGTCTGTTTCGGTGGTCGTGCTGTATGTATCGGTATTCGTCAGACTTTAATGATTTTGCCAGCATGGGCTGGTTAACAGGAGGGTTTATGAATCTGCGCATCTATGCCCTGATGCTCTTCGTGTTTGTGGTCTCCTTTCCGCAGCTTTGTCTGGCCGTCAAGGCCGGCTGTGTGGAAGGCGACTGCGGCATGGGGCATGGGGTTTTTGTCTGGGAAGACGGTGCTCGCTATGAAGGGGACTGGCACAATGGCCTGGCGCATGGCAAAGGGACCCTGACCTTTGCGGACGGTTCCGTTTATGCCGGTGATTTTGTCGATGGCGACCAGTCCGGGCAGGGGACGTTTTCCAACGCGGAAGGGTACCGGTATGTCGGTGCTTATCGGGCCGGTAAAAAAGAGGGGCAGGGCGTCGCGACCTGGGCCGATGGCTCGAAGTATGTCGGCACCTGGAAAAACGGTAAACAGCACGGTCGTGGTACCGTCGATTGGCAAGGACTGTTTCGCTACGAAGGCGACTGGGAGTTTGACCTCTGGCATGGTCAGGGGACGCATATTCGTTCTGACGGGCTGACTTATGTCGGCCAGTTTGAGCGCGGCTTTAAGTCGGGGTATGGAGAACAGGTCTGGCCTGACGGTTCCCGTTATGTCGGCATGTGGTCACACGGTAAGCGTCAAGGGAAGGGTGTGGTGACGATCAGCGACGGTACGGTTTATGACGGTGACTGGTTTCAGGATATGTACCAGGGGCAGGGGACGTTGACAAAGGCCAATGGGTTCAAGTATGTCGGCGCCTTTCAGGCCGGACTTTATTCCGGTGAAGGGAGTGTCCAGTGGGCGGATGGCCGCAAATACAGCGGCGGTTGGCTCAATGGGCAGATGAATGGCGAGGGGGTCTATTACAACCTGTCGGGTGGGGTCTATACCGGCACGATGAAAAACAACAGCTGGAACGGCCAGGGCCGTTACGAATATCCGGATGGCGTCGTTTATGAAGGGGCCTTTGCCAACGGCTATCTGGAGGGGGCCGGGACATTGATCTGGCCAAATGGCTCCAGGTTTGTCGGCAACTTTAAGAAGGGCGATAAAAACGGTTATGGCGAGTGGTTTGGGCATGATGGTGTTGTTTACAAGGGCGAATACATGGATGACTATCGTCACGGTAAGGGACACCTGGTTGAAGCCGATGGCCGGGAGTTGATCGGGACCTGGGTTCTAGGTCAACCGCACGGTCCGGGGACGGTGACCTCGCCGAACGGTAAACCTCGATCGGTGCTCTGGGAGATGGGGGTACTGGTCGAGGATCAGCATCAAAAGGATGTGCGTACGATTTAGTCGTCCGCGACGGCTGCCGGCAGCCGTCAGGTCTGATTGGCCGTCCAGATGAAATATACTTGAGGAGGATTGTATGGGTTCAGGCCGTAACTCTATGAACCGGCTCGCTAAAATTAGAGGGCACCTGACCCGTCTTGACGGCCAGCCACTGGGCAAGATGGCGCTGGTGATCCTGCTCTTTCTTGATCTGTTTATCCTCACCGCCATCTTCAATGGACTTGCCGATCACACCCGGCAGCTCGCATCGCCGGATGAGTTCATCCCGCAGACCTGTCGGGAGATTGTTCTGAACGAACAGTGGAATCCGACCACGCGCATCGATCATCTGGCACAGCTCGTGACCAGCTACAGCGGCAGCTACTATCGAATCGATGAACGGGAACCGGAGCGGCACCCGTTGTGCGAGCCCTACCTCGATCTGATCGGCGCGATGAAGCGTGACAAGCCGTTGAGCGCTGCGTTTGAAGACCGTAAAAAGGTCGCGTATGAAGTGCGGGAGTTGCAGCGTGACATCGATCGTTTGAAAGGTGCCTACGATACGACCCTGCTTGAAACCATGGCCAAAGAGCAACAGGGTCAACCGGCGGTGACCGCGATCCGTGGTGATTTTCAGAAGAAGGCTGCCGATCTGAACCAGCTCACCAGCCAGGTTGCTGCCCTTGAGCAGACCATTAACGCCGATGCCCGGGTCCAGCAGCTCTGGACTCGCGTCGAGGGATTGCAGAAGTCCGATCGCGACCTGCTGTTGTCTGACCTGCGCCGTCTGAACTTCTGGTATCCGGTGAAGAAGCTGGCGATGCAGTTGTTGTTTTTATTGCCGCTGTTTGCGATCTTTTACGCCTGGAACAGTGTCAGCGTACGTCGCAATCGCGGCGTTCAGGCTCTGGTTTCGACGCACCTGCTCATCGTCGCCTTTATCCCGATCTTCGGCAAGATCATCGAGACCCTGTACGATATCATCCCGCATAAACTTCTGGAAAAATTGATCCGGTTTCTCGAATCGTTCAAGCTGGTTGCCATCTGGCACTACCTGCTGATCGCCCTGGCGATTGCTGCCGGACTGTTTTTGATTTATATCTGCCAGAAAAAACTGTTCACCCGTGAGCGTCTCATGGAACGGCGCATCGCCAAAGGGGAGTGCCAGAATTGTGGCAAGCATCTGCCCGCCGCTTCTTCGGCGTGCCCGTTTTGCGGCGACAACCAGTTCAAGCCCTGTCCACACTGTCAGCAGTCGATGCATGTACATGGTTGCTATTGCCGACACTGCGGGGCGCCGGCAGCAGAGTAGGGCGTCTTGAGTCGAGATTTAATCACATCGCTTGTGGTTCGCGACGGGTTGGCTTATTCTGACTAGATTGAAGACGTGGCAGCTTAACAACCTTTCAACGAACGGCAGCTGAGCATGAATCTCCCCCCGCAATTTTATCTCATCCCGATTATCTTCGGTTTTGCTGCGGCATCTATGGCCATCGGCAAAAACCGCAACCGCTATCTCTGGTTTGTCATCGGTCTGCTGACCGGGCCGATTGCGCTGGTCATAATACTGGTGATGAAACCGGGGCCGGGTGAGAAACAGGGGTACGAATAGCCGACATCACCTGGCGCGCTGATCCGCTCTTGTCGCCGTTTTATTGGTTTGATCCCAGATCATCCGGGAGTGGCCGCGCCGGCAGGGAGGGGCCCGCAATGCTGGTGAATGAAGGAATGAGTCAGGATTTCAGGTGACGACCCGAATCGGCTTGATCAGTGATGTTCATGCGACCCTGGCGCCGGTACGCGAGGCCCTGGCGATCTTTCGGCGAGAGGGTGTCGAGACGATTCTCTGTGCCGGAGATATCGCCGGCTACGGCAGTGAACTTGACGCGACTGTTGAACTGCTGATCGATTCCGGTTGCCGGTCGATTCTTGGTAATCACGATCTTTGGTACTTGAGCCATCGCGACCCGGCGCTTGACGGTGCCGCAGAGCGCTACCTGCGCTCGCTGCCACGCCTTTTCCACCATGCGGCCGCCGGTAAAACCCTCTACATGGTTCACGCCAGCCCTCCCGATTCGTTGCTGGAGGGGATCCGTCTGCTTGATGAGCAGGGGACGCTCGTTGCCGGACAGCAGTCCTCCTGGTCAGCGCTCCTGCATGATTTTGCCGATGATGTGCTGCTGGTTGGTCATACCCATCAGGTGTTTGCTGAACCGCTCGGATCAACGTTGGTGATTAACCCCGGCAGCACCTGCTTCAATCACACCTGCGCCATCCTGTATCTGCCGGAGTTGCGGGTAGAGGTTTTGCCGCTCGGTGGGAAACAGCCGCTTTTATCCTGGAACTGGGGGATGGAACCGCGACGTCCCAACCGTCTCTTCGCGCAACAGGAGCCGGTCGATGAACCTTGAACAGCTCCGCAGTTTTCTCCTGAGCCTGCCGGGTGCAGAGGAGACCTTCCCTTTCGGCCCGGTCACTCTGGTCGCCAAGGTCGGTGGTAAAATGTTTGCGCTGTTCGGTCTTGATAACGAGCCGCTGCGCCTGAACCTGAAGTGTCTGCCGGAACAGGCTGAAGTGTTACGTGAGCTCTACCCGGCGGTGCTCCCCGGCTACCACATGAACAAACGCCACTGGAACACGGTAATCCTCGACGGCTCCCTGCCCGATGCCGACATCATCGACATGATCGACGAGTCGTATCGACTGGTGGTGCAGGGGTTGCCGCAGTCGCGCCGACCGGTCTGATTACAATTTCACCATAAAGTTTTTGCCCTCACCTGCGTATTGCGCTACTATCCCCGCAACTTTTAACTATTAACTCAAGGAGCCAACCCATGGCGACTGCATCCGCCCGTCATATCCTCGTTGCCACCGAAGCCGAATGCCTACAACTCAAGACCGAGATCGAAGCCGGAGCCGATTTTGCTGAAGTGGCGCTGAAAAACTCCTCCTGCCCATCGCGTATGCGTGGTGGCGACCTCGGGTCTTTCCGGCCCGGGCAGATGGTCAAGGAGTTCGACGAAGTGGTCTTTAGCGGTGAAGTGGGCAAAGTCCTCGGCCCGGTCAAGACCCAGTTCGGTTTCCACCTGCTGGAGATCACCAAGCGCTGGTAGTGTCTCATCTGGCCTGTGTGTTGTCTCTTTCGCCCCGAATCCCCTTACCTCAAAACGAAAGGCTTTCTCGTGACCCCTATCGACCAGGCCCTGGCCGCTTTTTATGCTGACCCCGAGAACACCGACGCCCGTAACGATTTTTACCGGCTGTTTCTGAACACCGACTTCTACCTGCCGACCTACGATGAAGCGACCGGCGGTGTTGCCGTTGGTGAAGGCGGCGATCAGGCGTTGCCGCTGATCATGGAAGCGGACGGTAACGATTACATGATGATCTTTGACAGTCAGGAGCGCGTCGTCGAGTGGTCGGAGGAGGGGGTGATCTGTCTGACCCTGCCCGGTAGTGTCCTGGTGGAGATGGCGACGGAAGGGTTGCACCTGGCCATGAATGTCGGGACCGAACACAACAAACAGTTTGTGCCGGAAGAGATTGCCTGGCTGAAGCAGGTCGTTGTCAAGAGCATGGCAGAGGACGAAGAGGTGGACGCTGAGTAACTTCTTTTTCGACGACGTTCATACCCATATCAGATCAAAAAAGACGGGTGGCCCTAAGCGGGTCACCCTTTTTTTTTACAGGCTTTTCACTACGAAGGACACGAAGGCCACGAAGAAAAGCGCTAAGGGTAAAGCTGAGAAAAAGCTAAGTTCTATTTTGGTTTTAATCTGAACTGAGCCCTGTCTTTTCTTTTGGTTCTAACCTTCGTGTTCTTCGTGTTCTTCGTGGTGAAACACATTATGCCTTTGTTGCCAGGTCAATCGACTCCAGAGCAATCTCCAGCAGTGTACTGAGTTCGGTCGGGGTGATGGTCAGAGGCGGCATGAAATAGACGACATTGCCGAGCGGCCGTAACAGGGCACCGCGATCAAGGGCGTGTTTGTAGACCTCAAGGCCGCGGCGCTGCTGCCAGGGGTAGGGGGTGTTGCCGGTCTTTTCCTGTACCAGCTCGACGGCGGCGATCATGCCGCAACGGCGCAGCTCCCCCACCTGCGGGTGGGCTTCGAAGCGGGGCCGATAGTGTTCGAACACCGCCATGGTTTCAGGGAGGCGTTGCAGGATCTGTTCATCATCGAAGATGTTCAACACTTCGACAGCCAGGGCGCAGGCGAGCGGGTTGCCGGTGTAG
>DDWE01000044.1 GCA_002345625.1 Desulfuromonadaceae bacterium UBA2294 | reverse complement strand
TGGCCAGATAGTCGTTGACCGTCACCACATGCACTCCGCGACCGGCCAGGGCATTGAGATAGGTCGCCAGGGTCGACATCAACGTCTTCCCCTCGCCGGTCTTCATCTCGGCGATCCGCCCCTCGTGCAGAACGATACCACCGACCATCTGCACATCGAAGTGACGCATGCCGAGCACCCGCTGCGACGCTTCACGCACACAGGCAAACGCCTCCGGCAACAGGTCATTGAGGGTCGCACCATCGGCCAGACGCTGCTTGAACTCATCGGTTTTGGCCTGCAACTCAGCATCAGAAAGGGCCTGAAACTGCGGTTCAAGGCTGTTGATTTTATCAACCTGCAGCTGCATCCGCTTCAGTTCACGCTCGTTCTTGCTGCCGAGGATTTTCTTCATAATCGTGTTAATCATTGAACCGCTCCAGATCTCCACCGGGCATCGGCCCGGGCGGGCATAAAGAAAGTTGCGAATTTTACCACACGCCCAATCGCCCCGACAAGGAAAGATGCCCCCGTAACGGCAGATTCATTAAACAGACTCCGGACGCAAACCAACGACCTGCACCACCGCCCCGACACCGTCATGCAAACGGCCTTCGTGCAGCGCACGCTCCAGTTCCTGCGCATGGATTAACCTAAGCCCGGCAAGATCGCTGCGCAAGGTCGCCAGATCATATAAAAGCTCAGGCACCTGCGGCCCACCCGTCCCACGACCGATTTGCTGCAGCGTGTAGGCCTCAAGAATGAACCGGCCACCCGGACGCAGCCCCAGCACCGCCTGCCGGTACAGACGCTGGCGCACAGGGGGTACCAGGTGACAAAAGATCGAAACGATCAGATCAAAAGAATCCGGAGCAATCGCATAAGTCGCCAGATCGGCAACCTCGGTGACAATCTGCACGCCCCGCTCCGCCGCCAGCCGTTGCGCCTTGGCCAAGCCGACCGCCGACGCATCGACCGCCAGCACTTCGTGCCCGAGCGACGCCAGATAGACCGCATTGCGCCCCTCCCCTTCGGCCAGGCACAGCACCCGCTGCGGCGGCAGACCGGCCACCGCCGTCAGCAAAAAATCGTTCGGCTTTGTCCCGTAAACATACTCATCCGTCGCGTAGCGCTGATCCCACATCGTTTTCCACCCTTTTACGCCTATACGTTCAGGCCGAAAAGCGCCCCATTATGCGCCGCACGTTTTGAATCGGCAAGCATTTGGAACAAAAAAAGGAAGCCAATGGCTTCCGCAGCGAGTTTAAAGACAACCGTTTTCCAGCCGTCTGCTGACAAACTATTTACGGCGACTGTAAATGGCTCGCCGATGACCAACCGCGACCACCAGCACCACAACCTGCTGATCGCGTATCTCACACAGAAAACGATAATCCCCGACACGATAGCGCCACAAATCCGTCAAGTCACCCTTAATCGGTTCGCCGAAGTGGCGCGGGTTCTTACAGCCTTCAATGCGTTCAGCCAACCAATCGAGCAACCGCTTCTGCACCGGTCGATCAAGCCGTCTCAGCTGCCGCTCAGCAAAATCACTGACCTTAACCGTCCAGGCCAAGATCGCGCCTTAATTCACTGAGAGATTTACTCCCCTGCCCTTCCTGCCGCGCCTGCCGCACCAGATCAAGATCCTCCTGGTCCTCAAGATAACGCACAATCGCCTCACGCACGATAGCGCTACGATTACTCCCCCGGCTCTTGGCCAAAAGGTCGATCTCTTGTTCCAGCTCTTTTTCCAACCTGATTGCCAGCATTGTTAACCTCCCATCCGTGTCATACAATGTCTAACACAGCCTATATCAAAGATCAATCGCGCAGACATTCACCCAACGCGCACCATTTCGCTCATCCAGGTAGCTGATCGAAGAGTAGATAATTAATTACAGAAAGTTAGCTCGATAAAGTGGCCAATCGTGGCGCTTTAGCCAACCGCAGCAGCAATGCCGCGCAGTTCGTTCAATGGCTTGGAGCGCTTGTGTTGAACAAGGTCATCATTGATTTTCAGGATCACCCCCCGGATCAGATCACTGGTGCTGTCGATTCGGGTTAGCGCCTTGAGCTCACCGACCTCTGCAACAATATGCTGCCCCTTCAAAGAAATCCGTTTCTCCGCCTTCCCCTTGGCCAGGTCAGTGGCCAGATAGCGGGACAGCTGATCCGGTGATATCTGCTGACTGGCAAGAGCGTGAACATAGTATTTGATCAGATAGGGAACAAACTCGGTTCCGCAGCCCACCTCGGCGCTGGCCAGATTCAAAATATCGATCATATGTGCCGGCACCCGGCTCTCAAGCGGCTTGCGCTGTTTTTCCAGAGCCCGTTTCACTGTCGGGGTCGATTGCTGAGGCAATACACAGACCTGATCGCACTGGTCGCAGACGCCAACCAGCACCTGACTGACCAGGCCACTGCCGTCACTGAACGGAACGTCGCGCAGACAGTAAACGACCGAAACAAACGCCTCACAGTTTGCGCAGGCAGCACGCTCCCGATCTCCGACCTTTAAGACATTCATGGTCTGCACCCTTCAGTATGCACACTGATAAACACCGAATTTGGCTCAACAAAGTACCACTTTATATACCAAAGGCCCTTCCGGTTACCGACCTTGATAATATGAACCTCAATTCTCTGGTCGAAATGGTGCGGGCTACATGAATAATCAACACCGCGCGCTTGAGCAATCAACGCCGTAACCTCGACAGGGATGACAGGCCGGTCGCCAGCGGATTTTCCATATCGATTGCATTGCCCTGTCCATGCATGATCCGGCCTTGAAGCAGGCAATCAATGACCTGCGACTTAACTTGCCTGAACCCCATACCCCCTTCAAGAATGTACGCATATTTTCGTACAATGTCAAACAACACAAAGCCAACCAATGGCAACAGAGCGTAACGATGCCCTTCCCTCCGAGCGACCACAGACCTAACGCACGCTGGTTCCTTCGTCCCAATATTTGATCAACGGGTAGATAAAGAACTCAATCATCCGCCGTTTGCCGACCTTGAGTTCGGCCGACACCGCCATGCCGGTAGTAAGGGGCATGGCGACACCATCAACCATCAGAGTTGTCTCAAGCGGTTCAATATAGGCCTCATAGACCGGGCCGAGATGTTCATCTTCAATACTATCCTGCGCCACCTGAAGGAGCCGGCCATCGAGCATGCCATACTTCTGAAACTCAAAGGTATCAACCTTGATTGCCGTTGCCATGCCGGGAGCAAGATAGCCAATGTCCTTATTGAGGATCTGCGCCTTGATCAACGGTGGCACATCGGCCGGCACGACGATGGCAAGTGTCTCGGCTGGAGTAACGACACCACCGACCGTGTGCACCAGCAGAGAAGTGACATAGCCACGCACCGGTGAACGGATCTGTTGCCGGGCATTGATGAACGCAGTGCGCTCTATCCTGGCTTGCTGTGTCAAGAAATCCTGTCGCTTTGCCGCCAGTTCAGCCAGCAACCGATTACGTTCCTCGGCCTTGAGCAGTTGTAACTCCTCTTCAACCTGTTGCCTTGAGGCGCGCAGTTCTTCCATCTTATGCAGTGCTGCCGATAGCTGATTATCATAGGCCACGACGTCTGTTCGGCTCCGATCATAATCATCACGGCTGATCAGATCGCGCACCGGTTCCAGTCTTTCCTGTCGCTGCTGGCTGATCAGCAACAGTTGGCGGAGTTGTTCGCTGTTTTTCTGTTCAGTCGCCAGTCGTTCATCGATCTGCGATAACTGTTCGCGCTTGATCTGTGTCTGCCGGGCCGATTTATCCCGATCCGACTGATAAAGCCGGGTCTGCACTTGCACTTCAACCGCATCGTATTGTGCGGTGTCGGGCGCAAATTTCGTCCCGGCCAGCAGCGCCCCGATCCGCGCCATCTCCAGTTCAATCTGCTGCAAGCCAGCCTTGAGTGAAGCGAGCTCCGGTTCCGTATCGACCGGGTCGATTTCCATCAGCACCTCTCCCGCGGCAACCAGTTGTCCGCTTTCGACCAGAATGGCACTGACGACGCCATGTGTCAGCGGCTGAATGGTTTTGACCTCGCCGGCGGGGACAACCTTGCCACGAGCGGTGACCACCACATCAATCTGGCCGAAAAACAACCAGAGAGCGAAAAAAAGAAAAACGAGCAGGATGACCCAGAATACCAGGCGGCCGAGCGGATTGAGCGGTTCATCCTCAATCTCGATCAACAGGGGCTTGAATTCGTGGTGGTCTTCCTTTATCCAGAACATGGTCTTACCCCTGCTGGCTGTGCAGGCGGCGGTAGGAGCCGGCCTGCTGCATCAGCTGTTCGTGACTGCCGGCCTCCACCACCATGCCCTGGTCCATGACCAGGATCGTGTCGCAGTCGCGAATGGTGGAGAGCCGGTGGGCGATGACCAGCATGGTGCGTCCCTGACGAATCGCCTGCATGTTGGTGCGAATGATCTTCTCCGATTCATAATCGAGCGCACTGGTCGCCTCATCGAAGATCAGCAGACGCGGATTGGTGATCAGCGCGCGGGCGATGGCGATGCGCTGTTTCTGCCCGCCGGAGAGTGACCCACCGCGTTCGATCACCGGGGTATCGTAACCCTGCGGCATCTCAGCGATAAACTCATGGGCGCCGGCCAAGCGCGCCGCCTCCAGAATCAGCTCCATCGGGGCATCAGGACGGGGCAGCGCAATATTGTCGCGAATCGTGCCGCTGAACAGGAAATTTTCCTGCAGCACAACACCGATATGATGCCGTAGCCAAAATGGATTGAGGTGGCGCACGTCGATGCCATCAACAAAGATTGCCCCTTCATTCGCGACATAGAGCCGTTGTAACAGTTTGGCCAGGGTACTTTTGCCGCTACCGCTGCGGCCGACAATACCGACACACGTACCTTGCTCGATGGTCAGGCTGACCTGGTTGAGGACCTTGGTCCCATTCACTCCGTATTGAAACGAGACCTTGTCAAAACGCAGCTGTCCCTTGATCTGAGGCAGCGTGATGGCTTTATCCGAGGTAATTTCCAGTGGATGATTGAGGATGTCGCCGAGCCGGTTCACCGATAACAGCGCCTGCTGTAATTCGTTCCATAAAGTTGTCAGGCGCAACACCGGCCCGGAAAACTGGCCGGCAAACATCTGGAAGGCGATCAGCTGGCCGATGGTCATCTCGTTGAGCAGCACCGCCTTCACTCCGAGATAGAGAATAGAAATGGTCATCAACCTCTGCAATGAACTGGCAACCGCACCGGAAATTTTCGACAGGTTCGCGAGGCGAAATCCGGAGCGAACATAGCGACCGAGATGGTCCTCCCAGCGCCGCTGCATCGCCCCTTCGATGGCAAGAGACTTTACTGTCTGCATACCGGTCACTGACTCCACCAGATAGGAGTTGGAGGTGGCCCCCATCTGAAATTTCTCTTCCAGACGCCGGCGCAGTTCAGGAGTGACGACAAGATAGATCAGACCAATCAGAGAGATGAATCCGAGCGCCACCAGCGTCAGCTTGACGCTGTAAAGCAGCATAACTCCGACGAACACCAGTGAAAAAAAGACATCGATAATGACACTGACCGCCTTGTTGGTAATAAACTCACGGATCGTGTCAAGCTCCCGGACCCGGGCAGCGATGTTGCCGACCTGACGTGCTTCAAAATAGCGAAACGGTAATCCAAGCAGATGACGGAACAGCTTGGCCCCGAGTTTGGCGTCGAGCTTACTGGATGTATGGATAAAGATATAATTGCGGGCGATGTTGAGCAGCAGTTCAAACAGCACCACGGCAAGAAAGGCAACAGCGAGGACATCCAACGTTGTCAGGCTGTGATGAACAATGACCTTATCGAGAATCACCTGGGTGAACAGCGGTGTGACCAGACCGAATAGCTGCACAACAAAGGAGCCAAGGAGGACTTCGGCGATAATGCGGCGAAATTTTCCAATTTCGTTTAAGAACCAGCGAAAACCAAAAACAGTCTGATCGGTAATTTTCCGATGAGTGAGGACAATAAAACTCTCAACCTCCGCCGAAAATTCGCTGATCTCGCGTTCGATCGATCTCTTCTCGACCGGATCAAACAGCAGTAATTTACCGGCCGGAGCATCAAACTTGAGGACCACCTGATAGCCGCCGTCCTTCAGCACGGCAATGGCCGGCAGAGGATAGGCTGCGCCTAGTTTTTCCAGAGAGAACTGCTTATGCCTGGCCCGAAACTCGTAGTGCTTGGCGATGCGCAGCAACTCTTGCGGAGAGACCTCCTGCTGAACATCGAATTCGCGCATCACTGACCGGGTGTCAACATCGACCCGGTTTAAACGTGCCACGACTTCAAATGCAATCAACCCGCTGTTCACGACCCCACCCCCTGCTGCCAGATCTGCAAGCGCAGCAGGTCGGCTTGCTGCCGGTGACGCACCAATTCGGACTGAAGTTCACGCTCTAAATGATCGATGGCACGTTGCAATGCGTCCGGTTCTTCGATGATTCCCTGCTTGCGCAGCCGCTGAGTCGCCTGCGACAGGGTAGTGACGGATTGCTGAAACCCCTGCTGATGTTCAACCTGCGCCGAAAACAGCTCAGCCGCCTGACGCAACCGGCCAACCTCGCGTTCGAGTTCAGCTATCTTCTGTTTTCGCTGCCAGTTAAGACGCCGCAACTGCTCATCGAGTCGATCAAGCTGCAATCGGTCGCGGTAACCGGAAAACTGCCACTGCACGACCATTGCCACCGTCGCATCGCGGGGGCGCAGATCCTTGAGTGCCTGGCTGCCACGCTCCGGGTCCGAGCCGTAAAAACGATAGCTGCCGTAAAGACCAACGGAGGGGAACAGGCTGCGCAAGGCAGCCGAGCGTTCGGCTTTAAGTCGTGCCGTCTCGGCATCAATCGAAGTGATTTGCGGCAGTGTCTCAACCGCAAAAGAGTGCGCCCCATACTCGTGCTGCACATCCAAAGGTTCGAGCCTGGTCTCAGCCGGTGAGTAATGAACCCCGGTCAGTTCGGTCAGCCTCAACAGCGCCTGATGCCAGCTTCCTTGCACATCATCCAGCCGCGTAAGGTCCGCAGCCAGATCAAGGGCCACCACCTGCAACCGCTCCTGACCAACGATTCCGGCCTCCTGCAGTCGCTCCAGAGACCGAAACAGGCCCTTACGCTGCACAACAATCTCGCGCATGGCCATAAATCGGGTTTGTGCTTGCAGCCCATCGAGATAAGCCTCCAACACCTGCTGCTGCACCTGCTGTGTTTGATCGGCCCGAGCAAATTCAGCGGCCTGCATCCCATGCCGGGCCGCAACCACTTTCTGTTCACGGGCGCCGCCATCGTACAGCAGCAGACTCGTTGAGGCACTGAGGGAGTTGCGCCAGACGGAAACATCGGTGGTGCTGACCGCATCGCCAATGGCAACGGCGCTTGCGTCGTTATCCAGCCCCCAGGCGTAGCCGAGGTCGTAACGCAATTCCAAGGTGGGGAAGTAGAGGGAGCGCGCCTCGTCCTGCACGATCTTTTGCAGGGCGATGTCGCTGCCAGTAATCTTCAGGGCGAAGGAGTGGGCCAAGGCATGGCGCTGGACATCGGCCAAAAAAATGGCCTCAGCGCTTGCCTGACGGCAACAGACACCGCCGGCAATGGTGCAGAACACCAGACCGACCAAAGAAACAAACAATTGCCCCCCCCGGGGAAAAACCCAGTTCAAATTCATCACATCGCACTTTGTCTTAAGCGCCAGCCAAATCAGAAGAGATCGCAGGCAATCGTAAAGAGACCGGCCTCTACGCGGCGTGCCAGGAATTAGCGACAAGGGTCATCAACCCCTCGTTCTGCCGCACGCTATCAAAAGAGTTGAGGCTGACCCCTTCCTGAACGGCATAACCCGCCATCTGCTGGATGATTGCGTCGATGTCGGCCGCGGAAAGCAGGGAACCGTCAGCCAACTGAATCATATCAACCTGGGCACTTGCATCAGTAAAGAAGTTTTTGACTGTCAGCTGATCGTCCACTCCATAGCTGATATCGAGATTGCGTCCTCTGCGCAGCAAAGCAACATCGGTCGGGGTAATATCGGCACCAAAAACGACGCGGTCAAACCCTGCGGCATCGCGATTGACGATAATGTCCCGACCGTCACCTGCGTTAAACAGATAACTGTCGTCGCCGGAGCCCCCCTGAAGAGTGTCGCGACCAGTGCCACCTACGATCATATCGTCACCAGAACTGCCAATGACCCTATCATTTCCGGCACCGGCATTAATTTGATCGATATTCAGCAGAGTCGTTCGGCTCAGATCAATAATATTCCTCGTCGAGGTACCGGCCAGGATGTTCAGTCCCTCTCCACCATCTATGGTCTCAACCGTAAGCCTGCCTCTGAAATGGTTAACACGAATCAAATCGTCGCCACTGCCACCACGAATGGTATCGTCACCTGACCCCCCTGAGAAATAATCGTAGGAGCTGCCACTCCCCTCAACCAGAAAGGTGTCGTTACCAGACCCACCAGAAAGGGCGTCACGACCAGCCCCACCAACGAGCAGATCGTCTCCGGCTCGGCCAAAGATTCGGTCGTTCCCATCACCACCGTAAATCGCATCGTTGCCGTTCGTGCCGCTTAGACGGTTATTGGCAGAATCCCCCTGGATGATGTTGTCCATACTGAGGGGCACCAACAGTTCGGCGGTCGCGGGCACACTGGTCATCCCGTCGACGACCGCATAGCTGAATACGACCGTGCCACTGAAGCCTGAGTCAGGCTGGTATTCCCAGCTGCCGTCTCCGTTCTCGGACAGCCCACCGGAAGAGACTGCCAAATCAACAACATTCAGGCTATCGCCATCAGCATCGACGGCATTGCCGAGTAACTGTTCGAGAGTGACCGTCACCCTGCCCGCATCGGGTAAACGCCCTAAATCGACCGGGGAGGCAACCACTGGAGCGTGATTGAACGGCAGCGCTGTATCCAGAATCGCCAACGTATCGAGTGTCGTTCCGTCGGCAAAGACAATACGTTCGATTCGATTGGCGTCGGCACCATCGATAATCCGAAGACTGTCGCCCTGTCCCCCGTACTCGATGATCAAATCGCGAACCATCACGTCGCCGGTTACACCATCAACCGTAGTCGTCTCCGAATGGCTATCAATAAAAAAGCGCAAATCGGCTGGTGCTATCCCGTCGCCAAAGATAAGGGTATCGACAGTAGCTGGACCCGTCAAAATTGTGTCTTGCCCGTCACCCAGGCAGCACAGGAGGCGATGATCAGCGCCATCGCTGACGTCAAGTGTATCGGCCCCGGCTCCTGGGATATACATTGCTGCGCTCGATCCATAATCGGTGATCTGATCAGAGCCGGGTCCACCCAGAATCAGGATTTCCCAATCACGATCAATGACCAATGGGTCCGCTGATGAGGTGGGCACATCCAGTCCACTCTGGCGGGCGAGAATCTCGGCATGGCCAAGAATCGTGCCATCAGCGAAACGATAGTTCTCAATAACGCCGCTCTCTCCCTGGTAAATGGATATGCCTGAATCACCAACAAAAACACTGAACGACGGGCTATAATCACCCCATTCCGTGTAGTCGAAAGAGACCATATCAGGGTTGATTCCGGCACCGAATTCGATCATATCGACGCCGCCGAGATCAACCAGATAGTCCCAGTCATCACCGATGTTGTAGCGATATGTCGTCTCCCCCGAACCACCGATCAGCAAGTCGTAACCAACACCGCCGGTCAGAACTGTCCCTGGAGCCAACCCTTCCAGAATGTTGTCACCATCGTCGCCCGTGACCTTGACGAGGTCCTGCCGATCAAACATCTCGGAAAGACTGTAGGTCAGGCCATAATCGAAGACAAATCCATCGATCAAGCCAGCGTCTCCGGCCATAATCGAAATAACATCACCATCACCGTAATGAATCAGCAGCGAATCGCCTGAATCAGAGACGCTCTCTGGCACCGATTCTATCCAAACGGCATCCGGATCAACACCATCGAACGCAATGCGATCCCGACCCTCAATCTCAACAATGGTGTCTGTCCCGTCTCCCTCGGTAAACAGGTAGACATCATTCCCCGCCCCACCATCAAGGGTATCGTCACCGCCCCCACCAAAAAGCAGATCGTCGCCGTCCCCACCTTCCAGCAGATCATCTCCAACCCCGCCATCAAGCAGGTCATCGCCATCACTGCCATATAACGCGTTACCCGCGACATTCCCGGACAGTCTGTTATCGAGGATATTTCCGGTGCCATCAATCGCGGCATCGCCTATCAGGGTGAGGTCATGCATATCTTCAGGAAGGGTAAAATCGACCGCGGAAATGACCGTATCGGTACCGATGATATCAATGCCACTCTCTGCAGCGCCGCTGACGATGCCCCCATACGGAGTAAATCTAAGATTCGAGAACTGTTCAAAACCGAAGCTGCGACCGTCGGCAAAAACATAGCGCTCAATACGCCCGCTACCAAGGCCATTGTCCACCAATATTGTGTCGCCACGATTGCCGTAACGGATAAGCAGATCATTAACGGTAACCGTTTCGGTCAGACCGGTCCACGGATTGTAGTTGTCAAAGGTGTGGGGGATGATCGTCAGCTTGATTGACTCCGGAGTAATATCTTCACCAAAGAAAATTGTCTCATCGTCAATCTCCTCTCCGCCAGAGGTACTGCCAGCATCGATGCGATCATCACCATCACCCAGATTGAACAGGTAGCGATAATTTGAGCCCAGATAAAGGTTTAATGTGTCATCCCCTCGACCGGGGATGTACATGACATCACCTTCATTGCCATCAGTTATAGTGTCGCCGCGCATTCCACCGAGAATGAGAATCTCGTCGTCCTGGGTAATTTCTTGTGGTCTAACTAAAACAGATGGAGACCCGACCCCACCCTGGCGGGCGACGATCTCAGCATGGCTAAAAACCGTGCCATCGGCAAAACGATAATGTTCGATAACCCCCTTTTCCCCCTGATAGATGGAGATGATATCCGCCTCATCACCATAGATCACCTCAAACCCCGGGCCGTACTCCGCATCGCGATTGATTTCAAACGAGACGGAGTCAACCGTGATCCCTTCACCGAAAACAATGATGTCATCACCGCCGAGATCGACCAGATAGTCCCAACCGTCTCCAGCGTTAAAGACATAGTTGGTCGGCGTTCCGGCACCAATCAACAGGTCATCGCCGCCTCCGCCGGTAATAATCGAGTGCGGGGCCAATCCTTCGAGGATATCAAAGCCATCACCGCCCTGCCTCAGGAAAC
>DDWE01000158.1 GCA_002345625.1 Desulfuromonadaceae bacterium UBA2294 | reverse complement strand
AACGCGCAGCACTATCCATCCGATATTGCCCTGCGTGAAAAGGATTACGGGATCTGGAACGAGATCACCTGGAGTGTTTATCAGCGCAATGTTCAACTGATTGCTTTGGGGATGCATGCTCTTGGCGTCGAGCCGGGCGGTGTGGTCGGCATTATCGGTGATAACCGTTCGCAGTGGATTGCCAGCGAGATCGCCGCCCATGCCCTGCGTGCTGCGGTGTTCGGGCTTTACCAGGATTCACTCAGCGAAGAAGTCACCTACCTGATCAACTATGCCGGAGCCCAGTTAATTATCGCAGAGGATGAGGAGCAGGTCGACAAGCTGCTTGAAATCGCCGATAACTGCCCCGGTCTGCGCTATATTGTCTATGTTGATCCGCGCGGTATGCGCAAGTATGAGGATCACCGTCTGCTCAGTTTCGCCGAATTACTCCAGCGCGGCAGTGATATCGAATCGCAGCACCCCGGCATCTATGCAACCCTGGTCGCTGCTGGCGACGGCAAAGATGTCGCTATCCTCTGTCCGACCTCCGGCACCACCTCTAATCCGAAGCTGGCCATGTTGCAGTCCGGACCCTTGTTGCTGCAGTGTGTCGATTATCTGGAAGTCGATCCCCGCCTGCCGGGGGATAATTACGTCTCTTCCCTGCCGCTGCCCTGGATCATGGAGCAGGTCTACGCCGTGGCTCTTGGCCTGCTGTCACGTACCACGGTCAATTTCGTTGAGGAGCCGGAAACCTTGATGGCCGACATGCGTGAAATCGGCCCGACTTTTGTGTTGCTGGCGCCACGGGTCTGGGAATCGCTGGCGGCGGATATCAAAGCGCGCATGATGGATTCGACACCGCTCAAACGCCTGCTCTATCGCTGGGGGATGGCGATGTCTGAACGTGCTGCCCTGCGCGGCGGTCGCTCGTGGCTGGCCAACCTGCTGTTGTTTCGTGCTCTGCGCGATCGCCTCGGCTTTTTTAACCTGCGCTCGGCGGCCACCGGCGGTGCGGCGCTGGGACCGGATACCTTTCGCTTCTTCCTCGCCATGGGGGTTCCCCTGCGGCAGATCTATGGCCAGACCGAACTCGCTGGCGCCTACACCATCCACGCCGCCGACGCCGTCGATTTCGACTCGGTCGGGGTGCCTTTGCGCAACAGCCAGGTGCGGATTGCCGACGCTGATGAAAATGGGGTTGGTGAGATCGTCGCCCGTACGCCGGGGATGTTCGCCGGTTACTACAAGAATGAGGAAGAGACCCGTAAGTCCCTCGACTCCGAGGGCTGGATGCGCACCGGTGATGCCGGCTATTTCAATCCGAACAACCAGCAGCTGGTGGTGATCGATCGCATTGGCGATCTGGCCACCACCGCTGCCGGCAGTAAGTTTTCGCCCCAGTTTATCGAGAACAAACTCAAATTTTCACCGTACATTGCTGAGGCAGTGATCATCGGCCATCAACGGCCCTGGCTCTTTGCCATGGTCTGTATCCGCTTTGAAATCGTCTCCAAGTGGGCGGAGCAGCGCCGGATCGCCTTTACCAACTACATCAACCTGTCGGCAATGCCGGAGGTCTATGAGCTGATCCGCAGCGAGATTGAGACCGTCAATGCCACCCTGCCGCCGGCTCAGAGAATCCGCAAATTTTTGCTACTGTATAAGCAGCTCGACGCTGATGATGGCGAACTGACCCGGACCCGAAAGGTGCGTCGCGGAGTGGTGCGGGAGAAATATTTCAGCATTATTGAGTCGGTCTACAGCGGTGACGATCAGGTTCCGGTCGATACGATCATCACCTTTCAGGACGGCACGACGACCCCGGTGAAAACCAAACTTGAAGTTGTCACTCTGCAAGCCGATCATGACGGACGTGCCGCTGGCAGGAACCCGTCTCCCGTCAGGAGGGATGTCGCATGAATAGCAGTCTACTCGGCCAGTTGCTGATCAACGGCCTGATCATCGGCACTCTTTACGGGGTGGTCGCCATGTGTTTTGTTTTGATCTACAAGTCGACCAAGGTGGTCAACTTTGCCCAGGGTGAATTCCTGTTGATCGGTGCCTGGACCTGCTGGTGGCTGCTGGTCCGTTTTGAACTGCCATTTTGGGCCGGCTTCCCGTTGACGCTCTGTTTTATGGTGGTGTTCGGCATCGCCCTGCAGGTTCTGGTGCTGCGACCGATGATCGGTGAACCGATTATTTCCGTGATTATGGTCACCATCGGTCTGTCGATGTTCTTCCAGTCGTTGATGGGCTGGATGTTCGGCGGCTTTCCACGCCCGTACCCCCAGGCGTTTTCGACCGAAAGTATTGATGTGTTTGGACTGCAGGTGCAGACGCCTTACGTCATGAGCATGGTGATCTCCCTCGTCATCATGGCGGCTTTTTACTATTTTTTCCGCTTCTCCAAGGCCGGATTGGCGATGCGGGCGACCGCTTTTAATCAGCAGGTGGCGCAGAGCCTGGGTATTTCGGTGAAAAATGTCTTTGCAGGGGCCTGGGCGATTTCAGCTGTGGTCTCGGCTCTGGCCGGCATCGTCATCGGCATGGTCAATGGCGTCTCGTCGGCCCTGTCGTTTTTCGGCATCAAAGTCTTTCCGGCGGTGATTCTCGGCGGTCTCGATTCCATCGTCGGCGCGGTCGTCGGTGGCCTGATCATCGGTGTGCTGGAGAACTTGGCTGAATTTGTCGATGGACAGTACCTGCACATAGGTAACCTGTACTCAGTGGCCCCGTTTTATGCTCTGGTCATTATCCTGATGATTCGCCCCTATGGTCTGTTCGGCACCAAGGATATCGAGAGGATCTAATCGCTATGTCATCCGGACAGTCCTTGCGCCCCTGTGGCGATTTTCGCACCTCCTATGCCAGGGATACGACCGTCTTTGCCACGCCGTTCACGCGTAATTTTGCCCTGACATTCATGGTCGCGCTGCTGTTTGCGCCGCTGGTGTTCAACGGTTACTACCTGACCCTGCTCATCCAGATCGGTTGTTTCGGAATCGCCGCGCTCGGCCTCAATATCGTCGTCGGTTTCACCGGCCAGATCTCCCTCGGTCACGCAGCTTTTTTTGGTTTCGGCGCTTTTGCTTCGGCCTGGCTCAACAACCGTTTCGGCATCCCGGTCGCTCTTGCCATCCCCTTGTCCGGTGTGTTGACCCTGCTGGTCGGTCTGGGCGTCGGGATTCCGGCCGGGCGGATCAAGGGGCTGTATCTGGCGATTGCCACCCTCGCTTCCCAGTTCATCCTCGAGGATTTCTTTTCCCGGGCCGAATGGTTCACCGGAGGCTCCTCCGGGGCCATGGCCGATTCGTTCCGCCTGTTCGATGTCCCCTTCAGCAGTGAACGCTCGTATTTTTTTGTCGTCTATGCCTTTGTTCTGGTGCTGTACCTGCTGGCGACCAACCTGATGCGCACCCGAGATGGTCGCGCCCTGGTGGCCGTGCGCGATCATTATCTGTCGGCCGAGATCATGGGGATCAATCTGACCCGGTATCGCATCCTCTCCTTTGGCCTCTCGGCTTTTTATGCCGGTATCGGTGGCGCTCTTTATGGCCATTTTCTCGGTTTTGTCTCTGCCGAGCAGTTCACCATTGTGTTGTCCATCCAGTTTCTCGGCATGGTCATTATCGGCGGTCTGGGATCGATCTCCGGTTCGCTGCTCGGGACGGCGTTTATGGTTCTGCTCCCGGAGGTGATGGAGGCCGGCGTCGGAATGATCAGTGGTTCGTTCCCCGGTCTGAACCAGGCCCTCGCTTATATCAAGGAGATGGCCATCGGTCTGGCGATTGTTCTTTTCCTGCTGTTTGAGCCGGATGGTCTGGCCCACCGATGGCAGAGGATTAAAGCTTACTGGAAGCTCTACCCTTTTGCTTATTGATGGTTGGTGTCCCGGGGTGTTCCCGGTTTGGTTGTTACTTTTTTGAACTTTTCAAAGAGGAGAAGACGATGAAGAAGAGCTGTGCCTTTGTTGTTGTTGCCGGCCTGTTGTGTCTTGGCGCCGGCTCCACGTTCGCCGGGGAGATCCCCATCGGTCACCTCAATGCCTTTACCGGCCCGACCTCTGACGTCGGTGCCCACTACGGTCCGGCCGTTATCGATGCCGTAAACTACGTTAACAAAAATGGCGGCATTGCCGGCCAGACTATCAAGCTTGATACTGTCGACTACGGTTACAATGCGCCACGCGCCGTGGCGACCTACAAAGGCTGGAAATCCGATCTGAAACCGGTCGCCATTCAAGGGTGGGGGACGGCCGATACTGAAGCCCTGGTTAGATTTGTCACTGAAGACCAGATTCCCTATATCTCGGCCTCCTATTCCGGGCACCTGACCGACCCGGTCGGCTCTTCCTCACATGCCAAGTTTGCCGCACCTTACAATTTCTACTACAGCCCGTCCTACTCTGATGCCTGCCGCGGTCTGGTGCAATGGGCAATGGACGACTGGAAGGCGAAAGGCGGTAAGGGGAAGCCGAAATACGTTCATATGGGGGACAACCACCCCTACCCGAATGCACCCAAGGATGCCTGTAATGCGTACGCAGAAGAGCTCGGTTTTGAAGTGTTACCGCCGATTGTTTATTCCCTGAAGCCGGCTGACGCCAAGGCGCAGTGCCTGACCCTGAAAGACACCGGTGCCCAGTATGCCTACCTCGGTAACACCTCCGGCTCCAATATCTCGCTGATCAAGTCGTGCAGCACGGTTGGTGTCGACACCCAGTTTCTGGCCAATATCTGGGGTTGGGACGAGACCGCGATCACGGCGGCCGGCCCGGCCGGCAACGGCGTCGCCTGGGTGGTCGGTGCCACTCCCTGGGATGAAGCCAAAAAGAATCCGATGATGAAGGCGATTTCGGCGATGTCCGATCCGGAAGGGAAGGAATACCGCGCCCTGCACTACATCCGCGGTGCTTGCTCGACCATGTTTATGGTCGATGCCATCACCAAGGCGGCGAAGGCCGGCAAGATTGACGGGCCGGCGATCAAGGCAGCGATGGAGTCGATGACTGACTATGTGCCGAAAGGGCTCGAAGGGGTCTGTCTGCCATCGACCTGGACGGCAACCGATCATCGCAGTACCACGCATATACCGGTTTACAAAAGCAATCTGGACGGTGAGCAGGTACAGATGACGAAGCAGGCCGAAGTGCTGGTTCCACGTCGTCCGGAATGGCTTGGCTGGTAGTCTGAAAGAAACGACTGGTGACGGGTGACAGGTGAAGGGGAAAACCCTTCTCTTCTGTTGCCCGTCACCCTTTATCCGTCACGATTTTTTTGATACAGGACTTTGAGCATGACCGAACCTGCCGTGTCAGCAGCGCCACCGCTTTTGGTGGTCAACAACATCGAAGTTGTGTATGACGAGGTCATCCTGGTGTTGCGCGGCGTCAGCCTCGAGGTGCCGCAGGGATCGATTGTCACCCTTTTGGGGCCGAACGGTGCCGGCAAGTCGACAACCCTCAAGGCGATCTCCGGTCTGTTGCGCAGCGAGGATGGTCGGGTGACCCGTGGATCCATTTCCTATCATGGTGACGAGATCGCCAACAGCGAGCCGGAGAAGATCGTCCGGCGCGGAATTTTTCAGGTCATGGAGGGGCGACGGATCATTGAAGACATGACGGTGATCGAGAATCTGCGCCTCGGCGCATATACCCGTCGCACCCGCAATCTGACCGATGATATGGATCAGGTGTTCAGCTACTTTCCCCGCTTGAAGGAGCGCACCGGTATGGCCGGTTATTTGTCCGGCGGTGAGCAGCAGATGCTCGCCATCGGTCGTGCATTGATGGCACGCCCGAAGATGATTCTACTTGATGAACCGTCCATGGGGTTATCGCCGCTGCTGGTTCAGGAGGTGTTCGAAATCATCCGCACCATCAACCGCGAGCAGGGGATCACCATGCTGCTTGTTGAGCAGAATGCCAATATGGCCCTGCGCTGTGCCGATTACGGTTACATCATGGAGTCAGGTAAGATCGTCATGGACGGGACCCGCGAAGAGTTGCTCAATAACGAGGACATCAAGCAGTTTTATCTCGGCGGCGGCGGTGAACGGCGGGCGTTTAAAAACCTGAAATCGTACAAACGCCGCAAGCGCTGGCTTTAGGGAGGGTAGGGATGTCGCAGCAGCTGTTTGATGTGCAGACGATCGGTGCGCAGCTTTCTGTCAACGCCGCCACCTGGCCACAGCAGGAGGCCTTGGTCTTCCCTGAGTATGCTCTGCGCCTGACCTGGTCGCAGCTTGAGCTGCAGGTTACGGATGTCGCACGTGGTCTGCTGGCGTTGGATCTTGCCCCGGGGGCTCGCCTCGCCTTGTGGGGGGTGAACAGCCCGGAATGGGTCCTCACCTTTCTTGCGGCAGCGCGAATTGGCGTGGTGACGGTTGCCCTCGATACCGGTCTGCAGGCCGCAGAGTTTTGCCGGCAGATGCAGTGCTGTCGGGCGCCTGTGCTGCTCATGGGGCGCGGGGTGAAGGGGGATGAATATGTCGAGGCCCTGTCGACGGTCTGCAGCGATTTACCTGATTTGCAGACGACAGTTGTCTTTACCCCAGGTGCGACCGATGATCAGCTGCTGCCGTTTGCCGAGCTGATTCAGCGCGGCCACTCGGTGACGGATGCGACCCTTGCCGCTATCGCCGACTCCGTGCGGGTCGACGACGTGGTCAATATCCAGTACACCTCTGCGGCCCTCGGTGAGCCAAAGGGCGTCTTGCTGACCCATCGACAGATTCTGCTAAACGGCACTCTGGCAGGTCAGAACCTGCGGTTTTCCGCCGCAGACCGACTCTGCATCCCGCTCCCATTTTTCCATGCCTTTGGTTGTTCCCTCGGCATCCTGCTCTGCCTCGCCCATGGAGCGACCATGGTCGCTTTGACCCGCTTCACTCCGGAGGGCGTGCTGGGGGCTATCGACGCTGAAGGCTGTACCTCAGTGCATGGCGTGCCGACCATGTTTGTCGCCATGCTCGATTCGGCCGATTTCTCCCGCTATGATCTCTCCTCCCTTCGCACCGGCATCATGGCCGGAGCGCCCTGTCCGATCGAGGTGATGCAGCAGGTGGTCGAGCGGATGCACGCCCGTGATATGAGCATCGCCTACGGTCAGACCGAGGCCGGTCCGTTGATCACTCAGACCCCGCTTGATGACCCCCTTGAGCGGCGGGTCAGTACCGTCGGAGTGCCGCTGCCCGGCGTTGAGGTGCGGATTGTCGATCCGGTTTCCGGTGCGGACTGTGCCGACCTGATCAGCGGTGAGCTTTGGGCACGTGGACCGATGATCATGAGCGGTTACGATGGTCTGAAGGATGAGTCTGCGCCGAGCCCGGATAATGACGGCTGGTTGCACACCGGCGATCTCGCCCAACGTGATGCCGCCGGTTATTACCGGATCACCGGCCGACTTCGTAACATGATCATTCGTGGCGGCCAAAACGTTTATCCGGCCGAAGTCGAAAACGCTCTGCGTGAATTGCATGGAGTTGAGCAGGTGCGCGTTTATGGTCTGCCCGACCGGTTGTATGGTGAAATTGTCGTCGCCCAGATTGTTTGTCGCTCAGGGGTGTCCCTCTCCGATGTCGAATTGACCTCTGCCCTGCGCGGTCGTCTGGCCCCGTATAAAATTCCGGTTCAGTTTGAATTTGTGGATAAACTTTGATACGTCGATAGTTGCCCGTTTTCCCTCCCTTGTGCTAACCTTGCCGGACTTTTCACCCATGAGGAGAAGCCGTCCGGTGCCGAAAGAACGCCTCGATAAAATACTGGTCAGCCGCGGGCTGGTCGCCTCGCGTGAGCGGGCACGGGCGCTGATTCTCGCCGGACGGGTGCTGGTCGCCGATCAGGTCGTCGACAAGGCCGGGACGCAGGTGACCGATACCGCCGACATCCGCTTGCGTGGTGAGGACATCCCTTTTGTATCGCGCGGTGGACTGAAGCTGAACAAGGCGTTGGATGCTTTCCCGGTGACGGTCGCCGGAGTGATAGCGATTGACGTTGGCGCTTCAACCGGCGGCTTTACCGACTGTTTGCTGCAACGGGGCGCGCGGCACGTTTATGCCGTCGATGTCGGCTATGGTCAGCTCGACTGGCGCCTGCGCGCCGATGAGCGGGTCACCAGCCTGGAACGGACCAATATTCGCCATCTGACCCCGGAGTCTCTGCCGGAACAACCGACTCTGGCGGTCATCGACGCTTCGTTTATTTCTTTGGAGAAGGTGCTGCCGCCGACGCTGACACTGCTGAGTGCGGATGCTGAAATTGTCGCACTGATCAAGCCGCAGTTTGAGGTCGGCAAGGGGGCGGTCGGCAAGGGGGGGGTGGTCCGTGATCAAGCACAACACGAGCAGGTCGTCGAGCGCATCCGCGCATTTGCCGAGTCGATCGGTTGCCGGGTGCTGGGCGTGACGGAAAGCCCGCTACTCGGCCCTAAAGGGAATCGTGAATTTCTCATCGCCCTGCATCGCGAGGTCAAGGTATGAATCGTGTCTACTTTCTCGGTGCCGGTCCCGGCGATCCCGAATTGCTGACCTTGCGGGCGGCCCGACTGCTCGCCGACTGCGCGCTGGTCTACGCGCCGCAGCCGTTTGAAGTCACCTTTGCTTCTCACCTGCAGGGGAAAGAGGTTCGGATCCCTTTCGAGTTCTATTTTGCCGAGCTGATCGAACAGATCAAAGCCCATCTTGACTTGGGCAACGTCGCCTTTCTTGTCCCCGGAGATTTGACCTTCTACTCCCCGTTTCAGGCCCTGGTCGATCATCTCGGTGAGCGGGCCGTCGTCGTCCCCGGCGTCGGTACGGCGAATGCCGCTGCCGCACATCTCAAACGGACCTTTGATCTCCCCGATGTCTGCAACCGGGCGATTATCGCTTCGCCACGCACCCTCGGGGTGGATGGTGCCCTGACCTTGCGCCAGCTGGCGGCACCGGGAGTGACCCTGCTTATCTATATGAACAACCTGCCGTTGCCGGAGCTGGTCGACCAGCTGCGTGATGGTTACGGTGAAAATGTGCCGATCGTGCTGCTGCACCGCCTTGGTCTGCCGGGTGAAGTGGTGGTGAACGGAACCCTCGACACAATAACCGGGCTCGTGGGCGAGCGTGATTTTTTCAACCTGAATGCACCCGATCGTCGTCCGGCTTTAACCCTGGTGGTCGCCGGAAAAACTCTCGATGCGACCGTCGATGGGGCCTGGTGGGATTACCGGCGCGACCATATCTGGCGTTTCCGCAGTGAGGGGGACGCATGAGGATTATTTCGCCGGTCGATCACCTTGGCGAGGTGGCTGAACTTCTGGTCGCCGGGGCCGACGAACTCTACGGTGGCTATGTTCCGGCGGCCTGGGGGGCACGCTTTGGCCTGCTTGCTTCGATCAATCAACGCACCTTCGCCGGTGCCCAGATCGATTCCTACGCCGACCTGCAGTCGATCGTAGAACAGGTCCGGGTCCATGGCGGTCGTTTCAGCTTGACCCTGAACGCCCCTTATTACACCGATGCCCAAATCCCTTTGCTCCTCGATTATGTCGAAGAGGCGAGCGCCGCCGGGATTGACGGGGTGATCCTCGCCGATCTCGGCCTGTTGCGCAAGCTGCGTCCGCGTTTTCCACGGCTACAGATGCACGCCAGCACTCTGGCCCATCTGGTCAACAGTGCGGCGGTTGCCGAATACCGTGATGCCGGCATCGACCGGGTTGTCCTGCCGCGTCATTTACCTCTGGCGGAAATGGCGTCGATTATCGCCGCGTCGCCCGGCGTGCGGTTTGATGCTTTTTTGCTGGTCGGCAACTGCCCCAATTGTGAGGGGCTTTGTTCCTTCCATCATTCGAGCCCGGACCGTATCTGGCCCTGTGAAATCCCGTATGCCATCGATCCGGTCGCTGCGGCCTCGTCGGCCCTGACCTCCGCCATCGGTCGCCAGGGGTCCTGGGCCAAAAGTAATCGCCGCCACGGCTGTGGCCTCTGTGCGCTTCCGGCGCTGCGTGAAGCCGGGATCGACGGGTTGAAGCTGGTCGGTCGCGGTGCCCCGGCGGCCGAAAAGGTGCGCAATGTGCTTTTGGCCTGTGAATTTATCGATCTGGTCGATACGGAACCTGATTTTGATAATTACCAGAAAAAAGCCTTGTCCGCGCATCTGACGCGTTTCGGTCGCGACTGTTCGCCAAATGTCTGTTATTATCCAGAACTCTGCCCCAACGGTGCAGATCTCGTTTGATCCTTTTTACAGCGAGGAGGTTTTATGTCTGAGAGCTGTCTGTTCTGCAAAATTGCCGCCGGTGATATCCCGGCTAAAATCATCTACTCTGATGATCGACTGGTGGTGATCGAGGATATCCAGCCCCAGGCGCCGCACCACCTGTTGATTATCCCGCACAAACATATCCGTACTGTGCTCGATCTGACCACTGCCGATAACGAACTGGTCGGCCATATTTATCAGGTGGCGGGGAAAGTTGCGCACGACCTCGGGTTTGCCGAAGATGGCTTTCGCGTGGTCACCAATTGCAACGCCGCCGGCGGCCAGGTCGTCTGGCATATCCATTTTCACCTTCTTGGTGGGCGTGATCTGATCTGGCCACCGGGTTGACCTTGATTTTTGACCGCTTTATCTGTACCGAACGTGACCACTCTTATTGATACAGGCACAACAAAGACGTATGGAACCTAAGAAGGCAGAATACGATCAACGGCATGAGCAGCGTCTCGGCAACGAGATTCTGGAGCTGCTCGTCACTCATTACGGCGGCGGACTGAGCGATACAGAGCTCGACCGGGAGATGGATCGGTTGCAGCGCGCCCTCGAGTTCGGCCGCACCTCCCATGCCGGGCAGGTCCGCAAATCAGGGGAGCCCTATTTCTTTCACCCCCTGCGGGTCACCCACCTGGCGTCGCGCCATTGGATGGATTTCTCCTCGGTGATCGCCGCCTTGTTGCATGACGTGGTTGAGGATACGCCGGTCGCCCTGGCCGATATCGAAAAGATGTTCGGCGCCGATGTTGCCTTGCTGGTCAATGGCTTGACCAAGGCGACGGACGACAACCTGAGTCGGGAGCTGCTCAAGGAGAAGACCTACCGCAAACAGTTGCTGGCGGCGGTGGAGGATGTCCGGGTCCTGTGTCTTAAATTCTGGGACCGGATCGATAACTTGCAGACCATCGGCTCCCTGCGGCCTGAAAAACAGATGTTGATTGCCGAAGAGACGCGTACGGTCTATGTCCCGCTCGCGTCCCACCTGGGAATGGGTATTGTCGCGGCTGAGCTTGAAGCCTTGTCATTGGCGATCCTCTACCCAAAACGATCCGGTCGGTATCGTCAGCATATTCTCGCTCTGCAGGCCGAGCACGAATCCTTTTTGCGTAAAATCCGCTCGGAGATCAATGCCCGTCTTGAGCACCATAAAATCTCCTTCTCCTTGCGCGACCGCTGGCGCCCTTTTAGCCTGGCGGCGGCTCAGTCGATGCGGCGTGGCCTGCAGACCCTCTACACCCTTGAAATTCACGTCGGTCACAGCATGGAAGCCTATATGGCCCTGGGGGCGGTCCACGGTTTGTTCCCGCCGATTACCGGAAAGCTGCGCGATCATCTTAATGCTCCGTCGCAGTTCGGTTACCAGTCGATCAAAACTACGGTGCAGGCCGGCCAGCAGCGGATGCGGGTCGAAATCACGACGCGTAAACTGGCCCGGTTCAACGAATCCGGGGTGCTGGCGCCAGGTTTTGAGTTCCGGCGCGCCAATTTCCGTGAGTTGATGCACTCTCTGCTGGAAGGGGAGTCGGCTTTCGATGCCGAATCGCTGCGGCTTGCTTCGCGTACGATTCAGGTTTATACCCCCAACGGTGATTCGCGCATCCTCCCCGAGGGGAGCTGCGCCCTCGATTTTGCCTTCGATATCCACGTCGAGCTGGGTCTGCATGCTGTCCGTTGCCAGATCAATGGCCACACCCGGGCTCTCAAAACCCGTCTGATGGATAGCGACCAGGTCTCAATCGAACGGGACAAACTGCCGACCGTCCTGCCGAAATGGCTTGAATGGGCGGTGACCCCGCGGGCCCGCAATGCCATCCGGCGCTATCTGCGCGACAAGGTGAAAGCCACATGATCTGTTGTTGTCTATCTCCTCGAGTTCATACATCTCTTTTTGTTTTAGTCTTGTTTGTCATTGTGTCCCTCTCCTTGCCCGTTCCTGCAATGGCCGGGCAGGTTAATATGTTTATCTATCACCGCTTCGGTGAGCCGCGATACCCTTCAACCAATATCGAACCCGAAGTCTTCTCTGCCCAGTTGCAGTACCTGGCCGATCAGAAGATTCCGGTTCTGCCCTTGGCCGACGTTGCCGACTGCCTTGCTCAGGGGCGCGACTTGCCTGAGCATGCGGTTGTCTTGACCGTCGACGACGCGTTCCCTTCTTTTTTACTCAACGCTATGCCGCTGCTGCGGACCCATCATTTTCCGGTCACGCTCTTTGTCAACACCGACTCCGTCGGAACTCCGGGTTATCTGGGCTGGGATCAACTCCGCCAGTTGATGAAAGAGGGTGTCCGTCTTGGAAATCACACCGCAACCCACGATTACCTGCTGGAACGACGTCCTGGCGAAACGCATGATCTCTGGCGGCAACGGGTGACGGATGATATTGTGCGGGCGCAGCAGGCGATCTTGCGTGAGACCGGCGCAAAGCCTGAGTTCTTTGCCTATCCGTACGGAGAATATTCGCCGGAGCTGGCGAAGATCGTGAAGACACTCGGGTTTAGGGCGGCGGTGGCTCAGCAATCCGGGGTGGTTGGTGATGGTGCCGATCGCTTTACCTTACCCCGTTTCCCCATGGGGGGTGGGTTTGCCACCCTGGACGGTTTTAAGAGCAAAGCGGCCATGGCACCGTTGCAGATTGCTTTGCTGTCAGAGGTCGATCCGGTGCTGGGCCCTGGGGAGACCGCTCCGCAGCTGAACATTCGGCTCTCGCCGCAGCTCTATGAACTGGAGCGTTTGCAGGGGTTTGTGCAGGGGGATAACAGGTTGGTGATTACCCCGGTGTCGGGGAGGTTGGGGGAGTACACCGTGCAGGCGGAGAAACCGCTCACCGGCCGCCGCAATAAATACACGTTGACCGTGCCGCTGCGCTCTGGCGGCTGGGCCTGGTTCAGTCAGCCCTGGTTCAGGCCGCAATCAGGGGGGTGAGGTCGGCGCATCCCTGAGCAAGGCCCGGCTGCTGAGCAGGCCCACGCCCTGAGCTTCGTCGGGTTTGGGACGGTTGTTTGGCGTCAGATCGGTACGCAAACGAACCGTCGCCAATTGCTCAAGCCGGTTGCTGCGGATCAGGCCGACAATCTCACGGGTGTAATCCTCCCGTCGGGTTGAGTACATATCGAGCTCGGTAGCCAGTATGAGGCCGGTGATCTGCTCCCCGTCTTTACGGAGATCTTCCCTCAATTGGCGCAGGGGTTGGTAGGCCCAGTGGGTATTGATGTTGCGGGTATAGGATCGGACCGATTGATAGAGGGAGTTGAACCGGCGCACTTCATAGGTCTCTCCCTCGGGCCGGTTTTCCGGGACCAGACCATGCCCAGGAGTGAAGGTCCACTCGCCGAACAGGTTGTTGGCGCGTTGGGCAAAACGGGAGGTTCCCCAGCCCGATTCGTTGGCGGCCTGAGCAAGTATCATGGCGGGCGGAATTGTGTCGACGCGGCGGAGCAGGGTGGTACGTGCCCGTCGGTTGGATAAAGGGTTGTCTTTAACCCGATAATACGCCTGAATCTTTGCCAGTTCGGCCAGTTGCTCCTGTCCAAGCCCACCGGTTGAATCATATTCAGACAAGATGTCGAGCAGGGTGCGACGCTGGCTGTTGATCTCTTCGTTGGCGAGCAGCGCCATGGGCAACAGGGAGAGAAAGAAGAGCCTTTTTTTGCTTTCCGTTGACCGGATCAGGTGCAGGTCGTTGGGGAACTGGCTGAGAATCAGGGGCGGGATCCCTTCGTTAAGGGTATCCCAAGAATAGTTGTACTGATTGAAAACCTGCCTCAACTCCCGGTGATGATTCGCCTTAACCGGCTGTGAAGCGATTCCATCGCCGGTTTCAGCGGTCACCGGTTTCCGGTCGCAGGCGAACAATGCACCGAAAAGGGTGCCGATCACCATGAGGCGGAAGAATTGTCGTGAAGAAAATTGGTCTGTGCGCATGGCGATGGATTCATAGCATATCTGCTGTCTGTAAGGCAAGATGCATCGATCAGTCAAGGAGTGACGGATGAAGTCGTATCGCAAGGAACTCTGGTTCGAAATCAAGGGGCGGCGGGGCATGGTCAATATAACCCGTGACGTCGAAAACTGTCTGGCCGAGAGTGGTATCAAGGAGGGTCTGTGTCTGGTCAACGCCATGCACATCACTGCGTCAGTGTTTATCAACGATGACGAGCGCGGTCTGCACGCCGATTTCGAGCGCTGGCTGGAGCGTCTGGCTCCACACGAGCCGATAAGTCAGTACGAGCACAATCGCACCGGTGAAGATAATGGCGATGCGCATCTCAAGCGTTCGGTGATGGGGCGGGAGGTGGTGGTTGCGGTGACCGGTGGGCAGCTCGATTTTGGCCCTTGGGAGCAGATCTTTTATGGTGAGTTTGATGGGGATCGGCGCAAGCGGGTTTTGATCAAAATAATCGGAACATAAGGATGTTGCCTTGCTAGTCTGAATTGATGCCGCTATAATGGAAAAAATGCGCGATTAAACGATATTGATCACCTCGCGGAGGTATCGATGAATACCTATGTCACCATGGGCCTATTCTCTTTTGTTGTCGCTCTGATTTCACTGATCAGGTTGCTGTCCGACCGTGAGTTTTTCCGTGTGCGACTGATGAAGCGCGCATTTGGACGCAAGGCTGGTCTGGCCCTGCATTTTACCGCCAATGTTGCCGCCCCTTTGATCGTTGGCCTTGTCTTTTTCTGCGGTGGTCTTTCTGCCCGCAGCGCCATTCCTTCGCTGATCGTTGAAAACCCGCTGCCGGATCATTACCAGATCATGGCCCCGATGCATGAAAACGATTGGAGTAACGAGCCCTTTGCCTTCATCTCCTGATAGTCTTTTTATGCCCGGGCCCATCAAACTCTTCTGATGACGATTTCGCCTCGTTCCAGTTTCTGCCGCATCCACCCCAGCAGCGCATTCTTTATCAAGCTACGACTCCAGGGCGTCAGGATAATAAAGCCGGTCAGGTCGGTCAGGAATCCCGGGGTGAGCAGCAGAACGCCGCCTACCAATATCAGCGCCGCATCCATCAATTCTGAAGCGGGCAGATGTCCTTGTGCCAGAGCCGTTTGAATTCTAGTCAGGACGCTGAATCCTTCATGGCGCATCAGCATCGCCCCGGATATTCCGGTTAAAATCACCAATCCGACAGTCCAGAGTGTACCAATTGTATTGTTTGCCTGTAAGAGGACGAAAATTTCGCAAATTGGCACGAAAATAAATAAGACAGCGAGCTTTATGAACACAAAGACCCCCTTCGCTCTGCAGCTTTTTAACAGATATGATTGAAAACCGATTGTCCGCGTCGCATTCTATGTGAACATCGTAAATAGCTGTAATTACAGAAATATATGCCGTGCCTAAAAAAAAGGCAATCTGATAAGGTCCTTGTAGTGGCGCAGGGGTTACCTGTTGCCAACAAGCTTTTCAACATGTTTTCAACACATTTTGTGGACAAAACGTTTAACCTTGCGCAATGGGCCGGTTTTGCGCGTTTTTTTGATTATTATGCAATTTTTGCCGACTCCCAGAGGCTGTTTAGCCGCTCTGGAGAAACCTCACCCGGAGTGAGATTCTCCTCGGACAGGGATTGTTCAATAAACTGAAATCGACGAATAAATCGATCAGTCGTTTTCCGCAAGGTTGTCTCGGCATCAAGGTTGAGATGCCGGGCCAGATTGACGGCGGTAAACAGCAGATCGCCTAATTCGGCTTCGATCCGTTCGCTGGTCTCCTGCTGCAAAGCGGTTTCCAATTCTTTGCTCTCTTCTTGTAGCTTTTCGAACACACCGTTCACATCTGTCCAGTCAAAGCCGACCCGAGCCGCAATATTTGAGACCTTCTGGGCACTTTGCAGGGCCGGCAACCCACAAGGCAGCGTTGAAAACAGCGATGTTGCCACTGTTTTGCGTTCGGTCTGTTTGATGGTCTCCCACTGCTGGTCGAGTTCGGACCGGTTGCCGATCTGTGAATTGGCAAAGACGTGCGGATGACGGCGCACCAGTTTTTGGCAGATGGCTTCTGCGGCACGGTCAATGTCGAAGGCGCCCTGCTCATTGAAGAGCTGACCATAAAAGACGACTTGTAACAGGAGATCACCCAGTTCGTGTGCCATGTCTTCGGTGTCGTCACCATCAATGGCGCTGAGGAATTCATAGCATTCTTCAACCAGATAGGGGCGCAGGCTGGCAACAGTCTGTTCCCGGTCCCACGGGCAACCCTCAGGGCTGCGCAGGTGGGCAACGATGGCAATGAGTCTGCGAATCGGATCGTCTATGTCCTGAATCATATTTTGTCTCTTTAATCTTTCTGCTTCGATTGTGGTCATATTACTATACGGCGGGGCTGAATGGACGAATAAACATCTTGCAAAATTAGGGGGATTGGGCTAATAAAGTCATGCCCAAGCCACCCGATCTGCGCCGCAATTCGCACTTGACAACGCAGAGGCGATCTTTATACTAAGCGCTTTTGATTGCGTCAAGGCCGGAGGAAATGTGCTGACCATTTGTCTCGACGATATCAGGGATGAAGGACTGCTGCTGACCGGCGAGGTGGATGACGACCTGCGGGCCGAGCTGGTCGCGCGTATCAATGACCTGAATATCGAGTTTACAGGCCCGATCGATTACACACTTCGGGTGGTTCGTGCCTATGATATGGTTGAGGTCGATGCGACGATAGCGGCTCAGGTTGAGCTCCCCTGCGGACGCTGCCTTAAGCGCTTTGTCGCGCCGTTAAGTGAATCGTTTTCGTTGACCTTCGCCACCGAGTTGCCCGAAGTCGAAGACGAATCCGGTGAAGAGGGGGTTGAACTGACCGCCGAAGAGATGGGGATCGATCTGGTGGAAGGGGATGAACTCGACCTGGCCGAACCGTTGCTCGAAAATATACTGATTGCGATGCCGCTGCACCCCTTGTGCAATGGCAACTGCCAGGGTTTATGCCCCAATTGTGGTATTGACCGTAATGCCGGGACGTGCCAATGTGCACAACCGCAGTTTGATACACGGTTTGCTGCTTTGAAAAATCTAAAGCTCGACCCGAACGGCAGCAAAAAAGATTCATAAGATAAAAGGGACGGATGCTCCGGCTCTTGTTGTTTGTATATAAACATGTATTTTCAGGATTTACAGGATCCCCGCTCAAGCGGGTTTGAAAGGAGTTTCAACTCATGGCTGTTCCGAAGAAGAAAACCTCGAAATCCAAACGTGACATGCGGCGCGCGCATGACTTTTTGACCCCGGCCGGTTTGTCGGTCTGTCCGCAGTGCAATGAAACCAAACTGCCCCATCGTGCCTGCGCCAGCTGCGGTACCTACAAGGGGCAGAACGTAACCGGTAGCGACGAATAAGCGATCGGACGACGTTCTTGAACAAAAACATCACAATTGCCGTCGACGCGATGGGGGGGGACCATGGCCCGGGTGTTATAGTGGAAGGTGCAGTCGCCGCCGCAAAACGCTGGGGGATGGCCATTGTTCTGGTCGGTGATACCGATGCCGTTGCGGTAGAACTCGCGCGGCATGATATCCGTAACCTTTCGGTCACCATCGAGCACGCAGCCGATGTTGTCGGCATGCACGATGCGGCGTCCGATGCGGTCCGTAAAAAGCGTAACTCTTCTATACGCGTCGCCTTCGAGCTGGTCAAGGCGGGTAGCGCGCATGCCGTGGTGTCGGCCGGAAATTCCGGCGCGACCATGGCCGCTGGCATGTTTACCCTCAAGCGCATACCGGGTATCGACCGTCCGGCAATCGCCACGGTCATTCCCAACGTCAACGGTCAGACCCTGTTGCTGGATGCCGGCGGTAATGTCGATTGCAAGCCGCTGCATCTGATGCAGTTTGCCACCATGGGGAACGTTTACGCCCGCGAGCTGCTCGGGGTGAAGAACCCGCGTATCGGCATACTCTCCAATGGAGAAGAAGAGGGGAAGGGGAATGACCTGACCCGTGAGGCGCACACTCTGCTCTCCTCGGCTTCGTTTAATTACATCGGCAGCGTTGAGGGTCGTGACACGTTTAATGGTTCGGTCGATGTGGTTGTCTGTGATGGTTTTGTCGGTAATGTTGTTCTGAAGACGTGTGAGGGGTTGGCCGAAGCAATCGGTCAGATGTTGCGCGATGAAATAAGCAAGAGTCTGGTGGCCAAGATCGGCTATCTGCTCTCGCGGCCGGCATTTCGTGCCTTTAAGAAGCGTGTCGATTATGCCGAGTACGGCGGAGCGCCTCTGTTGGGAATCCAGGGGGCAGGGATGATCTGCCACGGTGGATCGAATGCCAAGGCAATCATGAATGCTGTCAATCTGGCCTCTCTGGCGGTTCGCCAGAAGATCAATGACAAGCTGGCTGCACAACTGTAACCCTGCATTTGAATGAGGTGGCCGTTTTGCTGAATAGAGCCCGCATCACCGGTACCGGATCCTGTCTTCCGGACAAGATCCTGACCAATAAGGATCTTGAAAAAATCATAGACACCAATGATGAATGGATTGTGTCGCGCACCGGTATCCGCGAACGTCGCATTGCCGCAGATGGAGAATTTACCTCCGACCTCGCGACCAAAGCGGCACGTAATGCTCTGGACATGGCCGGCGTGCAACCGTCGGAGATCGATCTGATCATCCTCGGCACCATCTCTGCCGATTACCCCTGGCCGTCGACAGCCTGCATTGTCCAGCAGAACCTCGGCGCCAAAAATGCCGCGGCGTATGACCTGTCAGCGGCCTGTAGTGGTTTCGTTTACGCCCTGAGTATGGCAACTGCCCAGATCGAGAGTGGTCAGATCAAAAAAGCGCTGGTTATTGGCGCTGAGACCTTGTCGCGCATTATCGACTGGGAGGATCGCAATACCTGTGTCCTGTTTGGCGACGCAGCTGGCGCGGTTGTTCTTGAAGCCCAGCCAGGCGATCAGGGGATCCTCTCCACTCACCTCCATTCAGATGGTTCCTACTTCAACCTTCTCTACCAGCCCGGTTTCGGTACGCGGCACATGCCTACTCCCGAAGCCATGCAGGATCGCAACTATTTTCTGAAGATGCAGGGGAACGAGGTGTTCAAGGTTGCCGTGCGCATGCTGACTGAAGTGGCGCAGGAAGCGGTTGCGCACAACGGCATGACCATGACCGATGTCGACCTTTTTATTCCGCATCAGGCCAATATCCGGATTCTCGAGGCAACGGCAAAGCGTCTGGGGCTGCCCGAAGACAAGGTCTATATCAACGTTGACCGTTTTGGCAACACCTCGGCGGCAACGATCCCGGTTGCACTGGATGAAGCGAATCGTGCCGGACGGATCAAGCCGAACGATATTCTTTTGTTTGATGCGTTCGGTGGCGGTTTCACCTGGGGTTCGGCGCTGGTGCGCTGGTAACTGCAACAGGAGTTGAATTTAAATATGATCGCATTTGTGTTTCCGGGTCAGGGTTCCCAATTTGCCGGTATGGGCAAAGACCTTGCCGACAACTTTGCGACCGCGCGGACGGTCTTTGAAGAAGCCAACGACGCCATCGGTTTCAACCTCTCCGACCTCTGTTTCAACGGCCCGGAAGAGGACCTGAAGCTGACAACCAATACGCAACCGGCGATTCTGACCACCAGTATTGCTGCCTTGCGCGTGCTGGAGCAGGAGACCGGTCTGCGTCCTGACTATGCAGCCGGGCACTCCCTTGGTGAGTATTCAGCTCTGGTCTGTGCCGGGACGATGAATTTCGCCGATGCCGTGCGCACGGTGCGTCAGCGCGGTGCGTTCATGCAACAGGCGGTTCCGGTCGGTGTCGGCGCCATGGCGGCGATCCTCGGCCTTGATGGTGCCGATCTTGAGACTGTCTGTCAGGCTGCCGCACAGGGCGAGGTTGTTGCGCCTGCCAATTTCAACAGTCCTGGTCAGGTAGTTATCGCCGGTCATACCTCTGCCGTTGAGCGTGCCATGGCTCTGGCCAAGGAGAAGGGGGCAAAGCGTGCCCTGCCTTTGCCGGTCAGCGCCCCGTTTCATTGCTCCTTGATGGTCCCTGCCGGTGAGCGTCTGGCCGCGGTTCTCGATAAACTTGTCCTGGCACCGCTGGTTGTGCCGGTGGTCAGCAATGTTGAGGCTGAGCCGAATCAGGATGCGAACCGGGTGCGTGATCTGCTGGTTCGTCAGGTCAGCGCACCTGTACGCTGGGATGCTTCGGTTGAGCGGATGGCGGCCCTCGGCGTCGAGCGGTTCATTGAAATAGGTCCGGGCAAGGTTCTCGCCGGTCTGGTCAAGCGTATTGTAAAAACAGCCGATGCCCAGAACATGGAGGATACAGCCTCCCTGCAGAAGTTGCTGTAGTCAAAAAAGCGGAGTTTTTCATGCTGAAAGATAAAATTGCCGTTGTCACCGGTGCCTCGCGTGGCATTGGTCGCACCATCGCTCTTGAACTTGCCTCTAAAGGTGCTACCGTTGTCGCCTCAGCCCGAAACGAGGAGCTGCTTAACCAACTGGTTGCAGAGATTTCTGCAGCCGGAGGGAAGGCTCTGGCCGTTGTCGGTGATGTCGCTCGGACGGAAGATGCCGACCGCCTGATTGAGGCAGCCATGTCCGCTTATGGCCGTGTCGATATCCTGGTCAACAACGCCGGGATCACCCGTGACGGTCTGCTGCTACGGATGCGAGATGAGGACTGGGACGCGGTTCTTGATACCAATCTTAAAGGTGCTTTTGTCTTGACCCGGGCCGTGGCCAAGGTGATGACCAAGCAGCGCTCGGGGCGGATTATTAATATCTCTTCGGTCGTTGGTGAAATGGGGAACGCCGGACAGGCCAATTACTGCGCCAGTAAGGCCGGACTGATCGGATTGACCAAATCGAATGCTCGTGAACTGTCGAAACGCAACATTACGGTCAACGCCATCACTCCGGGTTTTATTTCGACCGAGATGACCGATGAACTGCCGGAGAAGGTAAGGGCAGAGTTGCTTGCGCAGATCCCTCTTGCCCGTTTCGGCGAAGCGGCCGATATTGCGCATGCGGTTGTGTTTCTGGCCGCTGATCAATCTTCATACATTACCGGGCAGGTGCTCGGTATTAATGGCGGTATGTACATGTAAGACCGGAGAAGTCTCCATAGACCCACCAATTCAAGGAGGAAAGAACAATGGCTATTGAAGAAAAAGTGAAGCAGATCGTTGCCGAGCAGCTGGGTGTTGATGAGGATCAAGTGACTGAAGATGCCTCTTTCATGGATGATCTTGGTGCTGACTCCCTCGACACCGTCGAGCTGGTTATGGCTCTGGAAGAGGAGTTTGATATCGAGATTCCTGACGAAGACGCCGAGAAGATTCAGACGGTCCGTGATGCAGTGAATTACATCAAGGAAAATGCCTGATGTGACGACCGGGGGAAGGGAGACCTTCTCCCGGTTAGCTGCAAGACGTGTCAGACGAGGGGCAACCCTTTTGAGTAAGATTGCGTAGCCGACGGAGGATTTTGTCGCAATGCGAAGAGTCGTTGTAACGGGTGTTGGAGTTGTCTCACCGCTTGGTATCGGGGTGGAACAGAACTGGGCTGCCTTGACGCAAGGGAAGTCGGGGATCGCCAGGATTACCCGCTTCGACGCATCGGAGCTGCCGAGCCAGATCGCCGGGGAGGTCAAGGACTTCAACCCGGAAGACTACATGGATAAGAAAGAGGTCAAGAAAATGGATCTCTTTATCCAGTATGCTCTGGCGGCGGCGGAACTCGCGATGACCGACTCGGGTCTGGTGATCAATGACGAGAATGCCGAGAATGTCGGAGTGCTGGTTGGCGCTGGCCTTGGTGGCCTGCCGGCTATTGAACGATATCACGAGGCGATGATGGAAGGTGGCTACAAAAAAGTTTCACCCTTCTTTATCCCGATGCTGATCATCAACCTCGCCCCTGGCCACATTTCCATTCGTCATGGTGCCAAGGGCCCCAATATCTCTTCGGTCTCGGCCTGTGCTACCGGAACTCATTCGATCGGCGACGCTTATCATATGATCAAACGCGGCGACGCCGATGCGATGATCGCTGGAGGTACCGAGTCGACGATCACACCGCTGGGTATTGCCGGTTTCAACGTCATGAAGGCGCTTTCGACCCGCAATGATGACCCGACTGCTGCCAGTCGCCCGTTCGACAAGGGCCGCGATGGCTTCGTCATGGGCGAAGGGGCGGGTATTGTCGTTCTTGAAGAGTACGAGTCAGCCAAGAAACGTGGTGCCAAGATCTATGCCGAAGTCGCCGGTTACGGCGCGACCGGTGATGCCTATCATCTCACTGCTCCGGCGCCGAATGGCGAGGGGGCGGCACGCTGCATGAAGATGGCGCTGCGCGGGATAAACCCGGACGAAGTCGATTACATCAATGCCCATGGCACGTCGACGCCGTTCAACGATCTTTATGAAACCATGGCGATTAAATCGGCGCTTGGTGACCGTGCGCGCAAGGTTATGGTCAGTTCGACCAAGAGTATGACCGGCCATGCCCTCGGCGCTGCCGGTGGTCTGGAGGCGGTCTACACCCTGCTGGCCATGGACCGTGGCGTCGTTCCACCGACCATTAACTTAACGGACCCCGATCCGGATTGCGATCTCGATTATGTGCCGAATACGGCGCGTGACGCTAAAATCCGTGTTGCCATGAGCAATTCGCTCGGCTTCGGCGGGACAAACGCAACGATCCTGTTCCGGAAAGTCTGATATGGCGCAGACCATTGTTATTGCCAGCGATCATGGCGGGCTCGAACTGAAGTCTGCCCTGGTCGAGTATCTGCTGTCTGCCCAGCAGGTTGTGCACGATCTCGGGACGATGTCGGATGATTCTGTCGACTACCCTGATTACGCGGCCCAACTCGCCAAAGCCTTGTCGCGTGGTGAAGCAGCCCGCGGTATTCTGATCTGCGGTACCGGTATCGGTATGTCGATCACCGCCAACAAGTTCCCCGGTGTGCGGGCGGCGCTGGTGCACGATGATTTTACGGCGCAGATGGCCAAAGAACATAACGACGCCAACATTCTGGTGATGGGCGGTCGGGTGCTCGATGTCGCATCCGCCAGAAGTATGGTGAAGATCTGGCTCGAGACCCCGTTTGAAGGGGGGCGACACCAGCGTCGGCTCGACAAGATTGCCAGCCTGGAAGACGATATCCGCGCTGGCCGCATTTGAACGCATCACGAAGGGCAGGCCGGTTTTGCCTGCCCTTTAAACTTTGACTCAAGACAAAGACGAGGATATTACGATGTCGCAAGGACTCGCCGCATTCGATCCACAAATTGCTGATATTATCAACCGGGAGACCGGGCGCCAGGAATACAACCTTGAATTCATCGCCTCGGAGAACTTTGTCAGTGAAAATATTCTCGAGGCTCAAGGGTCGGTTCTGACCAACAAGTATGCCGAAGGTTATCCGGCGAAGCGTTATTACGGCGGTTGCGAGTTTGTCGACGAGGCCGAGCAGCTGGCGATCGATCGGGCCCTGGAACTGTTTGGCGCTGAACACGCCAACGTTCAACCCCACTCCGGTTCCCAGGCCAATATGGCGGTCTATTTCACCGTCTGTCAGCCGGGCGACACCATTCTCGGTATGAATCTGGCCCACGGTGGCCATTTAACCCACGGCTCACCGGTTAATTTCTCCGGAAAACTGTTTAATATTGTCCCTTACGGGGTCGATTCGCAAACCGGCCATATTGATTATGATGAGGTCGAGCGCCTTGCCGTTGAGCATCAGCCGAAGATGATTGTGGTCGGTGCCAGTGCCTATCCGCGTACCATCGATTTTCCTGCCTTTCGGCGCATTGCCGATAAGGTCGGTGCCGTCGTCATGGTCGACATGGCCCACATCGCCGGTCTGGTCGCCGCCGGCGTCCATCCAAACCCGGTCCCTTATGCCGAGTTTGTCACCACCACCACCCACAAAACCCTGCGCGGCCCGCGTGGCGGCATGATTCTGTGTCGGGAAGAGTACGCCAAGAAACTGAACAGCAACATTTTCCCCGGCATCCAGGGTGGACCGCTGATGCATGTTATTGCTGCCAAGGCGGTGGCCTTTAAGGAAGCACTGGCACCGGAGTTCAAACTCTATGCTCAACAGGTGGTCAAGAACGCTGCAGCCCTGGCTGAAGGTCTCGTCGGACACGGCTTCCGTCTCGTCTCCGGTGGCACCGACAACCACTTGATGTTGCTCGATTTTACCGGTACCGATTTGACCGGGAAGACGGCCGAAGCGGCATTGGAAAAAGCCGGTATTACGGTCAACAAGAATGCGGTCCCTTTTGATACCCGGTCGCCGTTTGTGACCAGCGGTGTTCGTATCGGCACCCCGGCAACAACGACCCGCGGCCTGAAAGAGGCAGAGATGAAGCAGGTCGCCGACTGGATCGCGCGTGCTCTGGCCGCTCCGGAAGATGAGACTTTACTGGCCGGAATCAAGGCCGAAGTCAAGGAACTGTGTAAACGCTTCCCGCTCTATGCCCATCGGTTGCCGTGATGATCGACTCGCGCCCCAGCTGGGAAGAATACTTCATGAGTATTGCGCAGTTGGTGGCAAAACGCTCCACCTGCCTGCGTCGTCAGGTCGGGGCGGTCATCGTCAAAAACAACAATATCCTGGCGACAGGTTATAACGGCACCCCGTCCGGTATCAGCCACTGTGCCGATGTCGGCTGCCTGCGTGATCAATTGAAAATTCCTTCCGGGGAGCGGCATGAGCTTTGCCGCGGGCTGCATGCTGAACAGAACGTCATCATTCAGGCGGCCAAGCACGGGGTCAATATTGATGGCGCTGTTTTGTACTGCACCAATTCTCCCTGTATCATCTGTTCAAAAATGATCATCAATGCCGGTATCCGCGAAATCGTCTATCTTGACGGTTATCCTGATATTCTGGCCAAGGACATTCTGGCCGAGTCGGGGATCGATTTTCGTGTCTACGCCGGAAAATCACTCAGTGCGGTTGCGGGAGATAACGAATGAAATGTCCGTTCTGCGGTTTTGTTGACACCAAGGTGGTCGATTCCCGTATGGGGAAAGAGGGCAACAATATCCGGCGTCGACGTGAGTGTACTGAGTGTGAGCGCCGTTTTACGACCTACGAGCGGGTCGAGGAGACCTTGCCGCTGGTGGTAAAGAAGGATGGTCGCCGCGAAGCGTTCGACCGGATGAAGATCATCTCCGGCATGCAGCGTGCCTGCGAAAAAAGGCCGGTCTCCATCGCCACCATCGAGCGGTTTGTCGACAGCCTCGAATTGTCATTACAGGAGAGTGGCGAGAAGGAAGTTGATGCCCGCCGGATCGGTAACTCGGTCATGGAAGGTTTGCACGCCATGGACGAAGTGGCTTATGTCCGTTTCGCATCGGTCTATCGTCAGTTCAAGGATATTAACGAATTCATGTCTGAGCTCAAGGATATCCTGGCGCAGGGGGATAAGAAACTCAGCCGCTGATCCTCTTGCCCCTCACGTGAGATTTTGATGCCGGAACGCTTCCTCCAACGCGCCTTAGACCTTGCCCAATGTGGTGAGGGACGCACCAGCCCCAACCCTCCGGTCGGGGCCGTTGTCGTTTCCGGGGGGGCGATTATTGGTGAGGGGTTCCACCCACGTGTCGGAGAGCCCCACGCCGAGATTTTTGCTCTGGCTGCTGCCGGTCCGGCAGCGCGTGGGGCCGATCTGTATGTGACTCTTGAACCCTGTTCGCATCAGGGCCGGACCGGACCTTGCGCCGATGCCGTGATTGCTGTCGGTATCCGGCGCGTTTTTGTTGGAACGGTCGATCCGAACCCTCTTGTTGCAGGTCGCGGGATCGCCCGTTTGCGTGAGAACGGCATTGAGGTCATCAGTGGCGTCCTTGAGGCACCCTGTCGCTGGTTGATAGCTCCCTTCGCCCGTCACATTACCACCGGGCTTCCTTTTGTAACGTTGAAAGCAGCCATGACCCTCGACGGTCAGACCGCGACCTCGTCTGGCGCTTCGCAGTGGATTACCGGGCCGGAAAGTCGTGAGCATGTTCACCGGTTACGTGATCGCTGTGATGCGGTGTTGACCGGTGTCGGCACGGTGCTGTCTGATGATTCCCGATTAACAGTCCGGTTGCCTGAAGGTGGGCGCGATCCGGTGCGGATTGTTGTCGATTCCACGTTACGGATTCCGGATGGGGCGCAGATTTTGTCCCAGTCTTCATCGGCACCAACCTTGTTGGTGACAACTGCTGCCGCCGCACCGGATCGGATCAACGCCTTGCGCGCTCGCGGGATCGAGGTGCTGATCTGTCGCGACGAGCAGGGGCGGGTTTCTCTGGCCGATTTGATGGAGCGTTTGGGGCAGCGGAATCTGCAACACATTCTGCTCGAGGCAGGTGCCGAACTGAACGGCAGCGCCTTGCGGGCCGGGGTTGTCAACCGGTTGGCGATTTTCATTGCGCCGAAACTGTTTGGTGGTGCTGATGGTTATCCGCTGTTCGGTGGTGCCGGTGTTTTGGCACCGGATGCGGCCTGGTCTTTGATCGATGTGCGCACCCGGACGTTTACCGACGATATCCTGATCGAAGGAGAGGTGTCATCATGTTCACCGGTTTGATTGAGGATTGCGGTCATGTGCGGGCAATCCGTCGCAGTGGTGAGGCTGCCGTGCTCTCTATTGTGACCGCGTTGCCGGTGCGGGAGCTTGTTCTCGGCGAGAGTATCGCTGTGAACGGTGCCTGCCTGACTGTGACGACAATCGGTTCTGAGGGGTTTGACGCCGATGTGTCACCGGAAACCTTTTCGCGCACAACCCTCGGTCGTTTGCGGCCCGGCCAGCCGGTCAACCTTGAACGCGCCTTGCGCCTTGGTGATCGCCTCGGCGGTCATCTGATGACCGGACACATCGATGAGGTCGGTCGGATAGTCTCCCGGCACAGCGAACTAAATGCCGTGATTCTCGAAATCGAGGCACCGCCGTCCTGCAGTCGTTATCTGGTGGAGAAAGGTTCGGTTGCCCTGGATGGCATCAGCCTGACGGTCAACGCGATAGACGGTTCGCGTTTCCGACTGAGCGTGATTCCACACACCATTGCGATGACAACCCTTAAAAACTGTACCGCCGGCAGTGAGGTCAACATCGAAACCGATCTGCTGGGCAAGTATGTCGAACGGTTGCTGACCCCTGCTGCCGAAGGAGTCACGAAGCCGTCATTGTCGCGTGAACTCCTTGCCAAGCACGGTTTTCTGTGAGATATATAGCGGTCTGCGAAAGGACCCGTCCATGCCCATAGCCTCAATAGAAGCTGCCTTTGACGATCTACGTCAGGGTAAAATGATTATCCTGGTTGATGATGAAGATCGCGAGAATGAAGGCGACCTGGTTATCGCCGCCGAGAAAGTGACTCCTGAAGCGATCAACTTTATGGCGCGCGAGGGGCGCGGCCTGATCTGTCTCTCTTTGACCGAAGATCGTGCCGATCATCTTGAACTGCCACTGATGGTGCAGCAAAACTCCTCGTCGTTTGGTACCGCATTTACTGTCTCTATTGAAGCCCGCACCGGCGTCTCAACCGGGATCTCCGCTGCCGACCGGGCGCGGACGGTTCAGGTGGCGATTGCCGATGGGACGCGCGCGTTCGATCTGGCACGCCCCGGACACATCTTCCCACTGCGCGCTAAACGCGGCGGGGTTCTGGTTCGCGCCGGACAGACCGAAGGCTCAGTCGATCTGTCGCGCCTCGCCGGCCTCAACCCATCCGGAGTGATCTGCGAGATCATGAATGAAGATGGGACCATGGCGCGGATGCCCGAACTGCAGATATTTGCCAAAAAGCACGACCTGCGCATCGTCACCATCGCCGATCTGGTGGCTTACCGGATGCGTAAGGAGACCCTGGTCCGCCGCGCTGCCGAGACCGTTTTGCCGACACCGCTCGGAGGGGAATTTCTCGCCATCGCCTACGAAAATGATGTCGATGGGGCCAATCATCTGGCTCTGGTGAAAGGTGTGATCGATCCGGAAAAACCGGTTCTGGTAAGAGTCCATTCTGAGTGCCTGACCGGCGATGTTTTCGGTTCGCAACGCTGCGACTGTGGTGATCAGTTACACGCGGCCATGCAACAGATCGAGTCAGAGGGGAGCGGGGTGCTGCTCTATATGCGTCAGGAAGGGCGCGGCATCGGCCTGATCAACAAACTGCGCGCCTACGCTTTACAGGATACCGGGCACGATACGGTTGAAGCCAATGAAGCCCTTGGCTTTAAGGCCGATCTGCGTGATTACGGGATCGGTGCCCAGATTTTATCTGATCTCGGAATCCGGGATATCCGCCTGATGACCAATAACCCGAAGAAAATTGTCGGCCTTGAAGGTTATGGCCTGAGTATTGTCGAGCGTGTCCCTTTGCAGATTGAGGCGACCAGCGCCAACATCGGTTATTTGACGACCAAACGGGAGAAGATGGGCCATCTTCTCGAAAATATCTGAATCAGAGCAGGAGAGAGACCATGGCGAACCAGATTGATGGAAAACTGGATGCGACTGGATTGAAGGTTGGACTGGCAGTGAGCCGTTTTAACAGTTTCATTGCCGAGCGCCTGCTGGAAGGCGCCATTGATGCACTGCGCCGGCATGGAGCCGCTGAGGCGGATCTGACGGTCGTACGTGTTCCCGGCGCATTTGAGCTGCCGCTGGTGACGAAAAAAATGGCCGATTCGAAGAAGTACGATGCCATTATCTGCCTCGGTGCTGTGATCCGTGGTGCGACGCCTCATTTTGATTATGTCAGCGCCGAAGTCTCCAAAGGGATTGCTTCGGTCGGCCTCGACACTGGCATCCCGGTAGCCTTTGGTGTCCTTACGACCGATAACATCGAACAGGCGGTCGAACGTGCCGGAACCAAAGCCGGCAACAAAGGGTTCGAAGCAGCGATGACCGCCATCGAGATGGTCAACCTGCTGCGGTCGATGGAGGCCTGATGGGGCAGGGTACTCGGCGAGCCGGGCGCGAACTGGCCCTTAAGGTTCTTTACAGTCTGTATGACCATGACACCGAAATTGACGGTATTCTTGACGACTTCTGGGCCAACTTCCGTTTTCACAACGATGTGCTTGGCGAGGCGGTCGAAGAAGATCCGACCCCGTTGCCGGGTCATGTACGTGCTTTTGCCGAAGCCCTGGTGCGCGGCGTTGTCGATGATCTGAACCACATCGATACGGTGATCTCTGAATGCTCGACCAACTGGGCCCTCGATCGGATGGCGCGTGTCGATCTGTCTTTACTGCGACTGGCGACGCACGAACTGATGCACGACCCTGACGTTCCGGCCAATGTCGTTATCAATGAAGCCATTGAGATCGGTAAGCGTTACGGGTCCAAGGATACGCCGCCGTTCATCAATGGCATTCTCGATAAAATTTCCCGCCGCCTGCGAGCCGAGGCCCGATGACTGAACGGCTTCTCGATCTGCCCCCCGACCGTATGGATGGTGAGGTGGTCGCAGCCCTGTTTTTCGAGGATGATCGCCCCCTGCGCGGAGCCGCATCGTATCTCGATTGGCGCCTTAATGGTCATCTGACCAAACTGTTATTGCAGGGTCGGGTCACCGGCGCAACAGCGGATGCACTGGTCTGTTGCAACAATGGGAAGCTGCAATCAGCCTGGGCACTTATGCTCGGCGGCGGCTCACGCCGGCGCCTGAATCGGGCATCGTGGCAGCGTTTGATCAAGAACCTGCTTGAGGTCTGCGCAAATGCCGGTTTCAGCCGTTTGGCACTGTGCCTGGATGATGACGGCAGCCTGCCGGTGGCAGAACTGGCCGATTTGGTCGACGAGGCCCGCAATGATCGTCGTTTTCAGCATCTTGAATGCCTTTTAACCTTTGTTCCGGTTGTCTCTGCCGCCGACACCCTGGTCGCGCAGCAAGCGGATGCCCACCCCTGAACCACCGAGGTTTGTCATGAAAGAAATTCGTGTAGGATTGTTAGGTTTTGGTACCATTGGCACCGGGGTTATCAAGGTGTTCCAGCAGAATGCCGATCTGCTTGCCGCCCGTCTAGGTGCTTCGTTACGTCTGCAGCGCGTCGTCGACCTTGATATCGTGACTGATCGTGGTGTCATTGTCGAACCCGGTTTGCTCAGTACTCAGGCGGCTGATGTGCTCGATAACCCCGATATCGATATTGTCGTTGAGTTGATCGGCGGATATGAGCCGGCTCGAACCTTCGTCCTGCGCGCCATCGAGAATGGCAAGCATGTTGTGACGGCCAACAAAGCTCTGCTCGCGCTGCATGGTCCGGAGATCTTCGCCGCTGCCGCGCGCAAAGGGGTGGAGGTTATGTTTGAGGCAGCTGTAGCCGGCGGTATTCCGATCATCTCTTCGATCAAGGAAAATCTCTGCGCCAATCGCTTCCGCACCGTCTTCGGTATCCTCAATGGCACCTGCAATTACATTTTGACCCGAATGACCAATGAAGGGGCTGAGTTCACCGAGGTGCTGCACGATGCACAAGCCAATGGCTATGCCGAGGCCGACCCGACTTTTGACATTGAGGGTGTCGACACGGCGCACAAACTGGCGTTGCTGATTGGACTGTGTTTCGGTACCCGGATCAATTTTAAATCGGTCCATACCGAAGGGATCAGTCAAATCTCCCCACTTGATATTCAGTATGCGCAGCAGTTCGGTTACAAGATCAAACTGCTGGCCATCGGCAAGATGGTCGATGGTCAGATAGAAGCCCGCGTTCACCCGACCATGATTCCGCTGTATTACCCTTTGTCCGACGTCGATGGTGTGTTCAACGCCGTGCGCCTGTTCGGCGATTTTGTCGGTCCGGTCATGCAGTACGGTCGCGGAGCCGGGATGGACGCGACCGCCAGTGCAGTCATGGGTGATGTTATGTCGATTGCCCGCGGCGTCCAGTCTGGTGTCGGCCAGCGTACCCCGGCTATGGCCTATGTTCCTGAAGCGATCACCGATATTCCGATTAAATCGATGGATGAGATTGTTACCCAGTATTACCTGCGGGTCAGCGTTCTCGATAAGCCGGGTGTTTTGGCCAAGATTGCCGGGATCCTTGGCGAGCACCGTATCAGCATCTCTTCGATGATCCAGCCTGAGCGCCAGATCGGCGGTGCGGTTCCTCTGGTCTTTATGACCCACGAAGCATGTGAGGCCGATGTACGCAAGGCCATTGCTGAAATCGACCACCTCGATGTAGTACAGGAACAGACCCGGTTCATTCGTATTGAGAGTGAAATGGACTGAGCGATTCAGGTACATTTAAATCACAAAATGGCGGTCTTCCCTCACAGAAGATCGCCATTATTTATTGTAAATCAGAACAGTATTCTATTTTCTTGAAATAATTTTTGTTTGTCGCTATTTTCTCTGCAGTGCAATGCCGATACTACCCCCGATGGAGGAGCCTTTCATGAAGATGCGAATCGTCCTGCTTTTGACCAGTTGTTTCCTGCTATGCGCCGGACAGTCCTTTGCCGCTGGTTTTGCCCTGATCGAACAGAGTGTCAAGGGACTTGGTACTGCCTATTCTGGCGGTGCCGCCGCCGCCGAAGATGCCAGTACGGTTTTTTTTAATCCGGCCGGAATGACCTTGTTGGAGGGGACACAGAGCACCGCCGGGATTCATGTCATCGTGCCGCAAGCTGATTTTCGGGCAACTGTCGCAACCGATCGTGCTGGTGCTTCGATTCTTGCTAGTACTGCTGATGGGAATGGCGGCCAGTTGAAGCCGGTTCCAAACGCCTATCTGGTTCACAATCCCGGTAACGGTGTCGTCTTTGGTATAGGTATCAACGCCCCTTTTGGGATGGCGACCGAGTACGACCGTTCCTGGGTTGGTCGTTATCATGCCGTCGGGTCTGATGTGAAGACCATCAATATCAACCCATCAATGGCTTACAAAATTAATAAGAACCTTAGTGCTGGCGCCGGCATCAGCGCCCAGTATATTGAGGCGACACTCAGTTCGATGATTTATGCCGCACCCGGAAATGATGTCTTCTCCGAAATGACTGCTGATGACTGGGGTTTTGGTTACAATTTCGGATTATTGCTTACAACTGATGATGCTCGTACGCGACTAGGCGCATCCTACCGTTCTCAGGTTGATCAACATTTAAAAGGGGACGTGAATTTTGATTTTACCTCTGCACCAGGCATCCCCGCAGCTTTTTTCCCTGCGCAAGGTGTTGGTGGCGATATTTCTCTCCCTGCCAGCGCGCAAGTCAGTTTATATCATCGGTTTTCTCCAGAGTTTGCGATGATGGCTGATGCCATGTGGACCGACTGGAGTGTTTTCAAAGAATTGAAAATCGATTTTGACCTAGGTATTGGTGGGCCGGGTCTTCCCATCAAAAGTACCACTACGCCAGAGAACTGGCGTGACAACATGCGTTATTCGGTTGGAGCCGCCTTTAATCCCACACCGCAACTGACTCTCCGTGGTGGTGTCGCCCTTGATACTTCACCGATTCCTGACAACTATCGTACGCCGCGCATCCCCGGTAATGACCGCTATTGGGTGGCATTCGGAGCTGGTTATGCCAGTGGTAATTGGGCGGCTGATTTTGGCTATGCTCACCTTTATGTTAAAAACGGTACAGTGAATCTCAACAGTGCGACTAACCTTAATGCCTTGGTCGGTTCGTTCGACAACCAGGTCGATATTATCAGCGCCGAGATGTCCTACAAATTCTGACCTGAAAAGCGCGGCTCTTTCTTGTGTCCAAGGGAGAGCCGTTTTTTTTTCGTTAATAACCAAAAACAGGTGAAAGTTCTTGACATCATTTCACCTATTCTGATATTCATACCGGCGCTGATGACGTAGGCACGTAGCTCAGTGGGAGAGCACTACCCTGACACGGTAGGGGTCCCCGGTTCAATCCCGGGCGTGCCTACCAGATTTTTTTACGTCGTTGCGATAGAGAGGCATCAGTCGATGCCTCTTTTCATTCATGGAGCAGGCAATGGAATCGATTCGTATCGAACTTCCGGACGGTTCGGTCAAAGAGATGGCGAAGGGGTCGACTCCCCTCGACGTTGCACGATCTATTGGCGAACGTCTGGCCAAGGACTCTGTCGCCGCCCGGGTCGATGACACGCTGGTCGATGTTTCCACCCCGATTGAATCCGACGCCAAATTGGCACTGATCACCCTGAAGTCGGCCGATGGCCTAGAAGTTTATCGTCATTCCACCGCCCATCTAATGGCTCATGCTGTCAAGGAACTTTTCGGTGACAAGGTTCAGGTGACGATCGGTCCGGCGATCGACAACGGCTTCTACTACGATTTTTACAGCCCGAAGCACACGTTCTCTCCAGAGGACTTCGCTGCGATTGAGGGCAAAATGGCCACTCTGGCCGCTTCCGATATGCCGATCACCCGTGAAGTGGTGACGCGCGATGAAGCGATCCAGTTGTTTCGTGAAATGGGCGAGGCGTACAAGGTTGAGCTGATCGAAGATCTTGACGTGTCAACGGTGTCGCTTTACCGTCAGGGACCTTTTGTTGATCTCTGTCGAGGGCCGCATCTGCCGTCGACCGGTTACATCAAGGCCTTCAAGTTGACCAGTGTCGCCGGTGCTTATTGGCGTGGCAGTGAAAAAAACGCCATGCTGCAACGACTCTACGCGACCGCTTTCCCGGATAAAAAAGAGCTGAACAAGTATCTGGAACGGCTTGAAGAGGCGCGGAAACGCGATCATCGCAAGCTGGGTCGTGAACTTGATCTGTTCTCTTTCAGCGACGAAGCCGGAGCCGGTCTGGTGATCTGGCACCCGCGCGGAGCCATGCTGCGCACCCTGATTGAGGACTTTGAGCGGCGTGAGCATCTCAAGCGCGGTTACGATATCGTCATGGGTCCGCAGATTCTGCGCACCGAGCTTTGGAAAACCTCGGGACATTACGAAAATTACCGTGAAAATATGTATTTCACGGAGATCGATGAGCAGAGCTACGGCGTCAAGCCGATGAACTGCCTGGCTCATATGCTGATTTACAAATCGCAGATGCGCTCTTATCGCGATCTGCCTTTGCGTTATTTTGAGCTCGGCACGGTCCATCGCCATGAGAAGTCCGGGGTGTTGCACGGTCTGCTGCGGGTGCGCGGTTTTACCCAGGATGATGCCCACATTTTATGTATGCCCGAGCAGCTTGACGGTGAGATCAAGGGGGTACTTGGTTTCGTCCGCGACGTTATGGCGATTTTCGGTTTTGAGTATGAGTTGGAAATCTCCACCCGGCCCGAGAAATCGATCGGTTCTGATGTCGATTGGGAGCGGGCGACCAAGGCGTTGATCAGTGCTCTTGATGACACCGGCCTCCCTTATGAAATTAACGAGGGCGACGGCGCTTTCTACGGTCCGAAGATCGATATCAAGCTTAAGGACGCTCTTGACAGAAAGTGGCAGTGTGCTACAATCCAGTGCGATTTTACCCTGCCCGAGCGTTTCGACCTCACCTACGTGGGGGCTGACGGCGAGAAACATCGGCCGGTCATGGTGCACCGGGTTATTCTCGGGGCGATTGAGCGGTTTATCGGTGTTTTGATCGAGCATTACGCCGGAAACTTCCCGCTCTGGATTTCTCCGGTTCAAGCTGTTGTTGTCAATGTAACAGATAACCAGCAGGCATACGCTGAGCAGGTGTTTACTCAGTTGCGTGCTGCGGGTGTGCGTGTTCAGAAAGATTTTCGGAACGAAAAACTTGGATTCAAGATCCGCGAAGCCCAGATGGCGAAAACGCCCTATATGCTGGTGATCGGGGATCGTGAAATGGAAGAGGGGACGGTGGCACCGCGTCATCGTTCCGGCAGAAACCTCGACAGCATGACGCCGGAGGCGTTTGTTGCGTTTGTCGCGGAGGAATGCAGCCGTTATCAGTAGGGAGGTGTGCCATAGCTAAGGAAGAAACGACCCGGATTAACGAAGAGATCCGAGCGCGCGAACTGCGCGTAGTCGACGATGAGGGGACGCAGCACGGTATTCTTGGTCTCAACGAAGCGCTGGCGCTGGCCGCAGAGCGCGGACTCGATTTGGTGGAAGTTTCGCCGAATGCCGCACCGCCTGTTTGCCGGATCATGGATTACGGTAAATACAAGTATCAAGCCAGCAAGCGTGCCGCCGAGGCAAAGAAGAAGACTGCCCGGGTTGAGCTTAAAGAAGTCAAAATGCGCCCTAAAACCGAGGAGCATGACTTCAATTTTAAATTGAAAAATGTGCAGCGTTTTCTGGAGGATGGCAACAAGGTCAAGGTGACGATCATGTTCCGTGGCCGTGAAGTGACCCATCCTGAATATGGAAGACATCTGCTGGAAAAAGTAGCCGCAGAGATCAAGGAAATCGCCTTGATCGAATCGCCACCCAGAATGGCAGGGCGTTTCATGACCATGGTCGTTGCCCCGCTGAAAAAATAATCGTTGTAAGGAGAGGGTTATGCCCAAAATTAAAACGAATCGCGGCGCCGCCAAGCGCTTTCGCAAAACCGGCACCGGCAAGATCCGCCGTAACAAAGCTTTTACCAGCCACATTCTGACCAAAAAGACGACCAAGCGCAAGCGTGACCTGCGCCAGGGGACTCTGGTGGCCGATGTCGATGCCAAGAACATCGCCCGGTTGATCCCCTACATCTGATTCATCGCATCTGTTCGATGGCCGCCGAGAGCTGTGGGGCACTGTCTCCCCCTGCAGGTCCGGCTGTGGAAGGGCCATCATTTTTAACCTTGAAGGAGTTTTAAGATGCCAAGAGTAAAAAGAGGATTCAAAGCGAGACGCCGCCGGAACAAGGTCCTTAAACTTGCTAAAGGTTTCCGGGGTGCCCGGGGCAAGTTGTTTCGGAGTGCAACGGAAGCTGTTAACCGTGCACTGGCGTATGCATTTCGCGATCGTAAAGTTAAAAAACGTGATTTCCGGGCGTTGTGGATTGCCCGTATCAACGCTGCGGCCCGCGACAATGGCTTGACTTACAGCCGACTGATTCATGGCCTTAAAAAAGCCGAGATCGGTCTTGACCGTAAAATCCTGGCCCAGTTGGCGGCCACCGAGCCTTCGGCGTTTACCGTAATTGTCGATAAGGCCAAAGCCCAACTGCAGTAAGTTTTTTACGAAAAAGAGATGAGGCTGCGGTCTCATCTCTTTTTTTTTACGGGTTTTGCACGTGAACGATGCGGGGTGCGCCCTGTCATCGTCCTTTTTTTCATTGATTCCCTCCTGTATGGGATACAAAGCATGAAACAACGTCTGGAACAGTTGCTGGAGAGTGGTCGACAGTCCGTCATGCAGGCTCAGAGTGATGCGGTCCTGCAGGAAGTGCGTGTACAGCTGCTTGGCCGGAAAGGCGAGCTGACCGCCCTGATGAAGGGGATGGGGGCTCTGTCTGCTGAGGAGCGTCCGGTCATCGGCGCACTGGTCAATACGGTCAAGGACAGTCTGGAAAGTTTGATCGCCGAGCGCTCTGCTGTGCTGCGCGAAGAAGAGATTGCCCGTCGTATTGAAGGGGAGCGCATCGATGTGACCCTGCCGGGGCGGCGGCGTCAACTCGGCAGTCTTCACCCGATTACCCAAGTGACTCAGGATGTTTCGGCTATTTTTGCTTCATTGGGCTTCGGTGTTGCTGAAGGGCCGGAGATCGAAAAGGATTTTTACAATTTTGAAGCCCTGAATATGCCCAAGGACCATCCGGCTCGCGACATGCAGGACACGTTCTATATCAGTGAGGATGTTGTTTTGCGCACACATACCTCGCCGGTGCAGATACGTACCATGCTCAAGCACCAGCCGCCGGTACGCGTGATTGCTCCGGGCACGGTTTATCGCCGTGACTCCGATATTACTCATAGCCCCATGTTCCACCAGATCGAGGGGTTTCTGGTCGATCACAATGTGACATTTGGCGATCTTAAAGGTATTTTGACTGCTTTTGTCACCCGCTATTTTGGTGCCGAGATCGGGGTGCGTTTTCGTCCCTCTTTCTTCCCGTTCACCGAGCCGAGTGCTGAAGTCGACATGCAGTGCGTGATCTGTAGCGGCAAGGGCTGCCGCGTCTGCAAGGATTCCGGCTGGCTCGAAATTCTCGGCAGCGGCATGATTGACCCAGAGGTGTTCAAGTCGGTTGGTTACGACAGCGATATTTACAGTGGTTTTGCCTTCGGTATGGGCGTCGAACGGATTGCCATGCTTAAATATGGCGTTAGTGATCTGCGCCTGTTCTTTGGCAATGATGTCCGTTTTCTGCAGCAATTCGCTTGAGAATTTCACCATTAGCACCATCTTGTCTCGAAAAGGCTTGAACAATGGTTGTCACCTGGAATTGGTTGAAGGAGTTTGTCGAGTTTGATCTGACACCGGAAGAGCTGTCGCATCGCCTGACCATGGCCGGCCTTGAAGTTGATGTCATGGAGAAGCTCGGTGCTGGCCTCGACGGCGTTATTGTCGCCCGCCTGCTCGATGTGACGCAACATCCGGACGCCGATCGTCTCACGGTCTGCCGTGTCGACACCGGTGCTGGCGAAGTTCAGGTTGTTTGCGGGGCGACCAACCACCGTAGCGGTGATTTGATTGCTCTGGCGACAGTCGGCACGATCCTGCCTGGCGACTTCAAAATTAAGGAATCGAAGATCCGCGGACAATTGTCGCAGGGGATGCTTTGTTCTGAGAAGGAGCTTGGTTTGGCAGATGAGTCAGCCGGAATCATGATCCTGCCGACCGATCTGCAAGTCGGACAACCTGTCTTCAAGGCTTTGGGCCTGACCGATGTCCGCTTTGAACTCGGACTCACTCCTAACCGTGCCGATTGCCTGAGTGTTGTCGGTGTTGCCCGTGAAGTAGCGGCAATGGTCGCCGGTACTCTGCATGTGCCGCACGCCACGTTGCAGGAGACCGGTGCCAATATCCAGACTGAAACCTCTGTCGAGATTCTGGATGCAGATAAGTGCCCGCGTTATGCGGCTCGTCTGATCCGAAAGGTAAAGATCGGCCCGTCGCCGCAGTGGTTGGTGCGCCGGCTTGAAGCGGTCGGGCTGCGTTCGATCAATAATGTGGTCGATGTGACCAACTATGTGATGATGGAGCTTGGCCATCCTCTGCATGCTTTCGATTTTAGTCTGCTGCGTGGTGGCAAGATCGTTGTCCGCTGTCCCGGTGATAGCGCTTTTACCACCCTCGACAGTCAGGTGCGCAAGCTCACGACCAATGACCTTGCTATCTGTGACGGTGAGGGGCCGGTCGCTCTGGCCGGTGTGATGGGAGGCGAGAACTCCGAGATTCGTCCTGAGACCACTGACGTCCTTTTGGAAAGCGCCTGGTTTGAGCCTTACGCTATTCGCAGAACGAGTAAGCGTCTCGGAATTCATACCGATTCGTCGCATCGTTTCGAACGTGGTGCCGATATCAATATGGTCCCCGTCGCTCTCGACCGTGCGGCAGCATTAATTGCCCTACTTGCTGATGGCGTGATCAGTAAGGGGATGATCGATGCTTACCCGCGCAAAATTGAAAACCGTTCTTTGATCATCAGCACAAAGCGCACTAACGCCATCCTTGGTCTGGCCTTGTCGACCGCGGAAGTTTCCCGGTTGCTGTCGTCTATCGGTCTTGACGTTAAGCACGCTGCCGATGCCGACCAGCTTGTTGTCGGGGTGCCGACCTTCCGCCCGGATCTTGAGCGCGAAATAGATCTGATTGAGGAGGTTGCGCGTCTGAATGGGTATGACCTTATTCCGGTAACGATGCCTTCCGGGTGTTCGACCGGACATCCGGAACCGGCCGGGCAGGGGACGGTGCGTCGTTTGCGTGACCTGATGGTTGCAGAAGGGTTCGCCGAGGTCGTCAATTACTCCTTTGTTCATCCCGATGTGAGCGACCGAATTCTGCTCACGGCCGACGATGAACGGCGAATTCATACCGTGGTTCGTAACCCGTTGACCGAAGATCAGTCGGTCATGCGTACTCTTTTGTTGCCGAGTCTGCTGGAGACTGCGGCACGCAATATCGCTTATCGTTCAAATGATTTGTCTCTGTTTGAGCTGCGTCCGGTTTTTCGCCCGGTCCATGGCACGGAATTGCCGGAAGAGACCCTGCATCTTGCTGCTGTGCTCTGTGGCCGCCGCGCGCCACTCGGTTGGTGCCAGACAGAGGAGCCGGTCGATTTTTACGATTTGAAAGGGGCGGTGGAGCAGTTGCTTGAGGTGCTGCATATTGAAGGCGCGTCCTGGTCAAATGCAACCGGCGAACCTTATCTGCACGCCGGCAAGTCGTGTACACTGATGCATCGGAATCGTTGTCTGGGCGTGCTCGGCGAAGTTCACCCGAAAGTTTTAGCGAATTACGACATCGCGTATCCGGTTTTCATGTTTGAGCTCAATGTTGCCAGCTTGATTCAGGAGGCCAATGCGATAAGCGGCATTCAGCCAATCTCCCGTTTCCCTGATGTTTATCGTGACAGTGCATTTCTGCTCGATTCGTCAGTCAGCGCTGCGACTATTACCGAGACGATTGCTGGTGTTCGTTCGAACTTAATTGAAAGTTCGGTGATTTTTGATGTTTATAGTGGCAAAGGTATTCCTGAAGGGAAGAAGAGTGTGGCGGTACGGGTTCGTTACCGTTCAACAGAGCGGACCTTGACTGACGAAGAGATCAGTAAGGTTCACGACCGCCTTGTCCGCTCGATGGAGAGTCGCCTCAAAGCGTGTCTGCGCTAAAGGGTTGGGCTCTCCGTCGTATGTTTTGTGCAGTGTGCAGGTGTCTGTGCCGGCGCGGTTCAGTGCTCGACAATGGCGACAGTCGTCCGTAGAAAGTTGCTACGTTTTTTGCCGGAATTGACGGTTGAAACATTTAGATGAAAAAACAGGTTGTGTACGGCCGTTTGTTGTGGTATAAAACCGTGTAAATTCAATGGCCTGTGCGTACTCAGGAGGTGTGGGCTATGACCAAGGCTGACTTGGTAGAGAGCGTTTATCAAAAAACTGGTTTTTCCAAGAAGGATTCCGCCGAAATCATCGAGACGGTATTCGATCTGATCAAGTCGACGCTTGAAGACGGCGAGAAGATCAAGATTGCCGGTTTTGGTAATTTCGTCGTTAAGGAAAAATCGACACGGCGGGGACGCAATCCCCAGACGGGTGAAGAGATTGAGATCTCTTCGCGTCGTATTTTAACCTTCAAGCCGAGCCAGGTTCTCAAAAGCGCCATAAACGGAGGTTAGGCTTAGCGCCGCCATCCATATGGACGTTCAGATCCCGGACAAACTCTATTTCAAAATTGGGGAAGTTGCCGAACTCGCCGGGGTGAAGCCGCATGTGCTGCGCTACTGGGAATCCGAGTTCGGCAATTTTCGTCCAGGCAAGAGCCGCAGTCAGCAGCGCAAGTATACGCGCAAGGACATCGAACTTGTCCTCAAGCTGAAGGACCTGTTGCACAATCAAGGTTTTACAATTGCCGGTGCCCGAAAAAAATTGCGCGAAGAGAGCCGTCGCAAACCTGTTGCTAACTCCTCTCTGGCCCAGGCACCGAAGCCGGCTTCTGCCTTATCGGCTCTAACGGAACCCGATGATCCGAATCAGATGCTTTTGCCTCTGGTTTCCGGTCTCGATAGTCGGTTGCTGAACGAAATCCGTTCAGATCTCGAAGCTCTGCGTAACTCCCTGTCCAAGGCCCCATCCGGGGAGTAAAGGTCTTTTTTTGCGGATACTGGTGACCAACGACGACGGAATCCATTCCCCGGGGATTATCGCGCTCGCCGAGGCGTTATCAACCGTTGGTGAGGTTGTTGTTGTCGCTCCTGATCGCGAACGTAGTGCTATCGGTCACTCTCTGACCCTGCACGCGCCGCTGCGCGCAGACGAAATTTCTCCTGGATATTTTGCTATTTCGGGGACCCCAACCGATTGTGTCAACCTTGGCATTCATGGACTTTTCTCAACCAGGCCCGATCTGGTCGTTTCAGGCATTAATCGGGGCGGTAATATGGGAGACGATGTCACCTACTCCGGTACCGTGGCCGCCGCTATGGAAGCAACGTTGATGGGTGTGCCGGCCTTCGCCATCTCTCTTGACGCTTCGACGTTCCGCCGTGAAGATTTTACGGTTGCCGCTGTATTCGCTGCCGGTCTTGCTCAAACCGTTCACTCCCGTGGACTACCCATCGATACTTTTCTCAACGTCAATGTACCGGCTGGACAACCCGCCTCGGTCCAGCTGACTCGCCAGGGAAAGCGACGTTACTGCGACAAAGTCGAAAAAAAGATCGATCCGCGGGGCCGGGCCTATTATTGGATTGGTGGTGGTGATCTGAATTTTTTCGATGTTGCCGGTACCGATTTTCATGCCATCTGTCATGGCAGTATTTCCGTCACCCCCTTACATCTCGATTTGACCAATTTTCGTTCTTTCGATGTCCTCTCCACCTGGGATTTCGATCTTCAGAAGCCGGATTGATCTATGGATTACGTGATCGCCCGCCGGCGGATGATTGAACAACAGGTTAAGCGTCGGGGTGTCACTGATGCGCTGACGCTGGCAGCATTGCTTGAAGTGCCGCGTCAACGTTTTGTCGATCCGGGCCTTGCTGATCAGGCCTACAGTGATTTCCCCCTGCCGATCGGGCACAAACAGACAATTTCACAGCCGTTTATCGTCGCTTATATGACGGCCGCTCTCCAGTTGCAGGGAGGTGAACGTGTTCTTGAAATTGGTACCGGTTCCGGTTATCAGGCGGGTATTCTCAGCCGTATTGCCCGACAGGTTTATAGCGTGGAGCGTATCTCCGATCTGGCTCGCAACGCCCGCCGCGCCCTGGATGGCATTGGTGCCTATAATGTTCATATCCGCGTCAGTGATGGAACCTTTGGTTGGGAAGACGAGGCGCCGTTTGATGCAATTATTACAACCGCCGGAGCGCCACATGTCCCCGACTCACTGCGCCGGCAATTGGCGATCGGTGGCCGTCTGGTGATCCCGGTTGGTGATCGCGCAGTCCAGGTCCTGCATCGGATAACACGCCGCAGTGAACAACGTTTCGATGATGAGCCCCTTCTGGATTGTCGGTTTGTGCCGCTGATCGGAGAGCATGGCTGGTCAGGAGAGGGTTGATGAAAGTCGTGCGTCGCCTGTATGATTGGGTGCTCGGTTGGGCGGATTATCGTTACGCCGGTGCCGGCCTGTTTTTACTCGCCTTCATCGAATCTTCGGTCTTCCCCATTCCTCCCGATGTGTTGCTGATCGCGCTGACTTTGTCGCAGCCACTCAGTGCCATGCGCTATGCCTTGCTCGCTTCATTCGGTTCCGTACTCGGAGGTGTTTTGGGCTATGCGATCGGCTTCTTGCTGTGGCAGTTTCTCGCTGATTTCTTTTTCAGCTATATTCCGGGTTTTTCACCACAGGGCTTTGCCAGGGCGCAGGAACTGTTTGCCCGCTACGATTTTCTGGTCGTTTTTACTGCCGGTTTTACTCCGATTCCGTATAAGCTGATTACGATCGGGGCCGGCGTGTTTAACCTTTCGTTCCCGGTCTTTGTCATTGCCTCGCTGGTTGGCCGCAGCAGCCGTTTTTTTCTTGTTGCCTGGCTGCTGAAGCATTACGGGAGTCCGATGCGGGCCTTTATTGAACGCTATTTTGACTGGTTGGCGATCGGCGTGACCCTGGTTTTGATCGGCAGCTTCTTTATCGTCCGCCTGCTCTGAAGTTGACCTTGTTGCTTCTTTTTCGCTAGAGTGGCATCACATTCACTGCGAAGGATCGATGCGTAGGAACCTGTTCATAGTCTTGTTTCTGTTTTTACCTTTCGTGACGTCGTGTGCCGGCTCGCGGTCGTCATCGGTTTATCATGTCGTTGCCAAAGGGCAGACCCTGTATACCATCAGCAAGGTTTATGGTGTTGATGAGCAGTATCTGGCACGCATCAACCGGATCAGTGATCCGACTCAATTAAGAGTTGGTGAACGAATTTATATACCGGGCGCCAGCCATACGATTGCTGTTCCGGTGACGATTCATCCAGATATTGTCGATCCATCACCGATTAAAAAACGGGCGATATCGAAATCCGCTTCACCTGCTACGGCAACCGCAAAGCCAACAGAAAAGCCGGCAGCGACATCCCGCCCGCCTTCGGTAAAGTCGGTTGCTCCTGAACCCAGATCCGCTACAACCCTTGCCAAGGGTAAATTGATCTGGCCGGTCCGTGGTTCAGTGGTTAAGAAATTCGATACTCGGACCGGTGGGAGTAAAGGGCTCGAAATCGCGGTTGCGGCCGATACTCCGGTCGCCTCAGCGGCAGCCGGAAAGGTGATTTACAGTGGTGACGGGATTACCGGTTACGGTAATCTCATTATTATCCGCCATGATGATACCCTGTTTACGGTTTACGGTTACAACCGTAAGAATCTGGTCGATGTGGGGGCATTTGTCAGTAAAGGTGAGAAAATTGCCCTTGCCGGAGTTCCGCCTGCCGGCGGAAGTGTCCGGCTTTACTTTGAAATTAGGCAGGGTAAAAAGCCGGTCGACCCCATTTTTTACTTGCCATAACACATGCAGGTTTCTAGTATTTCAGCTCTCTAACCGATAGGGGGAGATGTGAACGAAGACGATCAGGACATTGATTCCGAAACCAGTGATGATTCTGAACAGGATGTCGATTTTCAGGCTTCAGCAGAATCGGATGGGTTTGAGGACGACGACGCGGATGATGACGTTGAAATCGAGGTGGCTGAGAGCGAAGAGAGCCATTACGGAGACGCGATCAAGCTTTACCTGAAAGAGATTCAAAAAGGGACACTGTTGACCGCTCAGGAAGAGCGGGATCTTGCCAATCTTATTGCGACAGGGGATGAAGCAGCCCGGGCACGCATGATTGAGTCAAATTTACGACTGGTGGTCAAAATCGCCAAACGTTATATGAATCGTGGACTGCCATTCCTCGACCTGATCGAGGAGGGGAATGTCGGTTTGATCAAGGCGGTTGAGCGGTTTCAGGTCAGTAAAGAATGCCGCTTTTCCACCTATGCGACCTGGTGGATTCGGCAGTCAATCGAGCGCGCACTGGTTAATCAGAGTCGTACCATTCGACTACCGGTTCATGTCTCTGACGATATAAACAAATGTCTTAAAATTGTCAGGGAACTGGTGACCAAACTCAATCGTGACCCTGAGCCCGAAGAGGTTGCCGAGGTGATGGGGGTCGATCCGCAACATGTAGGGCGATTGATGACCCTGGTTAAAAAGACCTATTCCATCGAACACCCGATGGGAGAGAACAGCGATTACTCCCTGATTGATACGGTCGAAGATACCAATGCTACGAACCCGGCAGCATTGATTGAAGAGCTGAATAAATATGCGCATGTCTCCGATTGGCTGTCGACTTTGCCGGAAAATGAGCAGGAAATACTCGAATTGCGCTTCGGCCTTAATGACCGTGAGCCGCAAACTCTCGATACCATCGGCCGGAAATTCGGCGTTACCCGTGAGCGCATTCGGCAGATTGAATCTAAAAGTATTGAAAAACTTCGTCGACTGGTTGAAGACCGGCAAGACTCCCTGTAATCCTGCTCTCCCTGTACTCGTGGAGGTTTTGTGGAAGAACTGAAAAGTATGATCCGTAGTATCCCTAATTTTCCGAAAGAGGGGATTGACTTCAAAGATATTACAACCCTGCTCTCGGACAGTCGCAGTTTCCATCGGATGATTGATCTCATCGCACATCGATATTTCGGGCAGAAAATTGACCAGGTTGTCGGGGTCGAAGCGCGCGGTTTTATCCTCGGCTCGGTTCTGGCTTACAAACTGGGTGCTGGCGTTACCCTGGTTCGTAAGCCGGGCAAGCTGCCGTTTCGGATCAAATCAAAAGACTATGCCCTTGAATACGGTACAGATTCGCTGGAGATTCACGAAGATGCCTTGAAACCGGGAGATCGTGTCATCATCGCTGATGATCTGCTGGCCACAGGAGGCACCGTCAGCGCCGTTGTTGATCTGGTCGAGAGCCTCGGTGCCGAAGTCGTTGAATGTGCTTTTATGACCGAACTGACTTTTCTTAATGGCCGTCAGCGCCTGCCGAAAGACAAGGTCTACAGTCTGTTACAGTTCGACTGATTTGACACATATTGGCCCCGTAGCTCAGCTGGATAGAGCAACCGCCTCCTAAGCGGTAGGCCATGAGTTCGAATCTCGTCGGGGCCGCCATATTGAAACCGCCACCTGATTGTTTATCGGGTGGCGGTTTTTTTTCATATTTTTATTGCTCAGCGAACGATATTGAATTCGATATCTGATAAATTTTACATTAAAAATGTTTACTTTCTGTTCGATTATGTTAGTAATTACGAAGAAAAACTTCTGGAAGAGGAGGCCGTCATGTGGGAGCTGCTTGCGATTGTTAGTGCTTTTCTGCTGTATAGTCTGTTCCTCCCCTTGTTCGGGGTGCTGATCGGTCTGGCGGCAAGGATTATCCTTCCTTATAGTATTGGCGCGTTGATCGGTTATATTCTGATCAATTCCCTGTTCAGCTGGAGCGGTAGTCAGTGGCTGTTTATAGCCATGACTTTTACTTGGGTTTTTGCCGTTCTGCACAGCCGCTTTCAGCTTAAACAATTACGTCGTGATCTGGCATGGTATGAAGGTCATTATTTTGGTGTGGTCAATACGTTAACCCTGTCGCATACATTACGTATGCGTCGTGCCGCTAGTCAGTGAGGGGGAACGGTGAAAAAAGATAACATTTCAGGATCTCAGGTGCCTGAGTGCAGTTATTTGAGTCAGTGCGCTTTTTTCGGCGAGTTTGCGAATACTGAGCTGTCAGGTGTTCTGGATGAGTTGAAGAGAATTTATTGTCGAGGGCCGTTTGCAGGTGATTGCCTGCGGCGACGGCATGTCGAAAGGGAGGGGCAGATGCCTTCTGCGGCGTATTCGCCAACCGGCGTTCGTTACGAATTCTAGGAGTCTAGTTGATTTAATAAAAATGCCGGCATGAAGCCGGCATTTTTGTTGAGTTGATCATCTTGTCAAATCATCAAAGGTGTCTTTGATGGTCAACGCAGGTAGGCCTCGGTAACGTAGCGGCGCATCATGACATGGGTATTAAAGTACGAAGCATTCATGCTGATAGCATTTTTCATCACGCGAATCCATGCGGGCCGGTTTTCATAGTAAAGCGGTACAATAATCTTCTCCAGCTTTTCATAAAGGTCGAGGGCATCGACTTCGGAGGAGTTGGGGTCGGCAGATGTCCCATCCGGGTGAGGGCCGATGGCCCAACCGGTGATTCCCTCCATATGACCTTCGATCCACCACCCATCGAGAACGCTGAAATTTGGCACCCCGTTTAACGTTGCCTTCATGCCGCTGGTGCCTGACGCCTCAAGGGGGCGCAAGGGGTTGTTGAGCCATAGATCGACGCCGGGGATCAGCCGTGCCGCTATTTCCATGTTGTAGTTTTCCAGATAGACCGCACTGATCTGCCCGTGGAGGGATTCGATATGTTGGACGATCCTCTGAATAAGCTCTTTGCCCAGGGTGTCCTGAGGGTGGGCTTTGCCGCCGAAAACCAGCTGAATCTTGCCCTTGCCGATCTCCAGTATCCGGTTGATATCTGAAAAAATAAGATCGCCGCGCTTATAAGCCGCCGCACGCCGGGCGAAGCCGATGGTCAGGATCTCAGGGTCAAAATGGACCCCTGTGCTCTCTTCGATGTACTGAAACAGATAAGCCTTAGCCCCGGCATGCGCTTCCCATATATCTTCATCCGGGATTGTCTCGACGCGAACCAGCAGTTCCGGTTCGTTGGCCCATCCAGGCAGATAGCGGTCGAAGAGGTCGACAAAGTAAAGCGAGGTCCAGGTGAAGGGGTGGACGCCGTTGGTTATGGCGTGAATCTGAAACCCGGGAAACAGGGATTTGGAGACCTCGCCATGTTTTTTTGCAACACCGTTTACATAACTGCTGAGGTTGAGGGCGAGCACGGTCATGTTCATTTCATCTTCCCCAGCCATTTTTTTCAGCTGTGGATAGGGAATCATTTCGCCGAGAATCTGCTCAACGACCGGGTAAGGGAAGCGGTCGTGTCCAGCCTCAACCGGGGTATGGGTTGTGAAGACACACTGCTCGGCGGCACGATGGACCCGGTCGTCCCAATCCTCTTCCAGGGGGTGTTTTGGGCGATTCAACAGTTCCAGGGTCAGCAGGGCGGCGTGCCCTTCGTTCATATGGTATTTGCGGATAGTAAAGCCGAGGACATCGAGGATGCGCGCACCGCCTATGCCGAGAATGATCTCCTGTTTCAAGCGATAGTTCTTGTCCCCGCCGTACAGATAGTCGGTGAGGTGGCGATCTTCTTCCTGATTGCCTGGAATGTCGGTATCAAGGAACAGAACCGGAATTTCGCCACCGGTCGGGCTCTTGACCCGATAGACCCATGCCTGGATTTTAACGTCTCGACCATCAATGGTAACCAGGGTTTTTGTCGGCAGAAGAGTCATATACTGTTCCGGTCGCCAGGGACGCGGCGATTCAATCTGCCAGCCTTTCGGGTTCAGGCTTTGCCGAAAGTACCCCATACGATAGATCAGGGTAATGGCGACCAGAGGAAGCTTAAGATCGGCCGCACTTTTGATCGTATCTCCGGCCAGCACACCGAGACCGCCGCTGAAGGTAGGGATGTCATTGGAGATACCGATCTCCATAGAGAAATAGGCAATACGCGGTTCGGTGAGATATTTGCGCCAGTCGCTCATAGTCAGCTCCAGTTAAATGTGATTTGAGCTGACATGGTAACAGGTTTTTATCCGCCGTCAGCAAAAATTGATCGATCTTTGCCTGTATCTAGCCTGTAAATCGAAAGGACCATGCTGTGTTACGGTATTATCGGCCATGAATCAGTTTTTAGGCAGGGAACTCCCTTGCTTAATTATCTCATGTCCTGAATAATGCGGCAAAAGCCTTAACCAACGGAATGGTTTTATGTACCTGCGTTATTTCGGTTTACAGGAAAAACCCTTCAACATCACACCTAATCCGCGCTTCGTCTTTCTGAGCCGACAGCATCGTGAGGTTTTTGCGCACCTGCTGTATGGTCTGCAGAGTCGTTGCGGGTTTATCGAGATTACCGGCGAAGTTGGTGCGGGCAAAACCACCATGTTGCGGACACTGTTCGAACAACTGGTCAATCAGGATTTTCGTCTGGCGCTCATTTTTAATCCGAGCCTGTCGGCGGAAGAGTTGCTGGCCGCTATCTGTCGAGAATTCGGCCTTGATGCCGCCGTCACAGATCGACGGGATCTGCTCGATCGACTCAACCTTTTTTTACTGGCCGAAAATAAAGCCGGTCGCACCGTGGTTCTGGTCATCGACGAGGCGCAGAATCTCACTGCACCGGTTCTGGAGCAGATCCGTCTACTGTCTAATCTGGAGACCGAGACCGATAAGCTGATTCAGATCGTTCTGGTCGGCCAGCCGGAACTGGGCGAACTACTCGCCCAGCCCAATCTGCGCCAACTCAGTCAGCGAATCGCCGTTCGGTACCACCTTCGCCCCATGGATCGGCGTGACACCGGCGCTTATGTATTACACCGGTTACGGATAGCGGGTGCACTTCAGCCTGAAGCTCTGGTGTCACCGGCAGCCCTGCGTGCCATTTACCGGGCCTCCGGAGGTTTGCCGCGTTTGGTCAATGTGCTGACTGATCGCGCCCTGCTCGCCGCCTACAGTGCCGATCGACGGCAAGTCAGTGCCAATGATCTGCGTCTTGCCGTGCGCGAGCTGGAACGGCCAAAAGCACGCAATCGGCGCTACCGCTCTTTGTTGTCTGCCGCTGTTACAGTCATATTGCTCGTTGGTGGTCTTTACGCCGCGTATCTCAATCGCGCTCCGGTGAATGCTGCCCCTCCGGTTGCCTCTACCGTCGCTGTAGTTCCTGATGTGGCCAGTTCGCTGATTCCGACGTCACAGCGCCTCAGCCAGTTTCGCAACGGGCTGTCAGGGATAGATGAGCAAAGTTCTTTTACTATGGCCATGCAGACACTGACGGCAGTTTGCAATGCTGAGGGGGATGCTTTTCCGGTTTCGCCTCAGGCCCTTGAGCACAATTCATCGAAATATTCCTGGCGCTGGCTTGTCTATACTGGCGATCCTGCTGCATTGCTGGCTTTCGATGCCCCTTTTTTACTCGAATTGCGTTTGCCGGCGGTCAGCGGCCATCGGTATCTGGCCGTTATCAGTACTGTGGCAAATGGGTTTCAGGTTGTCCCCGATCCGGTCGGTCAGGGATTGAGCGCCGATGAGCTCAAGGCTCTTTATAGTGGTCGCGCCTGGCTCCCTTGGCAGAACTATCTCAACCTGTCCTCGGTGTCGGTTGCGGGTCAAAGTCACGCCGATGTGCGCGACGTGCAAAGCTTGCTGCAACAAGCCGGGTTATATCAGGGTTCATCCAGTGGTATTTATGATGATGCAACCATTGCTGCCGTGACCCGTTTTCAGGCACAAGTTGGCATTGTACAGGATGGTCGGGTCGGGCCACTGACCCTGATGTTGCTTTACCGGCAAAGCGATCAGTTCCATCCGCCACGACTCGGTGTGGCACAGGTCGGAGGACGGCCATGAGCTCAATTCTTGATGCACTGCGCAAACTGGAGAAGGAGAAGACCGAACGGGGCGAGATGTTGTCGACTGCTGTGGCCGGTGATATCCTGCGAACTGACCATGGTCGGCGCCGCCGCCAATGGCTTCTGCCGGCCTTTCTGTTTCTGATTCTCATGTTGCTGCTTGTTGCCGTGCTGCTTCTGGTTAGCGCAACACAATCACCATTGCCAGTCAGTCTGTCTGTCTCTCCGTCACCCGCTCCGGCTACACCGACGACAATTGTGGGTCCGGTTACTTCGCCCATATCAGATGTGCCATCCGTCACCAGACCGGTTTTCGTGTCCCCGCCAGCCGTAGCAGTGCTTCCGGCCAACTTGCCAGTACTCACCGGGATCGTCTATCAATCTGATCGGCAATCACGCATCGCCATTCTCAATGACCTGCCGGTTATGGAGGCAACCGTTATTGACGGTTACCATCTACAGAGGATCAACCCTGATCACGTTATCGTTGAGCGTGATGGTCAATTTTATACCCTGCGTATGTCCCCCTCCAATAATTAAATTGATTCTCCTGACTGCTGAATAATCTACATTCAACTGTAGAATATTCAACAACTCAAAGCGAGTTCCTACCGTTTATCCTCCTTGAATTATTGAAAATCACATAAAAACAGCTGTTTAGAGTTTTGGCACGTCATATGCTCTAGTGGTGGGTGATGTTTAAATTCCCTTGCCAAGGAGTTTCATATGAAAAAAGAGTTGATTGTCGGGTCCATTGTTGTGCTGGCTGCAATGTCTGTTCTGGCGTTGCCTTTATTTAATCAGAATGCGTCGGCGACGTTGATGACTGCGGCCTTTTCCGTAGAGCGCCTGACGTGTGGTGCCTGTACGGAGAATGTGCGTCAGGCGGTGGGAACACTGGATGGTGTATCTGAGGTTCAGACAGACGTCGGCCAGAAGCGGACTGTGGTCCGGTTTGACCCGAAGCGCACCAGTCCTGATTTGATCGCGGCCACGATTACCGCAGCCGGCTATCCGGCAACCTCGATCGCTCTCGACGCACCGGCACGGCCGCTCCAGCCAAATCGTTCCGGTTGCGGTGGCTCATGTTGCGGACAATCGTTATAGACGGTTTTGAATTTAAAAAAACAGGGTCAAAATTCAACAGATTTTTGGAGGATACGCATGGATACACGTCAGGATAAAAAACAGCAATTTGTCGCTGATCCCAAAAAGGGGCGCTCAAAGCTGCTCGTTACCACGGTCGTTGTTGCCGGGCTGCTGGCCGCTGTCGGACTTTTTGTCGTCGGAGGTGGCGCCGGCACTGCCGATGCCTTCGTTACGGCTCAAAATGGTCAGGTTTCCCTGCCCCTCGCCGACGTGCAGGATGGCAAGGCACACTATTATGCATATCGTGCCGCTGATGGCAATGTGTCTAAATTTTTTCTGCTCAAAAGTCACGATGGTGCTATTCGTGCCGCTTTCGATGCCTGCGATGTCTGTTACAAGTCTCTGAAAGGTTACCGGCAGGAGGGCGATTCCATGGTTTGCAACAACTGCAATCAGCAGTTCAGCTCCGACCGCATCAATGAAGTCAAAGGGGGCTGTAATCCGGCGCCGTTGACGCGCACCATCTCAGGAGATCAAGTTGTTCTTATTGAGTCGGAGTTGCAAGCCGGCGTACGTTACTTTCCGCGTGCCTGACCATAAAAGGATCAAATCGTGACTCTCTTCGGAATTGCTATTCGAAATCTCAAGCGGCGCAAGGCCCGGATGGCCTTTCTCATCGTCGGACTGATGATCGGTGTTGCCACCGTTGTGGCGCTATCTTCATTGACGGTCGCCATGCAGTCCGACATTCAGCACAAGATGGAAAA